>NZ_CP012184.1:3346625-3658037 GCF_001420995.1 Pseudonocardia sp. EC080619-01 | reverse complement strand
CGGGCCGCCGGGAGGGCGGGACTCAGCCTTCGGAACCGGGCGTCAGCAGCGGTTCGAGGGCGTCGACCTTCCAGCCGTCCGGGGTGTCGACCATGCCGAGCTCGATGCGCTGCCGGGTCACGGTCGGCTGGCCGCCCTCGGGTGTCACGGTCACGTCGACGCCGGCCAGCACCCTGGCCGTCCCGGCCCGCGGGTCGACCTCGGACACGGCGGCGTCGGCGACGGTCGCGGTGGTCGTGCGCTTCTGCTGGGTGACGAGCTGGGCGTAGGCGTCACGGTTCTTCTCGAACTCGTCCCGCACGGAGCCCGACGACGACTGGATCCACAGGTCCAGGCCCTTCTGGGCGTCGTTGTGGTCCAGCGTGTTCAGGTTGATGACGGCCTGGCGGGCGTCGCGCAGTGCCTCGTCACGGGCCTGCGACACCTGCACCGAGTCGCTGTTCAGGGCGATCAGCCAGAGCGCTCCGAAGACCAGTGCCAGCACCGCGGCGACGATCGCCGCGATCGGCAGGATCCGGGCGAGCCGTCCCGGCTCCCGCGGGGGGTTCGGCGGCTCCCCGGCGTCGGCCGGGCGCTCGTCGAGTTCGGTGACCATTGCGGAGCGTTCCTCCTCCCGGCTGCGGGGGCACAGCCGCTCGGCGGCCGCTCGGGGCGGCCGTGGGGCCGGCCGTGGGACCGGGCCGCCCGGCGGGCGGCCGCGGCACCGCGGTCGTCGTGCCGGTCGCGCCACGGGGGTGCACGACCGTCGTGCCGGTCACGCCCGCCGGGGGCGCGACCGTCGCGCTCATCCGCCCATCAGGATCTGGGCGGCGTCGTCGACCAGGCCAGACGAAGCGATCCGCTCGGGACGGTCGTCGCCGAGCGAACCGGCGTTGGGCCGCGTCCCGGGCCCGCCGTCGGTCCCACCGGCGCCGGGGTCTCCACCGTTCCCGGAGAACCCGGAGTTGCCCGAGTAGTCCTGCACCTCGAGAGGCTGGGGCCTCTCGACATTCTGCATACCGCGCACGTTGGTGGGGCTGCCGGGGGGCTCGGCGCAGCGGGCGTCGGAGTTCACCGGGACCTCGCTGACGTCCAGGCCACCCCGGGTGTCCGTGCCCTCGTACCCGCGGGCGCAGGCCGGCGGGTCGAAGAAGTTGACCACCAGGCCGAGGTGGGCCGTCCCGTCGCCGGGCACCACGTTCGGCGCCACGGCGACCAGTCCGGGGTAGGTCACCAGCAGCTGGCGCAGCCCCGCCTGGCGTGGCTCCAGCAGCTCGCTGACGGTGCGCAGGTTCGCGACCGACTCGCCGAGACCCGGGCCGCTCTCGCGGATCAGCCCGCTCAGCTGGTCGCCGGCCCGGGGGCCGTCGTCGATGATCCGCCGGATGTCCGGGTCGGACTGCTTCAGCTGCTCGGCGACCTCGCGCAGCCCCCGGCTGAACTCCTGGAACTGCGGTGCGACCTCGTTCTGGGTGGTCAGGACCGGACGCGCGTCGCGGATCAGCGCCGTTGTCTGCGGCAGCGCCTCGGTCGCGGTCCGGGTGAACTGCCCGGACGTGTCGAGCAGCTGCTGCAGCGGCTGCGCGGTGCCCTCGAAGCCCTGGCCCAGCTCCGACACCACGGTGCGCAGCGAGTCCTTCGGCACCGTCGAGACGAGCCCGTCGAGCTCGGTCAGGAAGGTGTTGATCCCGACCGGGGCCTGGGTGCGCTCCTGCGGGATCACGGCACCGGCGGCGAGGGTCTCGCCGCCGTCGGCGACGGGCTGCAGGTCGACGTACTGCTCACCGATCGGCGACAGGTTCCCGACGACGGCGCGGGTGTCGGCCGGGATCTCCGGCGACCCGTTGGCGATGTCCAGCTGGACGTCGACGCCGGACTGGGACAGCGACAGCGGGCCGACCCTGCCGACGCTGACGCCGCGGTAGGTGACGTCGGCGCCGGTGAAGATCCCGCCGGAGTCGGCCATCTGCACGGTCACCGGGTACGTCGTCGCCCCGAAGATCCGGTCCAGGCCCGCGTAGCGGAACCCGGCGTAGCCGACACCGACGATCGTCACGATCGCCAGCGCGATCAGCTGCCAGCGGACGGTCTTCGTGATCACGATCCACCTCCGAAGAGTCCGCCGAGGAGACCGCCACCGCCGGAGTCACCGGACTCGGGCGCCGGGGTCGGGGTCGGGGTCGCCGGTGCCGTTCCGGACGGCGCCGGGGTCCCGGGCGCGCCCTCCGCGGGGGGCGCCGGTGCCGGGGTCGCCTGCTCCGGCCCGAGCAGCGGCAGCTGCGGGACGCCGGGGGCAGGCGGGGTGGCCGGCGCGTCCCCGCCGAGCAGCGGGGTGAGCAGCTGGGCCGTCGGCGGCAGCTGTTGGAGCTGGTCCAGCGGCAGCGGGAGTCCCAGCTGCCGGGAGTTCAGGATGTTCTGCAGGATGTTCCCCAGGTCGGCGTCGACCGTCACGTAGAGGTTCGCGTAGTCGCCGGCGACGGCGTCGGTGGCCGCGTCGGTGAAGGGGATCGTCAGCAGCAGCTCGAGCGAGTCCGGCAGGTTCTGCCCGGAGTCGGCGAGGTTGCGCAGGACCGGTCGCAGCGCCTCGAGATCGGCGAGGAGGTCGTCGCGGGAGCGGTTCACGACGTTCGTCGCGACGCCGGACAGCCGGTCGAGCGCCTGCAGCATCCCGACCAGCTGGGTCCGCTGCGCCTCCAGCTCGCGCAGCCCGGGGCTGATGTTCTGCAGGGCGTTCTGGATCTGCGGACGGCGCTCGGCCAGCGTCGCCGACAGCCGGTTGAGGCCGTCGAGCGCGCGGTTGATGTCGTCCTTGCTCTGGTCCAGCGACCCGACCAGCTGGTCGAGGTTGCCGAGCAGGGCCCGGATCTCCGGCTCGCGTCCGGAGAGCGCGTTGTTGAGCTCGGTGGAGATCGTCCGGATCTGCGCGACGCCGCCACCGTTGAGCAGCATCGACAGCGCGCCGAGCACCTCCTCGACCTCGGCCGCCCGGCCGGAGGACTGCAGCGGGATCCGCCCGGCCTGGGCCAGCGAGCCCTCGGCGGGACCCTGCGGACGGTCCAGGGACACGAACTTCTCGCCGAGCAGCGACGTCGTCCGCACCCGGGCGGTCGAGTTCGCCGGCAGCTCGACGTCGCGGTTGACGTCGATCGTGACGAGCGCGTTCCAGGAGGCCGGCTCCACGTCGACGCTCTCGACCGTCCCGATCGGGACGTCGCCGTAGCGCACGATCGACTGCGGGACGAGGTCCACGACGTCCGGGAACTCGATCTGCACCCGGTAGGGGTCGTCGCCGAGGCTCGCGCCACCGGGCAGCGGGATGCCCCGCAGGCCGCCGTCGACCACGCCGCAGCCGCTCGCACCGATCGCCACGGCGGTCAGCAGGGCGGCGGCGCGACCGATCCGGCCGGTCGTGCCGATCACGATCCACCTCCGAAGAGTCCGCCGAACAGGCCGCCGCCGCGCTCCTCCGGCTCGGGTACCGGCGTCGGCGTGGCCTGGGGGCCGGACGTCGGTGCCGGAGCGGCGGGCGGGGCGCTACCGGGGGCCGGGGTCTCCGGGGCCGGGGCCTCCGGGGCGGACGGCGCCGGGGCGCCCGGGGCCCGCAGCTGCGAACCCGGGTCGGTCAGGGAGAGCGGCGAGCCGGGCAGCAGCTGGGGCAGCGCCGGGTTGGACGGCGTCACGCCCTGCTGGAGCTGGGTGATGATCTCCTGCGGCGTGGGCAGCGGGACCGCGCCGTCGAGGATCGGCTGCAGGCCGTCACACAGCGCTCCGGCTCCGGCCTGCGGTCCCTCCGTGGGGAGCGTGCCCGCTCCGCGGCGGAGGATCTCGCAGATCGCGACCGGCAGCGGGTACGCCAGCTCGTTGATGTTCGCCCGGGTGTCCAGGGTCTCCGACGATCCGTTGTAGATGTTCGCCAGGTTGCCCAGTGCCGCCG
Organism: Pseudonocardia sp. EC080619-01; assembly: GCF_001420995.1. Taxonomy (NCBI): domain Bacteria; kingdom Bacillati; phylum Actinomycetota; class Actinomycetes; order Pseudonocardiales; family Pseudonocardiaceae; genus Pseudonocardia; species Pseudonocardia sp. EC080619-01. The sequence continues at coordinate 3,654,124 of NZ_CP012184.1, read as the reverse complement.
GGGCGGTGTCCGCGATCTCGGCCAGCGCCCGCTGGTGGTCCACGACCTCCTGCGACACGTTCGCGAGCTTGTCCACGTTGGACTTGAGCGCGCCGCGGTTGTCCTGGACGAAGCCCGCGACGTCCCCGAGCGCGTAGGACAGCTCGTTGAGGGCGCCGCCCAGCTCGCCGCGCTGGCCCGCGAGGAACCCGGTCACGTCGGCGAGCTTGCCGTTGAGCTCCCGCACGCCGGGGTCGTTCTCCTTCAGCGTGGCGACGAACTTCTGCAGCTCGGTGACGGTGCCGAACAGGTCCTCGCTGGAGCCGTTCAGCGTCGTCGAGAGCCCGCCGAGGTTGCGGATGGTGTCGTTGAGGGCACGGCCGTTGCCGTCGAGGTTCTGCGCGGCGACGTCGAGCGTGTCGTTCAGCGCACCGTTCGCGTTGGCGCCCTGCGGGCCGAGTGCCCGGGACAGCTCGGTGGCGGTCCGGGTCAGGTCGTCCACGCCCAGCGGGAACGCGGTGCGCTCCAGCAGGATCGGCTCGCCGTTCCACTCGGGTCCACCGGTGTAGACCGGCGTCAGCTGGACGTACCGGCCGGTGACGAGGCTGGGCGAGACCACCGCGGCCTTGACGTCGGCCGGGAGGGTCACGTCGTCGTCGGTGATGGTCATGTCGACCCGCACCCGGTCGCCCTCGGGGGTGATCTTCTCGATCTTCCCGACCGGGACGCCGAGCACCCGCACGTCGTTGTCCTCGAACAGCGCCGCGGCGCTGGTGAAGTACGCGGTGACCGGGCGGCCGCCACCGGAGGTGATCAGCCAGATCGCGCTCGCCGCCAGCACGGCGACGACGGCGACCAGGGCACCGAACTGCAGCGCGCGCCGGTCGTTGGCCCAGGAACCCATCAGCAGTCACCCCCCAGCGGGACGGCCGGCGGGACGAGCCCGCAGACGTAGTTGTCGAACCAGCGGCCGTTGCCGAGGGCGTTGCCGAACACGCGGACGAACACCGCTTCCTTGTCCAGGATCTCGCCGAGGTTGTCGCGGTTCTCCTCGAGCACCGCCAGCACCTTGTCCACGGTCTCCAGCGCCGGCCGCAGCTGCTCCTGGTTGTCGCCCACCAGCCCGCGCAGCTGCACCGACAGCTTCTGCACGCCGTCGAGCAGGTTCGCGATGGCGTCCTTGCGCTGCTGCAGCTCGCCGAGCAGGAGGTTGCCGTCGTCGACGAGCTTGACGACGTCGCCCCGCCGGTCGGCCAGCGTGGTCGAGAGCTGCCGGGTGTTGGCGAGCAGCTGCTTGAGCTGGCCGTCCCGGCTGGAGATCGTGTTCGAGAGCCGGGACAGCCCGTCCAGCGCCCCGCGGATCTCCGGCGGCGTCTCCCGGAAGGTGTCCGAGTGCGTGGTCAGGCTCGTCGCCAGCTGGTCGGTGTCGAGCTGGTCGATGGTGCCCGACAGCCCGTTGAACGCGTCCACGACGTCGAACGGGGACTTGGTGCGGTCCCGCCCGATCGGCGCGTCCGGGTCCTGCTCGGCGTCGCCGCGCGGGTCGAGGGCCAGGAACTTCGAGCCGAGCAGCGTCGCGATCTCGATCGACGCCGTCGTCCGGTTGCCGACCCAGGCCTCCTCGACGCTGAAGTCGACCTTCACGTGGTCGCCCTCGAGCTCGACGCTCTGCACCCGGCCCGCCTCGACGCCGGCGACCGTGACCCGGTCGTTCGCCTGCAGGCCGGCGGCCTCCGGGAACTCCGCGGTGTAGCGGGTCGCCCCGGAGAACAGCGCCTCGTAGTTGAACGCGGCCAGGGTCAGCGCCACGACGGTCACGAGGCCGATCGTGGCGACCAGGACGGGCCGCTTCTGCCCCACCTGTGCCATCAGTTGCCTCCCGGCTGCAGCGCGGCGGTCGGGTCACCGCTGGAGTCGACGCCCTGCCCGGCCGGGTTCGCCAGCTGCTCCAGCGACTCGGTGTTCGGGTCGCGCATCAGCGGGTTGTCCTCGGGCTTCTGCGCCCGGTCGTCCGGGCCGCCGGGCGACGAGCCGTCGGTCGGGCCGGTACCGCCCGGGCCGAGCCCGGACGGGTCCGGGCCGCAGCGGCGCTCGGGGTTCTGCGCCAGCCCGCCCAGACCGAGGTCCTCCAGCGAGGTCGGCGGGAGGATCGGCGAGACGCCGATGTTCCCGTCGAGGCCGCACAGGTAGAAGTTGAACCAGCTGCCGTAGGAGCCGACCCGGGCGATCCGGTTCAGCTTGAACGGCGCGTACTCCAGGAACCGCTCGATCGCGGGCCGGCCCTGGTCGAGCTGGGTGGCCAGGTCGCCGAGGTTGCGGATGTCGTCGCGCAGCGCGGGCCGCGCGTCCTCCACGAACGACCCGGTGACCTGGGTCAGCGTGCCGATGGACTCGATCGCGTTCCCGATCGGCTCACGGTCCTGGGCGAGCCCCGACACCACGGCCTGCAGCGAGCTGATCAGCTCGTTGAGCCCCTGGTCGTTGTCGTTGACCGTCTGCAGGGTCAGGTTCAGGTTGTCGATGACCTGCCCGATCACCTGGTCGCGGTCGGCGACGGAGTTCGTCAGCGACGACGTCGACGCGAGCAGCGACTGCACGGTGCCGCCCTCGCCCTGCAGGACCTGGACGATCTCCATCGACAGCTTGTTGATCTGGTCCGGGTCGAGTCCCTGGAACAGCGGCTGGAAGCCGTTGAACAGCACGGTCAGGTTGACCGCGGGCCGGGTGCGCTCCAGCGGGATCTGGCCGTCGGCGGGCAGCGTCTCGCCGGTCGGGCCCGCGCCCTGGTCGAGCGCCAGGTAGCGCTGCCCGATGAGGTTCTTGTACTTGAGCGCCGCGTTGGTGGACGCGGGCAGCTGCGTGGACGAGTTCACGTCGAACTCGACCTCGGCGACGCGCCGGTCGACGATGCGGACGTCCTTCACCGACCCGACGACGACGCCGGCGATCCGGACGTCGTCCCCGGCCAGGAGGCCGGTCGCGTCGGTGAACCGCGCGGTGTACTCGGTGGTGTCGCCGCCACGGGCGTTCGCGATCGTCAGACCGAGGACCGTGGTCCCGAGCGCCGTGACCAGCGCGAACACCAGGAACTTGATCAGCGGGGAGAGCGGGAGCCTGCTCACGTCAGCGTCACCTCCGCCCCGCGCAGCAGCGGGCCGACCATCGTGCTGCTCCAGGCCGGGACGGCCTCCGGGGAGCCACCCTGCTGCGCGGCCAGCAGCTGTGCGACGACCTGCTGCTCGCCGGGTGAGTTGGCGACGCCCATGTCGACGGCGCCGGACTGGTGCTCACCGCTGGTGTGCGAGCTCGGCTGGATGCCGGCCTGCCCGAGCGCCGTCGTCAGCGGGGGCAGGATCCCGGCGCCGTTCTGCGCGCTCTGGTCCTGGACCAGGCCGAAACTGTCGGTGCCGTCGTAGGTGCCGAAGGTGTCGACGCCGAAGTCCTCCGGGTTGCCCATCGGCTGGCCTGCCGGGCCGGGGCCGGGCACCGAGCCGTCACGGAACGGGCCGTCCGGCGGGTACTGGGTGCCCTCCGGGACCGGGATCGGGTAGCAGCGCGGGCCGCGGTCGTCGCCGTACTCGGGCTCGTCCTGGTTCGGCAGGTACTTGCCCTTGCTGGCGACGATCTCCAGCGTGATGTTGACGCCGACCCGGTCGGTGCCCGGCCGGATCGCGTCGTTGATCTTCGGGACCAGGTCGACGAGCTGGCGGGTCAGGCACGGGAACTCGGGCGAGTACCGGGCCAGGGTCTCCAGCGTGGGCCTGCTGGCGCTCGAGACGCCGATGATGTTGTCGCCGTTGGCGTCGAGGAAGGCCCGCAGGTCGTCGGACGCCCCGGTGACGGAGCGGTACAGGTTCCGCAGCCCCTCGCGCTTCTCGACGATCGTCCGGCTGGTGACGGTGAGGTCGTCGAGCGCGTCGAGCAGGTCCGGCGCCGCGGTGTTCAGGTTGTCCGAGAACGTCGCGAGCTGGCGGATGTCCTCCTGCAGGTCCGGCACCGCCGGGTTCAGGCCCTCGACCAGCGTGTTGAGCTGGGTCAGCGTCTGTCCCAGCTGGTCACCACGGCCCTGCAGCGCCTGGGACAGCGAGCTCAGCGTGGTCGCCAGGTCCTGCGGGCGGACGGTCTGCAGCAGCGGGAGGAGCTCGTCGAGCACCCGCTCGACCTCGATCGCGCCCTGGCTGCGGTCCTCGGGGATCACGTCGCCCGCGGTGAGGCGCGTCGTCGCCGGGGCCTGCGGCGGGACCAGGGACACGAACTTCTCGCCGAACAGCGTCTTCGGCAGCAGCTGCGCCTGGACGTTCTCCGGGATCTGGTCGATCAGCGCCGGGTTCATCGACATCTCGATGCTGGTCGTCTGCCCGTCCGAGGTGACCTGGTCGACCTCGCCGACGATGAGCCCGCGCACCTTGACGTCGGCGCGCTCCTGCATCTGGGTGCCGACCCGGGCGACGTTGAGGGTCACCGGGACGCCGGAGGAGAACAGGCCCGAGTACTGCGCGACGGCGAGGCCGAGCAGCACCACGATGACGGTGACGAACGCCAGGCCCTGGAGGACTCGCTTGGGGGACCTCATCCGGCCACCCGCACCGAGGTCGAGGTGCCGAACATGACCAGCGTGAGGAAGAAGTCCAGGATCGCGGTGCTCACGATGGACAGCCGCACCGCACGCCCGACCGCGACGCCGACGCCCGCCGGGCCGCCCTTGGCCGCGTAGCCGTAGTGACAGTGGATCAGGATGATCACCGTCGCGAAGACGATCACCTTCAGGTACGACAGCAGCACGTCGCTGACCGGCAGGAACAGGTCGAAGTAGTGGTCGTAGGTACCACCGGACAGTCCGTTGACCAGGGTCACGTTCAGGCGGGCGGCGGCGTAGCTCGCGAGCATGCCCAGCGTGTAGATCGGGATGATCGCGACGATCCCCGCGATCACCCGGGTGGTCACCAGGTACGGCACCGACGGCACCGCCATGACCTCCAGCGCGTCGATCTCCTCGGAGATCCGCATCGCGCCGAGCTGGGCGGTGAAGCCGGCGCCCAGTGTCGCCGTCAGCGCCGACGCGGCGACCAGCGGGGCGATCGACCGGGTGTTGAAGTAGGCGGTGATGAAGCCGGTCAGGGCCTCGACGCCGAGCGCGTCGAGCGCCCGGAAGCCCTGCAGGCCGACCAGCGAGCCGACGAACAGCGACAGCGACGCCATCACGCCGACCGTGCCCAGGATGACGATCAGCGCGCCGGACCCGAAGGAGACCTCGGCGAGCAGCCGGGCGACCTCCTTGCGGTAGTCCTTGAGCGTCTTCGGGATCCAGACGATCGACCGGGTGTACAGCGAGAGCTGGTCGCCCAGCTCCTCGAGCTGGTTCAGCGGCGCCTGCACCAGCCGGCGGGCCCGCGTGCCCAGTTGTGTGGCCATGTCAGAAGCCCTTCGGCGGGACGAGCTCGAGGTACAGCGCGGTGAGCACGAGGTTGATCAGGAACACCAGCACGAACGAGATGACGACCGCCTGGTTCACCGCGTCGCCGACCCCCTTCGCGCCGGGGGGCGGGTTCAGCCCGCGGAACGCCGCGACGACGCCGGCCACGATGCCGAACAGGAACGCCTTGATCTCCGACACGACGATGTCCGAGACCTGGGCGATCGCCGAGAAGCTGCTGATGTAGGCCCCGGGCGAACCGCCCTGGATGATCACGTTGAAGAAGTAGCCGCCGCTCACGCCGACGCAGGTCGCCAGGCCGTTGAGCACCACCGCGGTGATGCCCATGGCGAGCACCCGCGGGACGACGAGGCGCTGGATCGGCGAGATGCCCAGCACCTCCATCGCCGCGATCTCCTCGCGGATCGTGCGGGCGCCCAGGTCGGCGCAGACCGCGCTGCCGCCCGCACCGGAGATGAGCAGCGCCGTGACGATCGGCGCCGCCTGCTGGACGATCGCGAGCACCGCGCCGGCACCGGTCTGCGACTGCGCACCGAACTGGCGGGTGAGCTCGCCCAGCAGCAGCGCGATCGTCGCGCCGAACGGGATCGTGAACAGCGCGGTCGGGAGGGCCGAGACCTTGGTGACGAACCAGGTCTGCTCGATCAGCTCGCGGAGCTGGAACGGGCGCCGCAGCGACTGCTTGCCGATCTCGGCGCCGAGGCCGATGAACTTCCCGACCGGGGAGAGGACCCGGGTGACGGGGCTGGGCGCGGTCACCGGTCGCCGCCGGAGAGCTGGTGCCGCCCGGGCGGCGTGGTGTCGTCGGTGATCCGCGGGTGGATGTCGGTGGGCCGCTCGTCGGACCCGGCACCGTCACGTGCGACCTCGCGGGTCGTGCCGTCGTTCGCGGGGAGGTCGGGGCGGGCGTAGCCGGACCCGCCTGCGGCCCCGTAGGACTCCCGGATCGCCCGCTGGGCGGGCTCGGGCAGCTCGTGCATCATCGCCTCGACCCGCTCCCGGCGACGGTGCACCGCCTGCCGGTCGGGCATCCCCGACGACGCCTCGAGCTGCGGCTTGAGCGGCGGCAGGCCCTGCAGCTCCCCCGCCTCGGCCATCTCCCGCTCCGCCTGGCCCGCGTCCTTCTCCTCCGACATCCCGATCGGCCCCTCACGACGGCCGTTGAGGAACTGCGCGACCACCGGCTCCTCCGAGGTCAGCAGGACCTCCCGCGGACCGAACATCGCCAGGTGCTTGCGGTACAGCAGGCCGATGTTGTCCGGCACCGTCTGCGCGGTGTTGATGTCGTGCGTGACGATCAGGAACGTCGAGTCCGTCTGCGCGTTCAGATCGATGATCAGCTGGTTCAGGTACGCCGTGCGCACCGGGTCCAGACCCGAGTCCGGCTCGTCGAACAGGATGATCTCCGGCTCCAGCACCAGCGCCCGGGCCAGCCCGGCCCGCTTGCGCATCCCGCCCGAGATCTCGCCCGGCAGCTTGCCCTCGTCGCCGCGCAGGCCGACCAGGTCCATCTTCTCCAGCACGATGTCCCGGATCTGCGACTCGCTCTTCTTCGTGTGCTCGCGCAACGGGAAGGCGATGTTGTCGAACAGGTTCATCGACCCGAACAGCGCGCCGTCCTGGAACAGCACCCCGAACAGCTTCCGGATCTCGTAGAGCTTCGACTCCGTGCATCGGACGAGGTCGGTGTCGTGGATCATGATCGACCCCTTCTCCGGCTTGAGCAGCCCGATCAGGGTCTTCAGGAACACCGACTTGCCGGTACCCGACGGGCCCAGCAGCACCGACACCTCGCCCGGGGGCAGGGTCAGCGTCACGTCCGACCAGATGTTGGCCCGACCGAAGGACTTGGTCAGCCCCTCGACCTTCACCTCGACACCGGCCACGTGTCGCCTCCTCGCGCAATCGACCGTCGGTCCGCACCGGGGGCCCGGGTACGCGGGGAGCGCGGGCCACTCTTCGGTGCTGAACGGCACAACGAGACGGACGGCACCGGGTTACTCGGAGGTACCCCAGCTGTCCGGCCAGTTTCCATAACGTGCTCTACGTTATGGTGACGGTGCGTCAGTCTTCGGTCACCGATGTAGCGGACCGTGGGTAACAGTTGCTCTCCGACGCCCATCGGACTGGTCCGAACGGCCTGATCGTCACCGATCGCCCCGTTCCGCACCGGCCGGGACACCCGGCCGGATGATCACCCGATCGGAGGCGTCACGGACCGGAGATGTTCGGGCGCGTAGGTGAGGATCAGGCGCTGGAAGTCGTCGAACAGCACCCGGAGCAGGTCCCGGTCACGGGGGTCGCACGTCTGCTGGAAGCCGGCCATCAGCGAGATGCCGAGGACGGCGAGCCGGTGCGCCTCCGCGCGGTCCTCGACGACGGCACCGACGACCTGCTCCAGCGCGATCCGTCGCTGCACGTCGACCCGGGACTGGGCCCGGCCCACCTCGGCGTCGATCTGCGACCACGCGCGGATGGCCGCCTCGGCGTCGTGCCGGAGGTCGACCGTCAGCCGCTTCACCACCAGCATCCGCTCGACCGGGTCCGCGGTGGCCCTGGCCAGCTCGACCACCCGCTCGGTCTGCTCGGCCTCCCAGTACCGCAGCAGACCGCGGACGAATCCCGCCCAGCCACCGAAGTGGTGGTAGAACGAGCCGCTCGTGACGCCGAGCGACCGGCACAGCGGGCCGATCTTGAGCCCGGCGGCCCCGTCCCGCGCGAGGATCGACATGGCCGCCTCGTAGTACTGCTCGGCGGCCACCTGCCGTCCCGCTCTCCTGGCCACCTCGCGCCGCCCCGCTCTCGTCGCGCCCCGTTCCGGAGCGACCACCCTGCCACGGATCCGGGCCCACCACCCCGCCCCGAGGGCGAGGGCCGTCCACCCGTTTGACAGTAACGTACTCTACGTTATGTTCGGGACGACCGGTTCACACGACGACGTGGAGGACACGTGCCCGGCTTCGCCGACGAGGACGAGCTGTACCGCTACATCGGCGGAATCTTCGAGACCGCACTCGCCGATCCCGACCTGGAACCACGGCTGCGCGCCACCGGTCTGGTGCTGCGCCAGCAGTGCACCGACCCCGACTCCGCCCTGGTCATCGACCTCCCCGGCGGGAAGGTCTGGCGAGGATCGGACCCCGCCGCCCCGGACGCCCACGCCACGATGACGATGGCGACCGCGACCGCCAACGCCTACTGGCAGGGCACGGTCAACCTCACGTTCGCCATGGCCCGCGGCACGGTGAAGGTCGAGGGGACCGTGACCAAGCTGTTGCAGCTGGCGCCCCTGGCGAAGCGGCTGTTCCCGGTCTACGCCGAGCGGCTGCGCGCCGACGGCCGCGACGACCTGCTGGTGGCGTCGTGACGGCCGCACGGGCCCACGACCCCGTCGACATCTCCAGCCGGGCGTTCTGGGCGCGGCCACCGGACGCCCGCGAGGAGTCGTTCGCCGAGCTGCGCCGGGAACGCCCGCTGTCCTGGCACCCGCCGGCCGAGACCGACCTGCTGCCCGATCCGGACGCCCCCGGGTTCTGGGCGCTGGTCACCCACGCCGACATCACCGCGGTCAGCCGCGACGCCGAGACGTTCGCCTCCGGGCAGCGGTTCGGCGGGGTGATGCTCGAGGACGTCCCCGAGGACATGCTCGAGGCGGCGCACTCCATCCTCGCGATGGACGCGCCGCGGCACGTCCGCCAGCGCCGGGTGATCGCCTCGGTGTTCACCCCGCGCCGGGTCCAGCGGATCTCCGACCAGATCCGCGAGCAGGCCCGCCTGATCGTCGACGAACTGCTCGCACAGCCCGGTGAGGTGGACTTCGTCGGCGCGGTGTCCGCCCGCCTCCCGATGTGGACGATCTCGGAGATGATCGGCATCCCGGAGCCGGACCGGCAGCGGGTCGCGGACGCCGCCAACGCGATGGTCGGCTGGAACGACCCCGACTTCATCGGTGACGGCGACCCGATGGCCGTCCTGCTCGACGGGCTGATGACGCTGCACACCGCGTCGTTCGAGCTGTCGGCGCTGCGCCGCGAGGAGCCGGCCGACGACCTGATGACGGCGCTGGTGCAGGCCGAGGTCGAGGGGGCGTCGCTCACCGACGAGGAGATCGCCGCGTTCTTCGTCCTGCTCTGCGTGGCGGGGAACGACACCACCCGGCAGACGGCGTCGCACGCCGTCCTCGCGCTCGACCGGAACCCGGAGCAGCGACGGCTGCTCGTCGAGGAGTTCGACGACCGGATCGGGCCAGCGGTCGAGGAGTTCGTGCGCTGGGCGAGCCCGGTGCTCACCTTCCGGCGGACGGCGACGCGCGACACCGAGATCCGCGGGCAGCGGATCGCCGAGGGCGAGCGGGTCGTGATGTTCTACCACTCGGGCAACCGCGACGAGTCCGTCTTCGCCGACCCGCACGCGTTCGACGTCACCCGCGCGGAGAACCCGCACGTCGGCTTCGGCGGGGGCGGGCCGCACTTCTGCCTGGGCAGCCACCTGGCCCGGATGCAGCTGCGGTCGCTGTTCGGCGAGCTGCTGACCCGGGTGCCGGACCTGTCGGTCGGCGAACCCGTCTGGCTGGCGGGCAACTTCATCAACGGCATCAAACGGCTGCCGGTGACCTTCGGGGAGGCGTCGTGAAGCTCGGTCTCGCGCTGGGGTACTGGGCGGCGGGCCCGCCCCGCGGCACCGCGGAGAAGGTCGCCGCCGCCGAGGACCTCGGCTTCGACTCGATGTGGACCGCCGAGGCCTACGGCTCGGACGCCTTCACACCATTGTCCTGGCTCGGGGCGCGGACCACGCGGATGCGGCTGGGCACCTCGGTCGTGCAGATGTCGGCCCGCACGCCGACCGCCACGGCGATGGCGGCGATGACCCTCGACCACCTGTCGGGCGGGCGCACGGTGCTGGGCATCGGCGCGTCCGGGCCGCAGGTGGTGGAGGGCTGGTACGGGCAGCCGTACCCGCGCCCGCTCGCCCGCACCCGCGAGTACGTGCGGATCCTGCGCGACACGATCGCCCGGGAGAAGGTCGTCTCCGGCGGACCCGCCTACCCGATCCCGCACCCCGGCGGGACCGGCCTGGGCAAGCCGCTGCGGTCCACACTGCACCCGTACCGCACCGACCTCCCGATCCTGCTCGCCGCCGAGGGCCCGAAGAACGTCGCCCTCGCCGCGGAGATCGCCGACGGCTGGCAGCCGCTGTTCTACGCACCCCGCCACGACGCCCACTACCGCGAGTCGCTCGCCGCCGGCTTCGCCGCCCGCGGCGGGGAGCCGCCGGGCTTCGAGGTCGTCTGCATGGTCCAGGTCGTCGTCGACGACGACGTCGAGGCCGCCGCCGACCGCATCCGCCCGTTCCTCGCCCTCTACATCGGCGGGATGGGCGCGAAGGGCGCGAACTTCCACTACGAGGTGTTCGCCCGCATGGGCTACCCCGACACCTGCGCCCGCATCCAGGAGCTCTACCTGGCCGGGGACAAGGACGCGGCGGCGAAGGCCGTGCCGACGTCGATGGTGGAGCAGGTGGCGCTCGTCGGGCCGGAGGCGAAGATCCGCGAGGAGCTCCCGGTGTTCCGGGACTCCCTGGTCACGACCATGGTCGTGGACGGGTCGCCGGAGCACCTGCGCACGATCCGCGACCTGGTCGGCTGAGCCCGGCGGGCCCCGTTCAGACCGCGGTGTCGCGGGGCCCGTCGTGCCGGACCGGGCAGGTCGGGAACGTGCCGAGCTCCCGGACGTCGTAGCCGCTCGGGTAGCTGCGGATGTTGGGCGACTCCGTGACGGAGAAGGGCTCGGTCCGCACCGGCATCCGCCGCACGACGGTGCCCCGCGCCCGCAGGAGCAGGTCGGCGGCGATCCGGGCGGGCTTCGGCGGGAACGGGTACCCGAGGGCGTCGAGCAGCGGTGTGTCCATGAGGGACAGCACGAACCCGCGGCTCAGCGCCGCCGGCAGCAGGTGGTTCGGCGGGAACGTCGTCGCCAGCCCGAGGGTCGCGTCGGCGACGGCCCGGCCGCCCGGGTCGTAGCCGAAGTGCTCGGCCTCGTAGGTGTCGAGGAGGGCGTAGAACTCCTGCCAGGTCTCGGGGACGTCCCTGATCCCCATGTGCCTGCCGAGCCGCCGGTAGTAGTTCGCGGTCGCGACCCGCTCGACGTCGGTGTGCCGGCGCCAGCCCCACCGGTCCACCCACCGCAGCGGGACGACGACGAACGTCGCCAGGACGTAGCGCATGTCGTCGTTCGAGATGTCGTAGGACCGGTGCATCTGGTTCATCCGGCGGATCGCGGCCCGGCCCTCGACGTGGTCGAAGCCGTTCGCCAGCACCGACTCCAGGATCAGGGCGGTGTCGTCGTAGCGCTTCTGCACCCGCCCGGTGAACTCGCCGGTGCCGGCGAGCAGCCGTCCGATCGAGGGCACCGCGTAGGTGCGGAACAACGCCAGCGACAGCGCCTGCTGGACGTCCCAGGGGAACTCCAGCCCGGACAGCGCCCGGTAGATCTCGACGTAGGAGACCTCCGGGTCCATCGCCGCGAGCTCGTCGCGCCGGTCGTACCGTCCGGGCCGGGTGTCCATCCTGGTTCCTCCTACGATGCGGCGGCCGCGGCGAGGATCCGCTGGTCCTCGGCGTGGAACCGCTCCTCGAGCCGCTCGGGTTCGGCGTCGGCGTCGATCGTCAGCAGGTCGGCGCCGCGGGCCGACTCGATGGCGCCCAGCCGTCGTCCGACCTTGTCCATGGCGTACTCGGCCAGCTCGTTCAGGTCGATACCGAACGGCGCCTGCCCGTCCGGCCACCGGTCGACGGTGCCGGTGACGACACCCATCGCCGGCACCATGAGCTCCTGCATCCGGCCGTCGACGACGTCCCAGAGCGCGTCGTCGGCCGCGACGTGCCTGCGGCAGGTGAAGGTGCCCCAGGCCATGTGGCGGCGCTCGTCGTCCCCGATGTGCTTGATCACCTTCTGCATCCCGGGGAGGATCCCGCGCTCGGCGCAGATCTTGTGCCAGGTGAAGTAGCCGGTCAGCGCGAGCGTCCCCTCGACGACGTGGTTGTACGTGACCGACGCGCGGAGCTGGTTGGCAGGGCTCGGGTCGTCCGCGAGCGCGTACAGGCTCTCCGGCAGCGCCCGGGTGAAGATCTCCAGGTAGTGCTCGTTGTGCTCGATGTAGGAGTGCAGGTCACCCGTCATCCCGACGGCGTCGAACCACAGCCGGAAGGCCTGGGTGTGCTTGGCCTCCTCGTAGACGAACTGGGTCAGGTACATCTCGTCGCCGAGCCTGCCCTCCGCGGCCATCGCGGCCACGAACGGCTGCAGGTCCTGCGTCACCGACTCCTCGCCGGCCATGAACTGCGCGGCGAGCGCGCAGGTCTGCCAGCGCTCGTCGTCGGTCATCGCCGCGAAGTCCTCGGCGTCCTGCGTGAAGTCGATCGCCGACGGGTCCCAGTGCTTCCCGTTGCCCTTGCTGAACAGCCGCATCGGGAACGAGTCGGCCCGCAGCCGTCCCGCGGACAGGCTCGCGAACCCGTCCCGCTTGCCGTGCTCGATGGTGCGCGTGGTGGTGGTCAACGCTCGGCCCCCTTGCCGTGGTCGCCTTACCGGTACCTGATCAGTCCCCTGATGTTGCGCCCCGACCGCATGTCCTCGTAACCCTCGTTGACCTGGTCGAGTGTGTACTCCCGGGTGATGAGCTCCCGGAGCCGGAGCTGCCCGAGGTTGTGCATCTCGAGCAGCCGCGGCACGTCGTGCTGAGCGGCCGAGCTGCCGAACAGTGCGCCGCGGATCTGCTTCTCGTAGAGGGTGAGGTCCAGCAACGACAGCGTCGCCGTCTCCTCCTCGGCGTTCGCCAGCGCGGTGACGACGACCCGGCCGCGCTTGCCGACCAGCTGCAGCAGCGGCTGCAGCTCGGCGCCGGCCGCGACGCCGGTGCACAGGATCGCGGCGTCCGCCATCTGGCCGCGGGTCACCTCGCTGACGATCTCCCAGGCCTCGTCGATGCTCGCCGCGACGTGCGTGGCGCCGAGCTCCCGCGCGCGCTCGCGCTTGAGCTCCACCGGGTCGACGGCGACGACGTACCGGCAGCCCGCGACCCGGGCGCCCTGCACCGCGTTCGCGCCGATCCCGCCGACGCCGACGACCACGGCCGCGTCGCCGGCGCGCAGCTCGGCGGTGCGCACCGCCGAGCCGAACCCGGTGGTCACGCCGCAGCCGACCAGCGCGGCCAGGTCCAGCGGGAAGCCCTCGTCGATCTTCACCACGGACTTCACGGGGACCACGGTGTGCTTCGCGAACGTGCCGAGCAGGCACATCTGCCCGATGTCCTCGCCACGGGCGTGGAACCGGTAGGTGCCGTCGAGCTGCGGGCCCAGGGTGGCGCCCGCGCCGTCGTTGCACAGGTTCGGCAGGCCCTTGGCGCAGTACGGGCAGCGCCCGCAGGACGGCAGGAACGTCATGACGACCGGGTCGCCGACCTCCAGGTCGGTGACGCCCGGGCCCACCTCGATCACCCGGCCCGCGCCCTCGTGCCCGCCCACCATGGGGAGCACGGCCGGGAGGTCCCCGGTGACCAGGTGCTCGTCGGAGTGACACAGCCCGGAGGCCGTCAGCTCCACCATCACCTCACCGGCGCTCGGCCCGTCGAGCTCGACCTCCTCGAGCTCCCACTTGCCGCCCGGTTCCCACAGCACCGCTGCCGTCGTCCGCATGGCGGCCGATGATGGTCCGCTCGCGACGGCGGCCACACCCGCCGTCCGCGCCACGGCTGGCCCCCGGGTGCCACCCGGCGGGCGACGGGAGTCAGGCCGGCGGGAGCGGCAGGGTGAGGCGTGCGGTGAGCCCGCCGCCGTCGCGCGGGAGCAGGCTGAGCTCGCCGTCCATCGCCGACGCGAGCGCCTCGGCGATCCACAGGCCCAGCCCCGCGGTGCCGCGCCGCTCCCCCAGCGCCACGCCCTTCGCCGTCACCACGCCCTCCTGCCCCTCGGGCAGGCCGGGGCCGCGGTCGCGGACCTCGGCGGTGAGGGTGGCGCCGTCGTGTGCCAGGTGGAGGTCCACCGGCTCGTCGCCGCTGTGCCGGGCGGCGTTCTCGGCGAGGTTGGTGAGCAGCCGCCGCAGCCGCTGCGGGTCGCAGTGGACGGCGGCGTCGGGCGGTGTGACGACGGGGCGCCGCCGCTCCGCGCTGATCCCGGCCGAGTCGAGGACGGCGTCGGCGAGATCGGCGAGCGGGATCCGGCGGGGCCGGTTGCGGCCGAGCGGGCTGCCGTCGGCGACGGCGAGATCGGCCAGCCCGTCGAGCATGTCCTGCAGGTGGGCGGCGTGGTCGGCGAGCAGCCGCGACGCCGTCCGGGCGGCGTCACCGGTCAGCCGTTCCTGGGCGAGGTCGGCCGAGAGCGCGGTCAGGGAGGCGACCGGGGTGCGGAACTCGTGCAGCACGACCCGCGCCCCGTCGAGCCGGGCCCGGCTCTGCGAGACGATCCGGTCGCGCAGCTCCCGCTCGGACAGGTACCGCTCGTGCTCGCTCTCGGCACGGGCCCGGGTGGTGGCGATGTCGGCGAGCTGGCGTTCCAGCAGCCGGACCAGCACCCCGACGAGCACGGCCGTCGCGAACAGGAACCCGGTCCACCATACGCCGGCGACGACCCGGCCGAGCAGCGACGTGCCCGTTGCCGAGCCGAACAGCGCCGCCGCGGTGTACCCGGCCCCGAGCGCGAGGGCGGCGGCCCGGCCGACCCGGTCACCGCCGCGCAGCGCGATCGCGATGACGACCAGCGGCAGGGTCGCGACCATCGGGCTCGCCAGACCGCCGGTCAGCCAGCACGCGACGACGCCGAGCACCCCGTCCAGCCCGGTCAGCACGGCCGGGCGGACCGGCAGGGTCCCGCGCAGCACCGACGTCGCCGCCAGCACCGCGGCGTAGACCGCCGTCAGCCCGATCAGCACCGTGGCGAGGACGACCCGCTCCCCGGCGAGCTCGGGGCGCAGCACGATCAGCACGACCGCCGCGAGCACCACGCACAACCGCAGGACGACGGCCGTGCGCTCCTCGGTCGTCCGCTCCGGTAGCTGGTCGGAGGGCCTGGTGGCGGCGGTGCTGGTGGTCATCCTGGACGGCCCCGCTCTCCCGGTGCGACGACGGCTGGCGCGCCCACACTAGGCTCGCGGCCGTGCCCGCCGAGCCGCACGTCGTCGTCATCGTCGACGACCACGCCCTCTTCTCCCAGGGGCTCGCCCTGCTGCTCGAGTCCCGCGCCGGTGACACCTTCCGGGTCGCCGGGTCGGCCACCGCCGGGGAGGAGGCGGTCGCGCTCGTCGGGAAGCACCGTGCGGGGATCGCGATCGTCGACCTGGCCCTGCCACCGCTCGGCGGGGTGGAGACCATCCGCCGGATCAAGGCCGCGTACCCCGCGACGAAGGTGCTCGCGCTGTCCGGCACCGAGGACCTCGACCTGGCCGCGGCGTCGCTGCGGGCCGGTGCGGACGGCTACCTCGGCAAGTCGGCGGACCCCGAGGTGCTCGTCGCGCCGCTGCTGTCGATCGCCGCCGGGGTGCGGGTGCTGCGGGCCGAGCTGCTCGACGCGCTGCTCGCGGCCTCCGACCGCACCGCCGACGGCCTGCTCGACCGGCTCGGTGACCGCGACATCGAGCTGTGGACACTGCTCGCCCGTGGCCTGGAGACCGCCGACATCGCCCGGCCGCTGCTGGTGAGCGAGCGCACGGCGAAGCGCATGATCGCGTCGCTGCTGCACAAGCTGGGTGCGACGAACCGGATCGAGGCCGCCGCGCTGGCCGGGCGCTGCGGGCTGCTCGACGAGGACCCGGCCGACCGGCCCTGAGCCGTTCCGGGCGGGACGGCCCGGGCGGGCCAGACGTGGCCCGGTGATCGGCTGGGCCGCGCCGCCCGCTGCCGCCAGACTCCCCCACGGTCACGGGCACGTCCGTGCCCGCCGCACATCTCGCGAGGAGGCGCTGATGGCCGTGTTCGCCGACGAGGCCGAGGTCTACGAGTACCTGGGCGGGGTCTTCCGGATCGGTCTGGAGGACCCGCAGCTGGTGGCCTCGCTGCAGCCGTCCGGGGTCGTCCTGCGGATCACCTACACGAAGCCGGACGCGGTGGTCACGGTCGACATGCCGAACTCCGAGCTGCACACCGGCGCAGGCAACGGCCCCGCGCCCAACATCGAGCTGTTCATGTCGGCCGACACCGGCAACAAGTTCTGGCTGGGGAAGGTCGTCCTGCCGGTCGCGATGGCCAAGGGTGACGTGCGGGCGAAGGGCCCGGTCTCGAAGCTGCTCAAGCTGCTCCCGCTGGCGAAGCAGCTGTTCGGGCCGTACAAGGCGAAGCTGGAGGCCGAGGGGCGGGACGACCTGCTGAAGGCCTGAGCCCGCCTGCACCGCGGCGCCGGGATACCGTCGCCGCGACGACACGCGACGAGGAGGTTGCCGGGTGACACGGGGCAAGGGTCCGCTGGCCGGACTGAAGGTGATCGAGCTGGCCGGGATCGGGCCCGGACCGCACGCGGCGATGATCCTCGGGGATCTCGGCGCCGACGTGGTCCGCATCGACCGGCCGTCCGGCGGGTTCTCACCGGGATCGGGCGACGCGCCCGACCCGACGGTCCGCGGGCGGCGCACCGTCACCGCGGACCTCAAGGACCCCGCGGGCCGGGAGACCGTGCTGCGGCTGGTCGAGAAGGCCGACGTCCTGCTGGAGGGCTACCGGCCGGGGGTCACCGAGCGCCTCGGCGTCGGGCCCGACGACTGCCGCACCCGCAACCCGCGGCTGGTCTACGGCCGGATGACGGGGTGGGGCCAGGACGGCCCGATGGCCCCCCGCGCCGGGCACGACATCAACTACATCTCGATGACGGGCGCGCTGCACGCCATCGGGCGTGCCGGTGAGCGCCCGGTCCCGCCGCTGAACCTGGTCGGCGACTTCGGCGGCGGCTCGATGCTGCTGGTCGTCGGCGTGCTGGCCGCGCTCTGGGAGGCCAGGGCGTCCGGTGAGGGCCAGGTCGTCGACGCCGCGATGGTCGACGGCGTCAGCGTGCTGAACCAGATGTTCTGGGGCTTCCTCGGGCAGGGCGCGTGGACCGACGAGAAGGACTCCAACCTGCTCGACGGGCACGCCCCGTTCTACGACACCTACGCCTGCGCCGACGGCGGGTACATGGCCGTCGGGGCGCTGGAGCCGCAGTTCTACGCCCAGCTCCTCACCGGTCTCGGGCTGACCGACGACGAGCTCGGCCACCAGTACGACCGGGCGGGCTGGCCCGCGATGCGGGCCCGCTTCACCGAGGTGTTCGCGTCGAAGCCGCGGGACGAGTGGGCCGCGGTCTTCGAGGGCACCGACGCCTGCACCACCCCGGTACTCTCCTTCGGCGAGGCCGCCGAGGACGCGCACCTGGCCGCGCGGGGCACGATCGTCACCGCGGACGGCGTCCCGCAGGCCGCGCCCGCGCCCCGGTTCTCCCGGACCGGCACCGCGACCGCGACGCAGGGCACCGGCCCGGAGGACGTCGACGCCGTCCTCGCCGACTGGGTCTGAGCGCACCGCCCCGGCACACGACGACGCCCCCGGCTCCGCGAGCGGAACCGGGGGCGTCGTGCGTGGTGTCAGGAGATCAGACCGTCTCCTCCGCGTCCTCCGAGAGGAGGTTGCGGGTGCGGTTCGGGTCGACCGGGATGCCCGGGCCGGAGGTCGTCGAGAAGGTGATCTTCTTGACGTAGCGGCCCTTGGCGGCCGACGGCTTGAGCCGCATGATCTCGTCGAGGGCGGCGCCGTAGTTCTCCACCAGCTTGTCGGTGTCGAACGAGGCCTTCCCGATGATCATGTGCAGGTTGGCCTGCTTGTCGACCCGGAAGCTGACCTTGCCGCCCTTGATCTCGTTGACGGCCTTGGTGACGTCCGGGGTGACGGTGCCGGTCTTCGGGTTCGGCATCAGGCCACGCGGGCCCAGGATGCGCGCGATCCGGCCGACCTTGGCCATCTGGTCCGGGGTCGCGATGGCGGCGTCGAACTCGAGCCACCCGCCCTGGATCCGCTCGATCAGGTCCTCGGCGCCCACGGCGTCCGCACCGGCGGCCTCGGCCTCGACGGCCTTGTCACCGGTGGCGAACACGATCACCCGGACGGACTTGCCGGTACCGTGCGGCAGGTTCACGGTCCCGCGGACCATCTGGTCCGCCTTCCGGGGGTCGACACCCAGCCGCAGCGCGACCTCGACGGTCGAGTCGGTGTTGCGGCTGGAGGTGTCCTGGGCCAGCTTGGTCGCCGCGAGCGGCGAGTAGAGGCGGTCCGCGTCGATCTTCGCGGCGGCCTCGCGATAGGCCTTGCTGCGCTGTGCCATCTGTCCTCGTCTCCTTGGAGGTCAGGTCGTGGTTCGAGCCGCGCCCGGCTCTCCCACGCGTACGGGAGGGTTCGTCAGCCGTCGACCGTGATGCCCATCGACCGGGCGGTGCCGGCGATGATCTTGGCGGCCTGGTCGAGGTCGTTGGCGTTGAGGTCCCTCATCTTGGTCTCGGCGATCTCGCGGACCTGCGCCATCGTGACGGTGGCGACCTTGGTCTTGTGCGGCTCGCCGGAGCCCTTGTCGACGCCCGCGGCCTTGAGCAGCAGCTTCGCCGCCGGCGGGGTCTTGAGCTCGAAGGTGAACGAGCGGTCCTCGAACACGGAGATCTCGACCGGCACGACGTTGCCGCGCTGGGCCTCGGTCGCCGCGTTGTAGGCCTTGCAGAACTCCATGATGTTCACGCCGTGCTGACCCAGCGCGGGGCCGACCGGCGGGGCCGGCGTCGCGGCGCCGGCCTGGATCTGGAGCTTGATGATCGCGGAGAGCTTCCGCTTCTTGGGGGGCATGTCCTGGTCCTGTCGTGATCGATGTGCGCGCCGCGCGGCCCTGCCTCGCCACGGGCGTCCTCAGCGGTGCCTCAGATCTTGGAGACCTGGTTGAACCCGAGCTCGACCGGGGTCTCCCGGCCGAAGATCGAGACCAGCACCTTGAGCTTCTGGGCGTCGATGTTGACCTCGCTGATGCTCGCGGGGAGCGTCGCGAACGGCCCGTCCATGACGGTGACCGACTCGCCGACCTCGAAGTCGACCTCGACGGTGGAGGATCCACCGGTGGTGGCGGCGGCGCCTGCGGCAGCCGGCTTGCCCGCCTCGGCCTCCTTCTTGGGGGCCTCGGTCTTGGGCAGCAGGAACTTGACGACCTCGTTGACGGTCAGCGGCGACGGCTTGGACGTGGCACCGACGAAACCGGTCACGCCCGGGGTGTTCCGCACCGCGCCCCAGGACTGGTCGTTCAGCTCCATCCGCACCAGGATGTAGCCGGGCAGCACCTTGCGCTGGACCTTCTTGCGCTGCCCGTTCTTGATCTCGGTGACCTCTTCGGTCGGCACCTCGACCTGGAAGATGTAGTCCTCGACGTCGAGGGTCTGTGCTCGCGTCTCGAGGTTCGACTTCACCTTGTTCTCGTAGCCGGCGTACGAGTGGACGACGTACCAGTCGCCGGGGGCGCGGCGCAGCGCGGCGCGCAGCTCCTCCTCCGGGTCGACGTCCTCCGCCGGCTCGTCGGCCGCGGGCTCGTCGGTCGCGGTGCCGTCGCTCTCGTCGGTCGCGGCGTCGGCGGCCGGCTCGTCGCCCGCACCGTCCAGCGTCTCCGCGGCGGCACCGGCGGTCGACTCGTCGTCGGCGGCGGTGTAGTCGCCGGAGACGGCGTCGTCACCGTGGGCCGCCTCGGTGTCGGCGTCCTGGACGGACTGCTCGGGCAGCGTCTCGTCGGCCGTGTGCTCGGCGACGGCGTCGAGCGCGGCCTCGTCGGCCGTCTCGTCGTACGCGTTGCTGTCGGAGGTCACGTCCTACTCGCTTCCTTATCGGTGTCGGGTCGTCACCGGTCGGTCCGGTCCGCTCGCGTCAGTTGCCGAACAGCAGCGCGACGCCCTCGGCGAACGCCGAGTCGAGCAGGAACACCAGGGTCACCATGAACGTCACGAAGACGAGGACGGCGATGGTGTACTTGACCATCTGGGAACGGTTCGGCCAGATGACCTTGCGGAGCTCGGCGACGACCTCACGCAGGAAGCGGGCGATCCGCGCGAACGGCGACGCCTTCTTCTCCTTGGTGGCCGTCGCCCGGGTCGGGGTGACCCGCCCCTTGGACGGGGTCTCACCCGATCCGGACCGGGCTGCCCGCCGCCCACGACGGTCGGCGGCGTTGCTCGGGCGCTCCTGCCCGGACCCCGGCTCGTGCTCGTCGCTCACGCGTTCGCCCTCCGCACGCGGCGGACGTCCGCCCGCCCTTCGGTCACGTCCTCCTCCTGAGGAGAACCTGCTCTGCTTCGCCGTTCGTGCCGTCGGCCGCGCCACCGTGCCATCCGGTGACCTGCGGCGTCGTGGCAGGGGTGACAGGACTTGAACCTGCAACCTGCGGTTTTGGAGACCGCTGCTCTGCCAATTGAGCTACACCCCTTTGCCCCGATCCACCCCTAGAGGCGGTGGGACGGGCACGACCGATCATCCGGCGCACCCGGCTGGTTCGAGTGTACGCACCCGCCGTGGCGGGCCCGCACCCCGGGTCCTTATCGGTCCGGCGCCGACGGCAGCAGGACCTCGGCACGGGCACGGCCCAGCACCGTCTTCCCGTCGAACACGGCCCGGAGGTCGACGACGGCGACCCGGCGGTCACCGTCCTCCCGGACCTCGGACACCGTGCCGCCGAGTTCGACGGTGGCGCCGGTGTCGTCGTCCGGGACGACGACGGGGCGCGTGAAGCGGGTGCCGTAGCTCAGCACGGCCGCGGGGTCGCCGGTCCAGGCGGTGAGCACGCGGGCCGCGAGCGCCATCGAGAGCATCCCGTGCGCGATGACGCCGGGCAGGCCCGCGGCGGAGGCGATCCGGTCGCTCCAGTGGATCGGGTTGAGATCACCCGACGCCGCGGCGTACCGGACGAGGTCCGAGCGCGTGACCTGCACCTGGAACGACGGCAGGTCGTCGCCCTTCTGCACCGCCGCGGCGGTCTCCGGGGTCAGTCGGCCGGTCATTCGCCGGCCTCCCCGGCGGGCGAGACGACCATGCTGCGCGTGGTGGCGACCGGCTCGCCCGTGGCGTCGGACACCTCACAGCGCAGGGTCAGCATGTGGTTCCCGGCACGGGTGCGGAGCTCGTCGACGTGCACGACCGTGGTCAGCTCGTCGCCGGCGCGGATCGGCCGACGGTACGCGATGTGCTGGTCACCGTGGACCATGCGGGTGTAGTCCCAGCCGAACGCGGGGTCCTTCAGGAACTCCTCGATGACCGGCATGGTGAAGCAGACCGGGAACGTCGGCGGAGCGACGAGATCGGGGTGCCCGGCCGCGCGAGCCGCGTCGAGGTCGTGGAACAGCGGATCGCCGTCACCGATGGCGACGGCGAACTCGCGGATCTTCTCCCGACCGACCTGGTACGGCCCGACCGGGTCGAGCTCACGCCCGACCCAGGACTGGTCGACCACGCTCAGCGGGTCTCGCGGTGCGCCCGGTGGGTGCCGCAGTTCCGGCAGAACTTCTTGATCTCGAGCCGGTCGGGGTCGTTCCGCCGGTTCTTCTTGGTGATGTAGTTGCGGTTCTTGCACTCCTCGCAGGCCAGAGTGATCTTCGGCCGCACGTCCGTGGCCTTGGCCATCGCGGGTGCCTCCCAGCAGGATGATCGGAATACTTCGCCAACGTGGTGACGATGGCCGGACTTGAACCGGCGACACAGCGATTATGAGCCGCTTGCTCTACCAACTGAGCTACACCGTCATACAGAGCTCGCCTGTGTCAGCTCTGAAGTTCAGTCAGAGCCCCCTTACGGAATCGAACCGTAGACCTTCTCCTTACCATGGAGACGCTCTGCCGACTGAGCTAAGGGGGCGGCAGCGGTCAGCGGGAGTGGTACTGCGCTCTCCGCTCACCGACTGGAAGAACTTTACACGGCGGTTCCGGGGCCCCGATCCGGGGGTCCCCGGAACCCTGTCCGCGCTGGTCAGGCCGGTTTCACCAACTCGACTTCCGGACGCCGGGCAGCGCCCCGTCGTGGGCCAGCTCCCGCAGCCGGACCCGGGACACCCCGAACTTGCGGAGGTGACCCCGCGGACGACCGTCGACCGAGTCGCGGTTGCGGACCCGGGTGGCACTGGCGTCCCGCGGCTGGCGGCGGAGCTCGGCGGCGGCGGCCGCCCGCTCCTCCCCGGTCGCCGACGGGCGCGCGATCACCGCCTTGAGCTCGGCCCGCCGCTCGGCGTACCGCGCGACGATCTCCTTGCGCCGTTCGTTCTTGGCGATCTGCCCCTGCGTGGCCATCAGACCCTCACCCCGTTCGCGCGGATCCGGGCGACGGCCGCGGGCACGCCGATCCGGTCCACTGTTTTGATCCCCTTCGCCGAGAGGGTCAGCCGGACCCAGCGCCCCTCGTCGGCGAACCAGTAGCGCTTCGACTGCACGTTCGGGTCCCAGCGCCGGCTCGTCCGGCGGTGGGAGTGGGACACGGCCTTCCCGAACGACGGCTCGCGGCCGGTCAGGTCACAACGACGCGACATCGGTCACCGCCCCGCGTGCGGGTAGGGCAGCAGGGCCATCTCCCGCGCGTTGCGGATCGCGAGCGCCACCTGCCGCTGCTGCCGGCCCGTCAGCCCGGTCACCCGGCGGGCCCGGATCTTGCCGCGGTCCGAGATGAACGTGCGCAGCAGCGCCGCGTCCTTCCAGTCCACGTGCTCGATCCCGCGGACCTTCAGCGGGTTGGCCTTGCGGCGGGCCGGGCGCAGCGTCGTCTTCCGGGACGGCATCAGCGCTCCTCCTTGAACTCGACGTGGCGGCGCAGCTTCGGGTCGTACTTGCGCAGGACCAGCCGGTCCGGGTCGTTCCGCCGGTTCTTGCGGGTCACGTAGGTCGTGCCGGTGCCGGCCGTCGACCGCAGCTTCACGATCGGCCGGACATCGGTCGTCTTCGCCATCGGAGCCCTCCTCTCAACATGGGAATCGTTTTCGTTTACGCTACACCCGACCGTCATCAGGCCCGAGCCCCGGGAGGGAAGTCATGACCGAGCTGGTGGTCCTGTGCGGGACCGTGCGCGACGGGGTCGAGCGGACGATCGGACGGATGCGGGAGCTCGACCCGGGCGTCGTCGTGCTGCACCACGAGCTGCACGACCTCGGCCGCGGCCGGGTGCACCGGCGCCTGCGCCGCGGTGCCGACGACGAACGCACCGTGCTGGAGCTGGCACACGGCTGCGTGAGCTGCACGATCCGCGAGGACGTCCTGCCGACGCTGGCCGCGCTGACCGGCACGGTGGACCGGGTCGTCCTGCACCTTGACCCGCGCCTCGAACCCGAGCCGGTCTGCTGGGCACTCGGGGCGGTGCTGTTCGAGCCGGGCGACGGCCGTGCCGCCTGCACCGCGGCCGACCTGGTCGACCTGCGCGGTGTGGTCGCCGTGCTCGACACCGACACCTGGCTGGACGACGCCACCGGCGACGCGACCCTGCCCGAGCGCGGCCTGAGCACCCTGCCCGACGACGAGCGCACGGTCGCCCAGCTCGCCGTCGGCCAGGCCGAGTTCGCGGACGTCGTCGTGACGGCCGGAGGGCCGGCGACCGGGCGGACCGCGGCCGTCCTGGACCGGCTCGCCCCCACCGCGCCGCGGCTGACCGCCGACACCGCCGACCACCGGTTGTTCTGCGACGGCCTCGCCCCGGACGCGCGCCGCGGCGTCCCGGGCGGGGTGCACGATCCGCTGTTGCGCGGCACCCCTCCGCTGGAGGAGTCGGGCGGCGTCCGCACGCTGCTGTTCTCCGAGCGCAGGCCGTTCCACCCGGACCGGCTGCACGACGCGATCGACACGCTGCTCGACGGCGTCGTGCGGACCCGGGGACGGGTCTGGCTGGCCACCCGGCCGGACGCCGTCCTCTGGCTGGAGAGCGCGGGCGGCGGGCTGCGGATCGGGCACGCCGGCGACTGGCTGGACGGCGCCGACGAGCAGGCCTGGGCCGAGGCGGGCGACCAGCGGCGGGCGATGGCGGCCCTGTCCTGGCACCCGCGCTGGGGTGACCGGGCCCAGGACCTCGTGGTGCTGTGCCACGAGGCCGACCCCGACGACGTCGACGCCGCCCTGCGCCTCGCCCTGCTGACCGACGCCGAGATCGCCGCCGGCGAGGCCGCCTGGGCCGAGCTGCCCGATCCCTTCGGCTGGGCCCACGACGAACCCTGCGCGGACCCCGAACCGGCGCGCAGCGACCCGACCACCGGAACCGATCGAGAAGGAGAGCACTGATGGCCGTCCCCAAGCGGCGGATGTCGCGCGCGAACACCCGGCACCGCCGGTCGCAGTGGAAGGCCGAGACGCCGGACCTCGTGCCGCTCACCCTGGAGGGGCGCCGGCACCTGGTGCCGCGCCGGCTCGTCCCCGCCTACCGCCGCGGCCTGCTGCCACCGCCCTCCTGAGGCGTTCCCGCCCGAGGGCGGGGGCGGACCGGAGACCCTGTCCCCTCCGGTCCGCCGCTGGCACGCCCGGGCCGTGACGCGCGCCACGCACGCTGCCTAGCCTCGGACTGCCGCGCCTGCGCGGCAGGAGGGACGGCGACGATGCCGGACGCGACCACCCACCCGTTCGACCTCTCGGACATCGACGGCGCCTGGACCGCCCCGATCCGCGAGCGCGCCGCCGGGTTCGCGGCCCTGCGCGAGGCGCCCGGCATCCCCTGGTTCGAGCAGCCGCCCTCGCCCGTCCCCGATCCGGGCCCCGGCTACTACGCCCTCACCCGCTACGACGAGATCGTCGAGGCGAGCCGCGCACCGGGCGTCTTCCGGTCCGGGCCGGGCGCGACGTCGGTCGCCGACATGCCGCCGGCGTTCCTCGAGTTCTTCGGCTCGATGATCAACGCCGACGACCCGCGGCACGCGCGGCTCCGCCGGATCGTCTCCCGCGGTTTCACCCCGCGACGACTCGCCGACCTGCAGGGCAGCATCGAGCAGGGAGCCCGCGAGATCGTCGACGACCTCCTGGCCGCCGGGGAGTGCGAGGGCGTCGAGACCGTCTCCGCGCGGCTCCCGCTGCGGACGATCTGCGACATGATGGGCATCCCGGCCAGCCACCACCGGTTCGTCTACGACCGGTCCAACGTGATCCTCGGCGCCGGCGACCCGGAGTTCGTGCCCGAGGGCACCGACGTCACCACCGCCCTGCTCACCGCGGGCGGCGAGCTCGCCGCCCTGATGCGCGAGCTCGGCGACGCCCGGCGGGCCGACCCGACCGGCGACGTCACCTCCGCGCTGGTCAACGCCGAGATCGACGGGGAGCGCCTCACCCCGGACGAGCTGGCGAGCTTCTTCGTCCTGCTCGTCGTCGCCGGCAACGAGACCACCCGCAACGCCACCAGCTGGGGCCTGCAACTGCTGACCGACCACCCGGACCAGCGGGCCGCCTGGCTCGCCGATCCGGAGGGGGTGACGGCGACCGCCGTCGAGGAGGTCGTGCGCTGGGCCTCGCCGGTGATCTACATGCGCCGGACGCTCTCCGAGCCCGCGGTGCTCGGCGGCACCGAGCTGCCCGCCGGGGCGAAGACGGCGTTGTTCTACTGGTCGGCGAACCGCGACCCCGCGGTGTTCGGCCGGGACGGTGCCGATCCCGAGGCCTTCGACGTGCGTCGCGCCCCGAACCCGCACCTCGGGTTCGGCGGCCCCGGCCCGCACTTCTGCCTCGGCGCGCACCTGGCCCGCCGCCAGCTGACCGTGCTGTTCACCGAGCTGCTGCGCCGGGCGCCGCGGGTGGCCGTCACCGGGGAGCCGCGCCGGCTGCGCTCGATGTTCATCAACGGGATCACCCGGTTGCCACTGACCGCCGACGCCGGAAAGGCCGTGCTCGCATGATCGTCCGCTCCCCCGCTCCCGCCCTCGACGTGCCGGCCCTGCCGGCCGGTGCGCAGCTGCGCGGCGCCGCCGCCGCGTTCGGCGACGCCCCGGTGCTCCACCACGCCGGGCACGAGCTGTCGTTCGCCGGGCTGCTGGCCCGGGCGTCGTCGTTCGCGCACGCGCTGCACGCCGACGGCATCGGCCGCGGCGACGTCGTCGCCCTGCACCTGCCGAACTGCCCGCAGTACGCGGTCGCCTACTGGGGCACGCTGCTCGCCGGGGCGACCGTGACCCCGGCGAACCCGCTGCTGGCCCCCGCCGATCTCGGGGCCCAGCTCGCCGACTCCGGCGCGGTGGCCGCCCTGTCGTGGGGCGCGGCGCTGCCCGCGCTGCTCGCCGCGCGGCCCGGGACCGCGCTGAAGCGGGTCCTCGCGACGGGACCGGGTGAGGTGCCCACCGACGCGACCGACCTGGACGCGTTCCTCGAGGGCCGGCCCACGGCCCCGCCCGGCACCGACCTCGATCTCGACCCGGCCACCGATCTCGCGCACCTCGCCTACACCGGCGGGACGACCGGCCGGTCCAAGGGCGTCCGGGTGACCCACCGGAACGTGCTGACCAACGCGTTGCAGTCCGCCTGCTGGGGAACCGGCGCGAGCCCGGGTGTCCGCGACACCGCGCACGGCCCCGGCGTCGTGCTGGTCGATCCCGGCCCACCCGAGGAGTTCCCGACGCCCCTCGGTTCCGGCCGCGCGATCGGCATCGCGCCGTGGTTCCACGCGATGGGCACGATCGGCGGGCTGAACGTGCCTGCTCGCCGGGAGCCTCACGATCGTGCACGGCCGCTTCGATCCGAAGGCGTACCTCGCCGACGCGACCCGGTTCGCGGTCACGTCGATGTCCGGGGCGCCGCCGGTGTACGCCGCGCTGCTCGCCCACCGCGCCGCCGCCGGGGACCTGTCCTCGGTCCGGTCGTTGACCTCCGGGGCGGCGCCGCTGCCCACCGGGATCATCGCCGGGCTGCGCGAGTGGCTCGGCGACGACCTCGCGATCAGCGAGGGGTACGGCCTCACCGAGGTCACGATGGCCGCCACCCTCGGGCCGGCCGGCCGCTCGGCACCGCGCCGGCCGGGCACCGTCGGGCTGCCGGTCGCGGGAACCGAGATCCGGATCTCCGGCCACGACGGCGAGGAGCTCGGGCCCGGCGCGGAGGGCGAGGTGTGGATCCGCGGCCCGCAGGTCACCGGCGGGTACCTGGGCCGGCCCGCGGACACCGCGGCCGCCTTCGACGGCGACGGCTGGCTGCACACCGGCGACGTCGGCGTCCTCGACGACGACGGCTTCCTCCGGATCGTCGACCGGCTCAAGGACATGCTGCTCCACAAGGGCTACAACGTGTACCCCCGCGACCTGGAGGAGCGGTTGCTCGCCGTGCCCGGCGTGACGGGCGCCGCGGTCGTCGGCCGGCCGGCCGGCGTGGCGGGCGAGCGTCCGGTCGCGTTCCTCACCGGGCCCACCGAGGCCGACGCCCGTGCCGCCGTCGAGGAGCTGAACGCCCGGCTGCTGCCCTACCAACGCCTGCGCGAGGTGCACGTGGTGGAGGCGATCCCGGTCTCCGCGGCGGGCAAGGTGCTCAAGCGGGAGCTGCGCGACCAGCTGGCCGGGATCCCGGAGCAGGGTGCCGCATCGGAGTGACAAAGCGTGACTCGTAGTCACGTTCCGATCGGCGTACGGGTGTTCCCGTCAGCCACACGGGTGGAGTAGTCACTCCGACGATTGGCGGATGCCGTCACCGGATAACAAGGTGAACGTCCGACACGACAAGACGGGCAGAAGCAGGAACCGGCGGCGCGCACCGGGTCCCGAAGAACCCGTATCGACTCCCCCGAGATCGTGGTGATCGTCATGTCCGCGCCCGTCGTCCGCATCCCGAGCCCGCGCCGTCCCGTCGGATCCGCCGGACCGGTCCCGCAGATCCCGCAGGTCCCGGCCCCGCGACCGGCCCCGGAGGCCGGCCACCGAGCCGGCGCACCCGGCCGGCACCGGGGCACGGCGCGACCGGTCACCACGGCGGCACGGACGTTCACCGTCCTCGCCCGGGCCGGCAGCCTCACCACGCTGGCCGCGATGGTCGTCCTCGCGGCCGCCGTCGCCGGGCTCGCCGACGGCGAGCCGCCGGCCGACGGTACGGGCGAGGCCGCCGTCAGCACCCCGCGCTGAGCCGGCTCAGGCGGCGTCCGTGCGGGACTCCTGCTGCCCTGCGGGCTGCGACTTGAGGACGTGCTCCATCAGCTCACCGACGAGACGGTTCCCGCCGAGCCGGTAGCCGAAGTCCTCCCAGGCGAGGAGCTCCCGGGAGATCAGTTCGCCGACCGGACCGGGGTACACCCGGGTGGCACGGAACGCGGCTGCCCGCATCCGCATCTTCTCGTGGTGCTCCATGGGCGCCGGTGCGCTCATGCCCTCACCTCCGCTTTGGGGGACTCGACTTCGGCGCGCTCTCCGCGCTGAGGTGCCCGCCGGTCCTCATGGTGACGGACGATCCGCGATTCGCACGCAGAAGTGCGCTGCGTCTCAATCTGCACGTCACCGCACGGTTGACGGCGCGTTGAGCAGGTGTTGCCCGGATGATCACAGGTCCCGCCGGGCCTCGTGACTACGGTGGACGGATGGCGGACCGCACGCGTGACCTGCTCTGGTCGGACGTCGAGACCATCCACGGGAAGATCCTCCGGCACCCGTTCGTCACCGGGCTGACCGACGGATCGTTGCCCCACGACACGTTCCGGCACTACATCGTCCAGGACGCGCACTACCTGCGCGGCTACGCGAAGGCGCTCGCGGTGTGCGCGGCGAAGGCCCCCACCGACGACGACACCCTGATGTTCGCCGAGCACGCCGGCGGTGCGATCACCGCCGAGCGCGAGCTGCACGACGACCTGCTCGGCGCGCTGGGCCTCACCTCCGAGCAGGCCCGCACGGCGCCGGTCGCCCCGGCCACCCGCGCCTACGTCAGCTACCTGCTCGCCGCCGTGTACGGCGGGTCGTGGGCGGAGGGCGTCGCCGCGGTGCTCCCCTGTTACTGGATCTACGCGAAGGTCGGCGAGCACCTGGTCGGGACCGGCTCGCAGGACCCCCTCTACCAGCGCTGGATCGACATGTACGCCGGTGAGGAGTACCGCGCGGTGGTCGACGCCGCCCTGGACGCCACCGACCGGGCCGGTGCGGCCGCGTCCGTCGCGGAGCTCGCCCTGATGCGCGAGCACTTCACGACGACGTCGCGCTACGAGTGGATGTTCTGGGACGCCGCGCACCGGCAGGAGACCTGGCCGGTCTGACGGCCCCCGCCGGGGCCGCCGGGTCAGCGGGCGTCGTAGCGGTCCGGGATCACGAGGTGCAGGAAGAACGACACGATCCCGACGATGATCGCGCCCCAGAACGCGGACCAGAACCCGTCGACGACGAACGGCAGGTCCACCAGACCGGCCAGCCAGCCGGTCAGCATGAACATCAGCGCGTTCACCACCAGGGCGAACAGCCCGAGCGTGAGGATGTAGAGCGGGCAGCCGAGCGTCGCCACGACGGGCTTCACGATCGCGTTCACCACGCCGAACACCAGCGCGACGGCGAGCAGCGTCCCGGCCCGGGCCCCTGTCGACCCGGCACTGAGGTCGATGCCGCTGACGAGGACGGTCGCCACCCACAGCGACGCCGCGACCACCAGCGTCCGTACGACGAACGCGAGTCCTGGTCCGGCCTGCATCGCCGGTCGGTCACTCATCGGTCGATCACCGCCTGCTGCACGAGGGTCTGGAGCTGGGAACGGATCGGGTAGGTGCTCGACGGCACCAGCTGGGTGAAGAAGAGGGCGACGACGTCGTCGACCGGGTCCACCCAGAATGCGGTGGAGGCGAGCCCGCCCCAGGCGAAGGTGCCCGGGTTGGCGAGCTGCTTGGCCGCCGCCGGGTCGATCACCACGGAGAAGCCGAGTCCGAAGCCGACGCCGGCGAACGCGGACTCGGAGAAGATCGGGCGGCCGACCGTGTCGAGGTCCTCACCGCCGGGCAGGTGGTTGCGGGTCGCCGCGGCGAGCGTGCGCGGTCCCACGATCCGGACGCCGTCGAGCTCGCCGCCGCGGGCCAGCATGCGGGCGAACCGCAGGTAGTCGCCCGCGGTGGAGAGCAGCCCGCCGCCGCCGGAGAGGTAGTCCGGCTCCCGGGTCGCCGTGCGCGCCAGCACCTTGTTGACGACGAGCCCGCCGCCGGGCTTGGCGTTGTAGAGCGTCGCGAGCCGCTCGGCCTCCGGCGAGTCCGGCGCGACCGAGAACGTCGTCTCGGTCATCCCCAGCGGGCCGGTGATCTCTTCGCGGAAGAACTCGTCGAGCCGCCGGCCCGACGCGACCTCGACGACCCGCCCGAGCACGTCGGTGGCCACCGAGTAGTTCCACTCGGTGCCGGGCTGGAACAGCAGCGGGAACGACGCGAAGTGCTCGGTGGCCGTCGCGAGGTCCATCCCGGCGGGGGCGCCGAACTCGAAGCCCTTCGAGCGGTACATCTCGTCCACCGGGTGCGCGTGGTGGAAGCCGTAGGTGAGACCGGCGGTGTGGGTGAGCAGGTGGTGGATCCGGACGGGCTCGACGGCCGCGTCGGTCCCCGGGTTCAGGGCCGACCCGCCGCGGTAGACCCGCTGGTCGGCGAACGCCGGGATGTAGCGCGACACCGGGTCGGTCAGCTCCAGCGCGCCGCGCTCCCAGAGCATGAGCGTCGCGATCGACGTGATCGGCTTGGTCATCGAGTAGATGCGCCAGATCGTGTCGTCGGTGACCGGGGTCCGCGCGTCGACGTCGCGGTACCCGTGGTGCGAGACGTGCGCGACGCGGTCGTGCCGCGCGACCGCGATCGTCCAGCCGGGGAGCCTGCCGTCGTCGACGTAGCGGCGGAAATGGGTGTCGATCCGGGCCAGCCGCTCCGCATCGAACCCGACCTCGGCCGGGTCCACCTCGATCTTCGGAACCGTCACCGGGCCGACCCTACCGACGCGCGCTCCGCCACTCCGACGATCCTCGCCGTGCGAGCCGTCACCGGACGGGTGGACGCTCGTCGCGCCGGTCAGGCCGCCAGCAGCTCGTAGCGGGCCAGGCGGTGGCCGCGCAGCGCGGGGACCGTCCGCAGTCCGGCCGCCATCGCACGGGTCGTGCGCGGCAGGCGCGCCGCGACGGCGGCGGGCGGCACCCCGGCGCCGCAGGCCTCCAGCAGGCGCAGGCCCCACGGCTCCAGCTCGCGGGGGTCCTCACAGGTCCAGTCGACGTCGAGGCCCTGCAGCGGGCCGGCGACCAGCCGGTCGGCGGCTGCCCGGGACAGCACGTCGGTCACCAGGGTCGCGCCGGGCAGCATCCGGGCGGCCGTGAACACGATCCGCTGCACGCCCTGCTCCGGCAGCAGCGCCAGGACCTGGTCGGACACCACGAGGTGGGGCCCGGGCAGCTCGCGGGCGAGCTCCATCCAGTCCTCGTCGAGCGCCGACCCGGACACCAGGTGCGCCGGGCCCGGCAGGAGCTCGCGCCGCAGGTCCGCGATCTCCGGGAGCTCGACGTCGATCCAGTGCGCCGGGCCCTCCGCGCCGAGCCGCCCGGCCCGCCCGTCGAGGCCCGGCCCGAGCTCCACGACCGTCCCCGACGGGTGCTCGGCGACGAACTCCCGCACCCAGTGGTCGAGCACCGCGCCGCGCAGCATCATGCAGAGCGCGTCGGTGCGGCCCGGTGCCGTTCCGAGATCGAGATCGTCGGCGAGCCCCGCGGCGGCCGGGTCGCCCACCACCGGACGGCGGCGGCGCGCGTCACTCGCGCGGGCCGACGCGGCCGGAAGCGACGTCGACTCGATCGCCCCCAACCGCAGCTGGCGTCGTTGCGTCACGGTGTTACCCCCTGGTCGGGCGAACCTACTAGGGCCCGTACCGGCATCCGGGACGGGGCGGTGGGCGGCGCCGGTCCGGCGGCCGGTGGTACGCGAGCGGTCCGCTCGTCGTCGCCGGGTACCGCGGCGGCGGGCTCCGTCCGGCCCGTCGCGATGATGGGCCGATGCGCAGCCACTCGCTCTCCCCGGGGGCCCACGGCGACGCCGAGGTCCTCGCGCTGCTCGAGCGGCGCCGGACCGCGGGCCGCGGCGCCGGCGCGCACGCCGACGACCACCGGCTGGCCCTCGTCGTCGGCGGTGGCGGGATGCGTGGCGCCTACGCCGGCGGGATGGTGCACGCCCTGGAGGCCGCGGGCCTCGCCGGCTGCTTCGACGAGGTGTGGGGCAGCTCGGCGGGCGCGTTCGTCGGGACGGCGCTGGTGCTCGGGCACGG
Organism: Pseudonocardia sp. EC080619-01; assembly: GCF_001420995.1. NCBI lineage: Bacteria > Bacillati > Actinomycetota > Actinomycetes > Pseudonocardiales > Pseudonocardiaceae > Pseudonocardia > Pseudonocardia sp. EC080619-01. The sequence continues at coordinate 3,621,524 of NZ_CP012184.1, read as the reverse complement.
TGCGGACGCGTCGCGGATCTTCTGCGACGACATGGCGAGCCGGGAGTTCATCGACCCGCGCCGCTGCGGGACCCGCCGTCCGATGGTGTCGCTCGATCACCTGCTCGACCACATCCTCGTGGAGTCCAAGCCGACCGACTGGTCGTCGCTGGTGACCAGCCCGGTGCCGCTGCACGTGCTGGTCACCCGCGCCTCGGACCTCTCGGCGCACGTGCTGACCGGCCTGCCCGACGGCCACGCCTGGAAGTCCGCGATGCGTGCGACGGCGGCGATCCCGCTGCTCGCCGGGCCGCCCGTCCGGATCGGCGACGACGACTGGATCGACGGGTCGGTGAGCGACCCGCTGCCGGTGGCCCGGGCGCTGCGCGGCGGCGCCACCCACGTGCTGGCGCTGATGACGCGCACCGTCGACGAGCTCGTCGCGACGCCGGCCGACGCCCGCGCCCCGCTCTGGGCACGGTCGCTGGACCGGCTCGCCCCCGGTCTGGGCCGGATGGCACAGGACGCGAGCCGGCACGGCGAGTGTCTGTCGCTGCTGACCGACGCGGCGCACCCGGACCGGGCCGGGGCGCACCTGCTCACGCTCGCCCCGCACACGTCGGCCGGAGTGCGGGGCCTGACCACCGATCCGGGCCGCGTCGCCGCGGCCTCCCGGATCGGCCACGAGACCGTCGACGGCGCGCTCGGGCTCCCCGCTGCGGCCTGACCCGCGCCGGGCGATCATGGGGCGGGTCAGGCCGGCCCGATGATTTTCCGGGTGCCGGCCGGTCCCCACTGCCGAGCCGGGTCCGTGAGGGGGTGAGCCGATGCCGGGCGCACCGACCTTCCACACGCGCACGATCACGCTGCTCCCCGGCGGGAGCCGCCCGCACGACGAGGACGAGTGGCGCGGGGCCCTGGTCGTCGTCGACGCCGGGGAGATCGAGCTCTGCTGCTCGGCCGGTGGCAGCCGCACCTTCGGCGCGGGATCGGTCCTGTGGTTCACCGGCCTGGATCTCGTGGTCGTGCGCAACCCCGGCACGACCGACGCCGTGTTCCGCGGGATCACCCGGGCCGCGTCCTGATCCCCGGGTGGCGGGCTCAGACCCCCGCGTCGAGCGCCCGGAGCCAGATCCCGTTGCGGGTGGCGACGAGGCCCAGCTCGCCCGGGTCGGCGACGCACGCCCCGCGCCGCCGGTGGGTGTCCCAGAGCTCCGCGTCGTCGAACACCGCGCCGCAGCCGCCGAAGCGGCCACAGCAGTGCGCCCGGTCCGGTCCGACCCACTCCCGACCGCAACACGTCATCCGCTCGACCCGCACGGGGGCGCACGGTACGCGGGCCCCCCGACAGTTCCGGCCGACCGCCCTCGACCACCCGACGGGCCGGCTTCCGGCGGCGGCCCGGATGGAGCAACCGGGTTCTCCTACGATCGGTCCAGCCCCGCATCGAGCGGGTGCGAGGGGGAGGTGACGATGGCCGCGCTCGCGGAACGCCTGGTCGATCGGCGGCTGGGGTTCACCGACACCACGCCGTACGTGCGTGAGCGGGACCTGCGGGTCCCGTTGTCCGACGGTGTGGTGCTGCTCGCCGACCTCTACCGCCGTCCCGGGCCGGTCGAGCCGCGGCCGACGGTCCTCATGCGCACGCCCTACGGGCGCGACGGTCTCGGGTCGATCATCGGCTCGCTGCTGGCCCGGCGCGGCTTCCAGGTGCTGGTGCAGTCCACCCGCGGGACCTTCGGGTCCGGCGGGCAGTTCCGGCCCTTCCTGCACGAGAGCCCGGACGGGCTCGACACCCTGGACTGGGTGCGTGAGCAGGACTGGTGCGACGGCCGTGTGTCGATGGTCGGGCCGAGCTACGTCGGGCACACCCAGTGGGCGATCGCCCCGTACGCCCGTCCGGGCCTGGCCTCGATGAACGCCGACATCACCGCGTCGGAGTTCACCAGCACGTTCTACCCGGGCGGCGCACCGGGCCTGCTGAACCTGGCGAGCTGGGTCAACCAGATCGGCAGGCAGGAGCGGATCGGCGCGGTCACCGGCTTCCTCGCGACGCCGGTGTTCAGCCGTCGCAAGCGCCGCGCCGTGGCGTCGCTGCCGCTGCAGGCCGCCGACGTGGCGCTGACCGGCGCACCGGTGGTGTTCTGGCGCGACTTCGTCGAGCACGCCGAGTCGCCGCGCGAGTTCTGGGCGCCCGCCGAGCACGACGGGTTCGACGCCGCCGCGATGCCCCCGGTCTGCATGGTCACCGGCTGGTGGGACCTGTTCCTCGACCGGCAGCTGGTCGACTTCACCGCGCTCCAGCGGGGCGGCGCGACCGCCCGCATCACGATCGGGCCCTGGACCCACGGCGACCGGAGCTCGCTGCCGACGATCGCGCAGGAGATGGTGCACTGGCTCGGCGTGCACCTGCACGGCGGCGAGCACGACGGCCGCGCCCCGGTCCGCGCGTGGGTCGAGCACGCCGACCGGTGGACCGACCTGCCATGCTGGCCGCCGCCGGACGCGCAGCCGACCGAGTGGTACCTGGCCCCCGGGTCCCGGCTGCGCAGCGACTCGACCGGCCCGGCCGGGGCAGGCACGTTCGTCTACGACCCGGCCGACCCGACGCCGACCGTGGGCGGGCCGATGCTGCAGCCGCCGTCGAAGCAGCACGACAACCGCGACATCGAGGCCCGCGACGACGTGCTGGTCTACACCGGGGCGCCGCTGGAGACCGATCTCGACCTGCTCGGCGACGTGTCGGCGGTCGTCTACGTCCGCACCGACTCGGGCGCCGGTGACGTCTTCGTCCGGGTGTGCGACGTCGCGCCGGACGGGACGTCGTCGAACGTCACCGACGCGATGCACCGCCTCGTCCCCGGGCGGGAGGCGAGCGCGCCGGACGGCACGACCGTCGTCCGGATGGCATTGAGCCCGACCGGGTACCGGGTCCGCGCCGGGCACCGGCTGCGCGTGCAGATCGCGGGGGCCGCGTTCCCGCGGTTCGCCCGCAACCACGGAACGGGTGAACGGATGTCGGCGGCGATCGACGGCCGTCCCATCCGGTACGAGATTCTGCACGGCCCGGACCACCCGTCGCACGTGGTTCTGCCGTACCACCCCTGAGCACATTCCGGCGCATTCCCGGAATCGTCACGGAACCGGTCCCGGGAATGCAGGAATCCCCCGCTCCGGTTCGAGAGCGGGGGATGTCCGGTGCACGCGTTCCGTCCGGCCCGGGGAGACGGCCCCGGGTCCGGGCGGGCGCGACAGATCGTCGGCCTGGATCAGCCGTCGATGTTGGTCTGCGAGGTCGAGCCCGGGGAGCACTCGGAGACGGCCGGGGCGTCCTCGCCGTTCACGGCCTGCCCACCCAGCACACCCAGCACGCTGGCGGCGATGTCGACGCTGTTCAGCGAGCAGGAGAGCACGTTGGCGTTGTTCAGGGCGTTGACGTCGCCGACGTTGATCAGACCGGACTGGCGGTTCGAGTCGTTCTGGTCGATGTTGTTGATCTGCTTGGCGTTGACGTCCCCGCCGTGCCCGTGCCCGTGGCCACCGTCACCGGCGAACGCCAGCGGCGAGACGGCGAGCAGCCCGGCGGTGACACCAGCGGTGACGATTCCAGCCTTCTTCAGCACAGTTCATTCTCCGTTTGTGTACGGGTCCGTGTCGGACCGGCGTGTTCGGCGTGGGTTCGGGAGCCCCGCCGATGCACAGAACGCTATCCGGTCGTACCTCGATCCAACGAATTCCTTACCACCATCGGACCAGTGGGATTACTTTCGGCGAGGATACTGCTCTCTTCCGGCATCCCGATCTTCGTCGAACCGGCCCCGACGGACGCGCCGTACGACGGACCGTCACCACGGTGGACCCGAACGGACGCGCATCCTTTTCGTGGACCACGCTCCGTGATGTACCTCCGCACGGCCGCGTGAGCCCGCGTCACCCTCTCGCGTCGTCTTCCGCCCGCTGCATCACGAAACAGAACCCTCACAACGGCGTATCCCACCCGGCCGGGGGTCACTCCTACGATCCGCTCACCCGACGAGCGGAGGCGTGCCCCATGAGCGACCCGACCGAGGACTACCTGGCCCGACGCACGCTCCGCACGGGCGCCGCCGGCTGGGTGCTGCTCGCCGGCCTCGGCGTCAGCTACGTCATCTCCGGCGACTACTCCGGATGGAACTTCGGCCTGGCCGAGGGCGGTTTCGGGGGCCTGCTCGTCGCCGGGATCGTCATCGCCGCGATGTACTTCGCGATGGTCCTGGGCATGGCCGAGCTGTCCTCGGCGCTCCCGGCTGCCGGCGGCGGCTACACGTTCGCCCGCCGCGCGCTCGGGCCGTGGGGCGGGTTCGCCACCGGGACGGCGATCCTCATCGAGTACGCGATCGCCCCGGCCGCGATCGCGACCTTCATCGGCGCCTACGTCGAGTCGCTGGGCCTGTTCGGGATCACCGACGGCTGGTGGGTCTACCTGGCCGCCTACGTCGTCTTCATCGGCATCCACCTCACCGGTGCGGGCGAGGCCCTGAAGGCGATGTTCGTGATCACGGCGATCGCGCTGGTCGGGCTGGTGGTGTTCGCCGTCGCCGCGATCCCGCTGTTCGACCCGGCCAACCTGGTCGACATCGCGCCGACCGCTGCGGCGGGCGCGTCACCGTTCCTGCCGTTCGGGTGGCTCGGCGTCTGGGCCGCCGTGCCCTTCGCGATCTGGTTCTTCCTCGCGCTGGAGGGCGTCCCGCTGGCGGCCGAGGAGGCGCGGGACCCGGAGCGCAACGTCCCGCGCGGCATCCTCGCCGCGATGCTCGTCCTGCTGCTGACGGGTGCGTCGGTGCTGGTGCTGGCCACCGGGGCGCTCGGTGCCGACGCCCTCTCGGAGTCCGGCAACCCGCTGGTCGAGGCGCTCGGCAGCTCGCCGGCCGCCGTCGTCGTCAACTACATCGGTCTGGCCGGGCTCGTCGCCAGCTTCTTCTCGATCATCTACGCCTACTCGCGGCAGACGTTCGCCCTGTCCCGCGCCGGGTACCTGCCGCGCGTCCTGTCGATCACCAACGGCCGGAAGGCGCCGACGCTCGCACTGCTCGTCCCCGGCCTGGTCGGGTTCCTGCTGTCGCTGACCGGGCAGGGCGACATGCTGCTGAACATGGCGGTGTTCGGTGCCGCGCTGTCGTACGTGCTGATGATGGTCAGCCACATCGTGCTGCGCAGGCGGGCGCCGGAGATGCCGCGGCCGTACCGGACGCCGGGCGGGACGGTCACGACCGGGTTCGCGCTGGTCGTCGCGCTGCTGGCGGTGGTCGCGACGTTCCTGGTCGATCCGGTCGCCGCGGGCGCGACCCTGGGTGCTTTCGCCCTGTTCATGCTGTACTTCGCCCTCTACTCACGGCGTCACCTGGTGGCCGCCGCGCCGGACGAGGAGTTCGCGGCGCTGGCGGAGGCCGAGGCGGAGCTGACGTGACGGAGCCGATGTGACGGCCGGGCGGGGGGCGGGATGACACGGCGGCGGGCGACCCTCGGTGGTCACACCTACGAGTTCGCGGACCTCGCGGCGCTGCTGGCCGCCGCCACCCCGGAACGCTCCGGTGACGTGCTCGCCGGGATCGGCGCGTCGTCGGAGCAGGAACGGGTCGCCGCCCAGGGCGTCCTGGCCGACCTCCCCCTGGCGACGTTCCTCTCCGAGCAGGTCGTCCCGTACGAGGACGACGACGTCACCCGGCTGATCGTCGACACCCACGACCGGGAGGCGTTCGCCCCGGTCGCGTCGATGACCGTCGGCGGGTTCCGGGAGCACCTGCTCCGGCCCTCGACCGACACGACGTCCCTCGCCGCCGGGCTCACCCCGGAGATGGTCGCGGCGACGGCCAAGCTGATGCGGCTGCAGGACCTCGTCGCGGTCGGCCGACGCACCCCGGTCGTCACGGCGTTCCGGTCCACGGTCGGGCTGCCGGGCACGATGGCGACCCGGCTCCAGCCCAACCACCCGACCGACGACCCGGGCGGGGTGACGGCGTCCATCGTGGACGGCCTCCTGCTCGGCTGCGGCGACGCCGTCATCGGGATCAACCCGGCCACCGACTCGCCGCAGCGCACGACCGAGCTCCTGCACCTGATCGACGAGGTGCGCACCCGGTACGAGATCCCCACCCAGTCCTGCGTGCTCGCCCATCTCACGACGTCGATCGAGATCATGGAGCGCGGCGCCCCCGTCGACCTCGTCTTCCAGTCGATCGCCGGGACCCAGGCCGCGAACGAGGGGTTCGGCGTCGGCCTGGACCTGCTGCGCGAGGCGCACGAGGCCGCGCTCGCACTGGGCCGGGGCACGGTCGGCACGAACTGCATGTACTTCGAGACCGGTCAGGGCAGCGCGCTGTCCGCCGACGCGCACCACGGCGTCGACCAGCAGACCCTCGAGACCCGGGCCTACGGCGTGGCGCGGGCCTTCGACCCGCTGCTGGTCAACACCGTCGTCGGGTTCATCGGGCCGGAGTACCTGCGCGACGGCAAGCAGATCACCCGGGCCGGGCTGGAGGACCACGTGTGCGGGAAGCTGCTGGGCGTCCCGATGGGGGTCGACGTCTGCTACACCAACCACGCCGAGGCCGACGCCGACGACACCGACGCCCTGCTCACCCTGCTCGGCGCCGCGGGCTGCTCGTTCGTCATCTGCGTGCCCGGCGGCGACGACGTGATGCTGCACTACCAGTCGCTGTCGTTCCACGACGCGCTCTACGCCCGCCAGGTGCTGGGACTGCAGCCCGCGCCCGAGTTCGCGTCCTGGCTGGCGACGATGGACATGCTCGACGACGACGGCCGGGTCCGTGAGCTCCCGGCGTCGGCGATGCGTGCACTGACGGCGGGGGTCCGGTGACCGGGCACGGCGGGTCCGACCCGCTCGACGTCCTGCGCGCCTCGACCCGGGCCCGGGTCGCGCTGGGCCGCGCCGGCGACGCCCTGCCCACCGCCCGGCTGTTGGAGCTGCGGGCTGCGCACGCCGCCGCCCGCGACGCCGTCCACACCCCGCTCGACGCCGACGCGCTCGCCGACCGGATCGCCGGGCTCGGCGTGCCGACGCTGCGTGCGGCCGGCGCCCCGCGCGACCGCGCCGAGTACCTGACCCGCCCCGACCTCGGCCGCCGGCTGGCGCCCGGTGTGGAGCTGCCGCGGGGTGAGCACGACGTCGTGCTCGTCGTCGCCGACGGGCTCTCGCCGCTCGCGGTGACCGACCACGCGGTGGGGATGCTCGCCGAGGTCCTCGACCGGCTCGGTGACGCGCGGGTGGCCCCGGTCGTCGTCGCCACCCAGGCCCGGGTGGCGCTCGGCGACGAGATCGCCACCGCGGTCGGCGCCCGGAGCGTGGTGGTCCTGATCGGCGAGCGGCCCGGGATGAGCTCGGTCGACTCGCTCGGCGTCTACTTCACCTACGACGCCCGCCGCGGCCGTCGCGACTCCGAGCGGAACTGCCTGTCCAACATCCGGCCCCCGCACGGCACCGGGTACGCCGAGGCCGCGACGACGCTCGCCCTGCTGATGAGTGAGGCGTGGCGGCTCAAGCTGTCCGGGGTGGCGCTGAAAGCGGATCCCGCGCTGCCGGCGGGGTGAGCCGGTCAGCCGCGCAGCTGCCCGACGGCGGCCTCGGCCGCGTCGATCTGCCGGGTGCCCTGCCCGACCGCCCACACCCGCGTGTCGCGGTCGACGGCCAGGCACGTCCACCCGGGACCGTCCTCACCGGACAGGTGCACCAGCAGGATCCGGTCGTCGTGCTCGACCCGGAGCCGGTGTCGCGGGTTGCCGTCCTCGTGCAGCGTCCGGACGGGCGGCTCGGTGTCGGGCGCGACGAACGACGTCCAGCGCGGCATCGGTGCTCCTCGGTGTCGACGGACCGGGATGAGTTCCGCAGTGTTCCGCGGTCTCCCCTTCCGAGGCCACCGACCACCGGGAGACGACCGTGCCGCTGACGACCCGTGACGACCTGTGGGCCGCGATCCACGCGGAGCGCGCCGCCCTCGCCGAGGACCTCGGCGACCTGACCGACGAGCAGTGGGCGACGCCGTCGCTGTGCGGGCGCTGGACGGTCGAGGAGGTCGTCGCCCACCTCACGGCGGCGGCGAGCACGGGCACGTTCCGCTGGGTGCGGAGCATGCTCGCCGCCCGGTTCGACGACGGCGTCCACAACGACCGCCGGCTCGCGGAGCACCGGGGCGTGACCCCTGCCGGGACGCTCGAACGCTTCCGCGCGGTGGTCACCGCCACGACGGCGGCGTCCGGGCACACCGCGGCGTGGCTGGGCGAGGTCGTCGTGCACGGCCAGGACGTCCGGCTCCCGCTCGGCATCGACCGCGCCCCGTCGGTCGGGGCGGCCACCGCCGTCGCCGGGTTCTTCGTGCGCCGCGACTTCACCGTGAACAGCCGCCGGGCCGCCGCCGGGCTGCGGCTGGAGGCCACGGACGGACCGTTCGCCCACGGCTCGGGGCCCCTGGTCCGCGGGACCACGGTGGCACTGGTGACGGCGCTGGCCGGGCGTGCCGCCGTGCTCGGCGAGCTGGACGGCCCGGGCGTCGCGCCCCTGCGGGAACGCTGCACCTGATATTCCTTGACGCGTATATACCGATAACGGCATGCTAGGACTCGTGCGCGACGTCTTCGACGTGCTGGCCGACCCGACCCGGCGAGCCATCCTCGACGAGCTCCGCCGCCGGGGCGGGTGCGTCGTCGGTGAGCTCACGACGGCGCTCGGGCTCGGGCAGCCCACGGTCTCGAAACACCTGCGGGTGCTGCGCGACCTGCACGTGGTCGACGTCGTCGCCGAGTCCCAGCAACGTCGCTACAGCCTGCGGCCCGGCGGGCTGGCGGCGGTCGAGGACTGGCTCGCACCGCACCGCGCGTACTGGACGGAACGGTTCGAGGCGCTCGGCGAGTACCTCGACGAGACGGACCCCGCAGGAGGAGACACCGCATGAACACCGACGTCAGGCTGGAACACGGCCCGGAAGGGCCGGTCCTCCACTTCACCCGCCGCTACCCGCACTCCGTCGAACGGGTGTGGGCGGCGCTCACCGAGCCCGAGCGGATGAGCCGCTGGTTCCCCTGCGAGGTGGAGGCCGATCTCCGCGTCGGCGGCCTGATCACGTTCCGGTTCGGCGCCGACGACGTCGACACCGCCGAGATCACCGAGCTGGACCCGCCCCGGGTGCTGGCGTTCACGTGGGGCGGTGAGCACCTGCGATGGACGGTCACCCCCGACGGTGACGGCTGCGTGCTGCGGCTGGAGAACCCCGTCGCGGACCCGGACTGGACCTCGAACACCGCGGCCGGCTGGGACCGCTGCCTCCACGCACTCGCCGCGGACCTCGACGGCGAGGAGCTCCCGGAACACACCGGGCCCGACGAGGCGCTCACCGCCCATTACCGGGAGGTCCTGGGTCCGCACCCCTTGCCGTCGCCACCGGGACGGGGATAATCCGGTCCGCGGGTCCCGCCCGAACCGGCTGCCGGAACCAGGACCCGTGGGAGGCGCCCGGACACGGCCGTCCGCGGGAGGCGCCGGCCCTCGGCACGAACCGCACGAGGATGAGGATGTCCGCGAGCGACGGGTCCGACGGCGAGATCACCCGGTCCGGCTTCTCCACCACCGATCCCGGACGCGCCGAGCAGTTCTTCCGCGACTCCTACGCCGACCTGCGGCTCCGGTTCACCGGACGACCGGAGGACTTCACCGTCGACCAGCTCGCGGTCACGGGCCCCGGGCTGGTGGTGAGCACGCTGCAGATCGGCATCGACCTGACCTACGCGATCGACCAGATGCTCGACGACGTCCTCGTGATGTCCAGCCCCTTCACCGGCCGGCTCACCTACGCCGAGACCTGCTACCAGGACACCTGCGTGACCCGGGGCGAGGTGGCTCTCAGCCCACCGACCGGACCGGCGGTCGCGACGTCCGAGCAGCTCGGCGCGGCCGTCGTCGTCCTCGACCGCGCCCGGGTGGCCCGGCACGCGGCCGCGATGGTCGGGATCGAGCCCGACCAGCTGCGGTTCGACCGGATCACGCCCGCGGACCCGCGGATGGCGCGGTTCTGGACGGGCACGGTCGCGCACGTCCGCGACGACGTGCTGATCAACCCCTGGGTGGTCGCCGAGCCGATCCTGGCGAACCAGGCGTTCCGCACGCTGGCCACCGGACTGCTCTCGACGATCCCGAACTCGGCGCTCGCACGCGCGGTCGACCCCGAGACCCCACCGGTCCACGGCGACCTCCCGGAGGCCACGCTCCGGGAGGTCGCCGAGTACATCGACGCACACGCCGACCGGCCGCTCGGGCCCACCGACATCGTCGGCCTGACGGGACGGTCCACCCGTGACGTCGGGGAGGGCCTGCGCCGGAGCCGCGGGAAGCATCCCTCCGAGCTGCTCTGGGACGCCCGGCTGCGCGGGGCGCGGAGAGCCCTCGAACAGGCCGCGCCGGAGACCGCCCCGGACATCGCCGCCCTCGCGCGCCGGTGGGGGTTCGGCGACCTCGGACGGTTCCGGGTCGCCTACACCCGTGCATTCGGCGAGCCCCCCGAGGAGACGCTGCGCCGCTGAGCGACCGGCCGGGAGGAGCACTCCCACAACGAGAAAGGCCCCCGCTCCCAGCGTCTCCGCTGGTCGGGGGCCTCTCTCAACCCTGGTGGCTGGTCCAGGATTCGAACCTGGGAAGGCTACGCCGACGGATTTACAGTCCGCTCCCTTTGGCCGCTCGGGCAACCAGCCGGGGTGCACGTCGTTCTCTCTCGGTGCGTGGACGAGGATACGACACGACACGTGAGCCCCCGACGAGGGGGGCCCGACCCCGAGAGGAGGACCGAGACATGGCGGACCCGTCATTCGACGTCGTCAGCAAGGTGGACCGGCAGGAGGTCGACAACGCCCTCAACCAGGCCGCGAAGGAGCTCTCGCAGCGGTTCGACTTCCGCGGGACGAACACCACGGTCGCCTGGGCCGGGGAGGAGGCCGTCACCTTCGAGTCCGACACCGAGGAGCGGCTGCGCGCCGGGCTCGAGGTCTTCAAGGAGAAGCTGATCAAGCGGGGCATCTCGCTGAAGGCGTTCGAGGCCGACGAGCCGGCGATCTCCGGCAAGACCTACCGGGCGAACGGCACGATCCTCCAGGGCATCGCGCAGGACAAGGCCAAGCAGATCAGCAAGGCGATCCGGGACGAGAAGCTCAAGGGCGTCCAGGCCCAGATCCAGGGCGACCAGCTGCGCGTCTCGGGCAAGAAGAAGGACGACCTCCAGGCCGTCATCGCACTGCTGAAGGAGAAGGACTTCGGCATCGCACTGCAGTTCACGAACTACCGCTGACCGAGCGGCGGCTCCCGGTGTGCCCACGGGCGGGCCCGCTCCAGCTGTGCGGCCAGCGCCAGCAGCTCGGGCTCCGACCCCGGCCGTCCGACGAACTGGACGCCGAGCGGCAGCCCGCCGGGCGTCCGGTACAGCGGCACCGACGACGCCGGACGCCCCGTCAGGTTCGCCAGCTGGGTGTAGGGGACCGGGGCGAAGTTGGCGTCGACCAGGCTCTCGACCAGGTTCATCCGCCCGAGCAGCCCACCGGCCCGTGCCGACAGCAGCCCCCGCGCGGTCAGCTCGACCGGCGCGGCCAGGTCGAGCTCCCCGATCGGCCACGGCGGCCGGGCCAGGGTCGGGGTGAGCAGCAGGTCGTAGCGCCGGTGGAACTCCGCCAGCGCGCGGGTGTGGGTCTGCCAGCGGGCCTGCGCCCCCAGGTAGGCCGGTGCCGGGGTGGCCCGCCCGATGGCGGCCATCACCCGGGTCGCGGTCTCGAACGCGTCGTCGCCGCAGCCGGTCAGCCGGCGGGCGGCGTCGACCTGCGTGGCGATCATCCCGAACCACGTCGTGAGGAAGTCGGTGGCGAGCGCCCGGCCGTCGACCGCGGGAGCGGACTCCTCGACGACGTGCCCGAGCCCGGTGAGCAGCTCGGCGGCGTCGGCCGCGGCGGCGACGGCCTCGGGGTGCACGGCTCCGCCGAGCGGGGACGCCGTGCTCATCCCGATCCGCAGGCGGCGAGGATCGTCGCGGACCGCGTCGGCGTAGGGCCGCTCCGGCGGCCGCACGAGGTACGGGCTCTCCGGGGCGGGACCGGCGACGACGTCGAGCAGCGCCGCGGAGTCGCGGACCGTCCGCGACAGCACGCCCTGCACGGCGGCGCCGTGGAACCCCTCGTCGGCCTCCGGACCGGAGGGGACGACGCCGCGGCCCGGCTTCAGCCCGAACAGCCCGCAAGCAGCGGCGGGGATGCGGATCGACCCTCCGCCGTCGCTCGCACCGGCGGCCGGGACGATCCCGGCGGCGACGGCCGCGGCGGACCCGCCGGAGCTGCCACCGGGGGTGCGGGCCGGGTCCCACGGGTTGCGGGTCGGGCCGCCGGCGACCGGTTCCGTCACCGCGCGGGCACCGAACTCGGGCGTCGCGGTACGGCCGAGGACGACGAGCCCCGCGTCGAGCCAGCGCCGCACCACCGTGGAGGTCTCCGGGCGCGGGTACGACGCCAGCGGCCGGGTTCCGCTGCCCGTCGGGACGCCCGCGATGTGCTGGCCGAGGTCCTTCACCAGGAACGGCACCCCGGCGAACGGCCCGGTCAGCGCGCCCCGCGCGCGGGCACGGGCGCTGCCGGTCAGCCGGTGCCGGATCGCGTTGATCGACGGCTCGACGGCGTCGGCCCGGTCGAGCGCCGCCTCCAGCAGTTCCGGCGCGCTCACCTCACCCGAGGCGACGAGCCCGGCCAGGCCGACGGCGTCGTGGCTGCGGTAGTCCTCCCACGTGATCCCCACACGGGGATCGAAGCACGGATCAGGGGCCGGACACCGGTGCGGGCGGTGCGGGTGCCGGAGCGGGATCCGGCGCACCGTTCACCCCGGCGACGACGCCGAGGGCCAGCACGATCGCCGTCGCCGCGCCCAGGACGGCAGGCAGCACCGGCCGCACCGACGACGGCAGCACGGTCGCCGTCGTGCCGCGCACGGGGGCGGGCCGGAACGGCTCCGGCAGCTGCGCGACCGCGTGGGGACCGCGCCAGGAGGCCCGGTCGTCGCGTGGACGCGGGATCACCGGCAGCGCCTGGGTCGGGGCCTCGTCGGCCGGATCGCCCGCGTGCGGGGTGAACAGCTCGTCACCGGCGGGCGCGGGCTGCGGCACGGCCGGGGCGTCGCCCGTCGCCTGCACGTCCGGCCGGGCCGGTACCTCGACGCGCTCCGCGCGGTCCTCCGCCGGGGACCACGCCTGCTGCTCGGGGACGTCCGCCCGGACACCTGCCGGCTCGTCGTCCCGGGGGCCGCCCTGGGTCGGCACGGCCGGTCCGGTGTCCGACAGCGCGTGCCGGGGCTTGCGGGACGGGGTCTCGCTCATCGGGTCCTCTTCTGCAGGGGGAGCTCTGCTCTCCCACTACATCGCCCGCGAACCCCCGGACCGTTACGAATTCGCGACCTCCGCCGGGTCCGGCATCAGCGGACCATCGCCTGCAGGCGCGCGATCCGGTCCTCGATCGGCGGGTGCGTGGAGAACCAGCGCGCGGCCTTCTCGCCGGGCCGGAACGGGTTGGCGATCATCAGGTGCGACTGCGAGGTGAGCCGCGGGTCCGGCGGCAGCGGCGCCGCGGCCGTCCCGTACTTGAGCTTGTGCAGCGCCGACGCCAGCGCCAGCGGGTCGCCGGTCAGCTCGGCACCGGAGGCGTCGGCCTGGTACTCCCGGGACCGGCTGACCGCCATCTGCACGACGCCGGCGGCGATCGGCCCGAGCATCGCGACGAGGATGATCGCGATCGGGTTCGGCCGGTCCTCGTCGCCACCGCCGAACAGCGAGCTGAACATGGCCATGTTCGCGATGAAGGACACCGCGGAGGCCATCGCACCGGCCACCGACGAGATCAGGATGTCGCGGTTGTAGACGTGGCTGAGCTCGTGCCCCAGCACCGCGCGCAGCTCCCGCTCGTCGAGCAGCTGCATCAGGCCCGTGGTCACGCACACCGCGGCGTTGCGCGGGTTGCGGCCGGTGGCGAACGCGTTCGGGGCATCGGTCGGGCTGATGTAGAGCGCGGGCATCGGCTGGCGCGCACGCTGGCTGAGCTCGCGGACCACGCGGAACAGCTGGGGGTACTCGGCCTCGGTGACCGGCTGGGCGTGCATCGAGCGCAGCGCCAGCTTCGCCGAGTTGAAGTAGGCCCAGCCGTTCATCGCGAACGCGATCACGACGGCGACGACCAGGCCGCCGCGACTGCCGATCACCCCGCCGATCGCGATGATCAGGGCGCTCATCGCGCCGAGGAGCACGGCCGTCTTCAGACCGTTCATGTGGCTGTGCACGCCGCCCTCACCTCTCCGTGCGGTCCTGTGGGGGTTCACCGGGTGAACGGGCGAACCGGGCGCAACGTTCCGAGGTGTGACCCACGGCGTCCCGCTCCCCGGAACCCGACGGGTGCAGCCCGCCGTTCCGGCGTGGATGATCCGTGGCATGAGCGACATCGAGGTCCGGACCGAGATCACCGACGGCGTCGCGGTGCTCACCGTGTCGAACCCGGCGCGACGGAACGCGCTCAACCTGGAGCTCTCCGGGAGGCTCGTCGAGGCCGTCGACGCGGCGAACGCGAACCGGGACGTCGGCGCGATCGTCGTCACCGGCGAGCCGCCGGCGTTCTGTGCCGGGGGCGACCTCGCGGAGCTGCAGGAGGCCGACCCGGAGACGCTGCGGCGCGTCTACTCGGGCTTCCTCGCCATCGCGGCGTCGCCGCTGCCGACCCTCGCCGCGGTGAACGGTGCCGCCGTCGGGGCCGGGATCAACCTGGCGCTGGCCTGCGACGTCCGGCTCGCCGGGCCCACCGCGAGGTTCGACGTCCGCTTCATGCAGTTGGGCCTGCACCCCGGCGGCGGGTACACATGGATGGCGCACCGCGCACTGGGCGCGCAGGGGAACGCGGCGATGACACTGTTCGGCGACGTCCTCGACGCACGGGACGCCGAACGGGTGGGCCTCGCGTGGCGCGCCTACGACACCGACGAGGACCTGCGCGCCGGTGCGATGGAGCTGGCGGGGCGCGCGGCGGCGGCGCCGCGGGACCTCATCACGACGACGAAGGCCACCATGCGGGTGACGTCCCGGCTCGACGCGCACGCCGACGCCACCGACATCGAGGTCCGGGCCCAGGCCGAGACGGTGCACACCGAGGCGTTCGCCGAGCGCGTCGCCGCACTGCAGAAGAAGATCAGCAAGAAGTGACCGGACTCACTCCGGCGACGCACGAACCCCTGTGACGTGCGACAGGGCGACGGGACGTCGTTGCGAACCGGCAGTTAACCTCGACTTAGCACCGCACTTCCGACGGAACCGGGGGCCGATCTGCCCATGACCACCAGCGACACCCCTGTCGAGGCTCGTGACTCCGAGGTCGTCCAGCGCGATCGGGTGGTGATCCGGTTCGCGGGTGACTCCGGTGACGGGATGCAGCTCACCGGTGACCGTTTCACCTCGGAGACGGCCAACTTCGGCAACGACCTGTCGACCCTGCCGAACTTCCCGGCCGAGATCCGGGCACCTGCCGGGACGCTGCCCGGGGTCAGCTCGTTCCAGCTGCACTTCGCGAACTACGACATCCTCACCCCGGGTGACCGCCCGGACGTGCTGGTCGCGATGAACCCGGCGGCGCTGAAGGCGAACATCGGCGACCTGCCGCACGGCGGCGTCGTGATCGTCAACACCGACGAGTTCACCAAGCGGAACCTGACCAAGGTCGGGTACGAGGCGAACCCGCTCGAGGACGACTCCCTGGAGCCCTACGCCGTGCACGGGGTCGCGATGGCGACCCTGACCCGCGGGGCGCTGGAGGAGACCGGGCTGTCGAAGAAGGACGCCGAGCGGGCGAAGAACATGTTTGCGCTCGGGCTCCTGTCCTGGATGTACCACCGGCCGAGCGAGTCGACCGAGCGGTTCCTGCGGGAGAAGTTCGCGAAGAAGCCCGACATCGCCGAGGCGAACGTGCTGGCGTTCCGCGCCGGGCACGCCTATGGCGAGACGACCGAGGCGTTCGCGGTGACCTACGAGGTCGCGCCGGCGAAGCTGGACCCGGGCACCTACCGCCAGATCACCGGCAACGCCGCGCTGGCCTACGGGATCGTCGCCGCCGGGCAGACCACGAGCCTGCCGGTGTTCCTGGGCACCTACCCGATCACCCCGGCCTCGGACGTGCTGCACGAGCTGTCCAAGCACAAGTCGTTCGGGGTCACCACCTTCCAGGCCGAGGACGAGATCTCCGGTGTCGGTGCCGCGCTCGGGGCGAGCTTCGGCGGCGCGCTGGGCGTGACCACCACCTCCGGTCCGGGTGTGGCGCTCAAGGCCGAGACCGTCGGCCTGGCGGTGGCCCTGGAGCTGCCGCTGCTGGTGATCGACGTCCAGCGCGGCGGCCCGTCGACCGGGCTGCCGACCAAGACCGAGCAGGCCGACCTGTTGCAGGCCCTGCACGGCCGCAACGGCGAGGCACCGCTGCCGGTGATCGCGCCCTGCACGCCCGGTGACTGCTTCATCGCCGCGGTGGAGGCCGCCGCGATCGCGGTGAAGTACCGGACGCCGGTGATGCTGCTGTCGGACGGGGCGCTGGCCAACGGCTCCGAGCCGTGGAAGATCCCCGACGTCGAGTCGCTGCCCACGGTCGACCCCGGGTTCGCGACCGAGCCGAACGCCCCGGACGGCTCCGGCGAGTTCTGGCCCTACCTGCGTGACCCGGAGACCCTGGCGCGGCCGTGGGCGATCCCGGGCACCGCGGGGCTGGAGCACCGGGTCGGTGGCCTGGAGAAGGCCGACGGCCGCGGTTCGATCTCCTACGACCCGGACAACCACGACCGCATGGTCCGGCTGCGCCAGGCCAAGATCGACGGCGTCGAGGTGCCCGACCTGGCCGTGGACGACCCCGACGGTGACGCCGACGTGCTCGTCATCGGGTGGGGTTCGACCTACGGCCCGATCAACGCCGCCGCACGGCGGGTGCGCAAGCTCGGCCACTCGGTCGCGACCGCGCACCTGCGCAACCTCAACCCGATGCCGGCCAACCTCGGCGAGGTCCTCGGCGCCTACCGCACGGTGCTGTGCCCGGAGATGAACCTCGGGCAGCTCGCGATGCTGCTGCGCGCCGAGCACCTGGTCGACGTCAAGAGCTACACCAAGGTGGCCGGGCTGCCCTTCGGCGCCGAGGAGCTGCAGGACGTGTTCCTGGACTACCTCACCGGCAAGCACCCGGAGTCGGCCACCGGCCCCGGCACCACAGCGATCACTGGAGCGCAGGCATGAGCGCCACCGACCTGGGTCTGCCCTCGATCGGCGGACTCGACGGCGTCCCCACCACCGACGCCAAGCAGACCGCGAAGGACTACACCTCCGACCAGGAGGTCCGCTGGTGCCCCGGCTGCGGTGACTACGCCGTGCTCGCCGCGGTCCGCCAGTTCCTGCCCACCCTGGGCATCAAGCGCGAGAACACGGTGTTCGTCTCGGGCATCGGCTGCTCGAGCCGCTTCCCGTACTACCTCAACACCTACGGGATGCACTCCATCCACGGCCGCGCCCCGACGATCGCCACCGGTCTGGCCACCACGCGCCCCGACCTGTCGGTCTGGGTCGTCACCGGCGACGGCGACGCGCTGTCGATCGGCGGCAACCACCTGATCCACGCGCTGCGCCGCAACGTCAACATCAAGATCCTGCTGTTCAACAACCGGATCTACGGGCTGACGAAGGGCCAGTACTCCCCGACCTCCGAGGTCGGGAAGGTCACCAAGTCCACGCCGATGGGATCGGTGGACCACCCGTTCAACCCGATCTCGCTGGCACTGGGCGCCGAGGCGTCGTTCGTCGGCCGGGCGCTGGACTCCGACCGCAAGAGCCTGCAGGCCGTGCTCCAGGCCGCCGCCGAGCACCGCGGCTCCGCGCTGGTCGAGATCTTCCAGGACTGCCCGATCTTCAACGACGGCAGCTTCGACGTCCTGCGCAAGGGCCAGAACGAGAACCGTCTCGTCCCCGTCACCCACGGCGAGCCGATCCGGTTCGGCGCCGAGGGCGACGACGGGCTCGGCACCCACGCCGTCGTCCGGTCCGGGTTCGGGCTGAAGGTCGTCGAGGCCGCCACGGTCGACGCCTCGGAGATCGTCGTCCACGACGCGACCGACCACGAGCTCGCGTTCGCCCTGTCCCGCCTGTCGGACCAGGACCTGACCCACACCGTCACCGGCGTGTTCCGCGACGTCGCCCGCACCACCTACGACGACGCCGCCCGCGCCCAGGTCGAGGAAGCCACCGCGGTCCACGAGGGCGGCCAGGCCGGCAGCGCCGACCTGCAGGCCCTGCTCAACGGCCGCGACACCTGGACGATCATCTAGGACAGGTCACGACGACGACGGCCCCGGCGCTCCACGAGTGCCGGGGCCGTCGTCGAGTTGCCGCGGTGGCGGTCAGCGGGATCCGGGTCGCTCGTGCCAGGCGATGAAGCCGGCGGCACGGGCGTCGTCCTCCGCGGTGAAGTACAGGTCGGCGCGGGTGCGCACGTAGTACGGGGACTCCGTCGTGTGGAACCGCCGGGATCCGCTGTGCACCTTGACCCGGTGGGACTCCGGCGGCTCGGCGCCGTCCGTGGGCGCCAGGACCGATCCGGGGAACGGGCCCGGGCGCGATCCCTCGGGAACCGGGTCGGACGCCGCGGCCGGCCCGATGAGCCGGGAGTCCAGGGCGGCGAGCGCCGACCCGCCGGACGACGGCCTCCCCGTCCGGGACGACGCCGTCACGGGCTCCGGCGGGGCCGGCTCCTCGGACAGGTCGAGATCCGGGAGCGGCTGCGGTGCGACGCCGTCGCGCAGGGCGTGGCGGCCGGACGGTTCCGCGTCGTCGGTGGTGCCGTCCTGCTGCCGCGGGATCGAGACGGGGGCGCCCTCGCCGTCGTCCGCGGTGCGGGAGGTGGCGGTTCCGGCCGCCCCGGTCTCCGGGGCCGCGGTGTCCGCATGCGCGGCGTCAGGGGCGGCAGCGTTCGGGTTCGTGACGTCCGAGCCGGTGGCGGTCGGGGCCGCATCGGGACCAACGGCGTCCGGGACGGCGGCACCCTGGGCGGCGTCGTCGGGACCCGCGGCATCCGGGTCCGTGGCGTCCCCGTCCACGGCGATCGGGGCCGCGGTCTCCGGCGTCGCGGTCTCCGGCGTCGCGATCTCCGGCGTCGCGGTCTCCGGCGTCGCGATCTCCGGCGTCGCGATCTCCGGCGTCGCGATCTCCGGCGTCGCGATCTCCGGCGTCGCGATCTCCGGCGTCGCGGCGGAGATCTCCCCCTCGTTCTCCGTCACGGAGGTGGACGGACTCGCGGCTCCGCCCGGTCCTGCCCCGGCGCCGGGACCGTGGTCCACGGACCACTCCCCCGCCGTCGCCGTCACGGTCGCGGGCCCGGCCGACCGGTCCACCGCGGACGGAGACGCGTCGTCCGTGCCGTCCCCCGGAGGCTCGGCGTCCGGCGTCGGCGTGTGCGCGCGGGGGTCCGGCTCCGCACCGCCCGGACCGGCGTCACCGGACGTCTCCGCCGTGACGGCGTCGTCCGGGCCGGCGTTCCGCCCCCGTGCCCGGACCACGACGAGCCCGGCCACCACGAGAACGACGACGACCGCGAGCAGTACCCACATCCAGCCCATGACCGGACCTCCGTCCGCCGGGTGTTCCCCGGCGCTGTTCCTCGGTAGCGCACGTGCCTGGTATCGGTATCACGGATCGTGCGTGCCGGTAAGCCGGTCGCGCGCCCGCGTGCCCGTACCGGATCATGGTGCCCGTGACGGGGCTCGGAACGGTAACGCGATGACGGCACATTCGCCCGAACGAACCACCCCCGAACGGGACGAGCTGGACCCGAAGGGGCTGGCCACCGGCGTCACCGCCTACGTGATCTGGGGGCTGTTCCCGGCGTTCTGGCCGCTGCTCGATCCGGCGGCGCCGGTCGAGGTGCTCGCCCACCGCATCGTCTGGACGGCGGTGCTCATGTCCGTCGTCCTCACCGTCCTGCGCGGCTGGGGCGACCTGCGCCGGCTGGACCTGCGCGGCTGGTGTGCGACGACGGCGGCCGCGGTGTTCATCGCCGTCAACTGGGGCATGTTCATCTGGGGCGTCTCGGTCGGCCGCGTCGTCGAGGCGGCGCTCGGCTACTACATGACGCCGCTGGTGGGGGTACTGCTCGGCGTCGTCGTGCTGCGGGAACGGTTGCGGCCGATGCAGTGGGTGGCGCTCGCCCTGGCGGTCGTCGCCGTCGGGGTGATCGCGTTCGGCAACGGCGAGGTCCCCTGGCTGTCGATGGTCCTGGCGGGCTCGTTCGGGATCTACGGCCTGTTCAAGGCCACGGTGCGGCTGCCCGCCGCCACGAGCCTGACCGCCGAGGGGCTGGTGCTGCTCGTCCCGGCGACGATCTACCTGCTCGTCCTGGAGTCCGCGGGCAGCGGGACGTTCGTGTCCCTCGGCCCGTGGCACCTGCTGCTGATGCTCTCCGCCGGGCCGGCCACGGCGCTGCCGCTGTTCCTGTACGGCGCCGCGGCCCGGCGACTCCCGCTCTCGACACTCGGGGTACTCCTCTACATCAACCCGACACTGCAGTTCCTGTGGGGCGTCCTCGTCGTCGGCGAGGCCATGCCACCGACCCGCTGGGCCGGGTTCGTGCTCGTGTGGCTGGCCCTGGCCGTCTTCACGATCGACCTCGTCCGCCGGGCCCGACGGGCACCCCTCGCGCCTGCGGTCGCCTGAGGGGCCGCTCCGAGCCAGGAGATCCGGTCCGCGGTGGAGCAGGGCGGGGCGGGCAGGGCGGAGCGGGGCGGGGCGGGGCAGGGCAGGGCAGGGCGCAGCCGATCAGACGGCCCTGATGCCCGTGCGGGAACGCCCGGGCGGACACGCCAACGCCAACGCCGTCGCCATGACCATCGCCGTGGCCATCGCCGGGCCATCGCCGGGCCATCGCCATCACCGGGCAGAACCGCACCGCGGCCTGCGCAGGTCGGTCATCCGGGCGCCCGGTAGGTGTGCCCCGTGGGGGTCGTGGTCCGCACCGCGCCGTCGGGGCCGCGGGCGACCCGCCACCCGGCCTGCTCGCGGACGTGGTTGTGGAACTCGCACACACCCCTCCCGTTGTCGAGCTCGGTCGCCCCTCCCTCGGCATCACGGTGGATGTGATCGATATGCCGCACCGGGGCATCGCAGTACGGCTCGGTACACCGGTTCCCCGCCCGCGCCCGCACCAGGCGCGCCAGCAGCCCGGTGAAGGTGCGCTGCCGCGAGTCACCACCGATCACGACACCGTCGGAGGTGACCAGGCGGCGCAGGGTCTTCCGCCCCTCACCCGTGGCGAGGAGTTCGACCGGGACCGGGCCGTGGCCGGGGATCTCCGCCGGCAATGGCGACTCCGGGTCCAGCAGCGCCTCGACCGGCACCACCACCTGGACCTCGACACCCACATCGGTCGCCATCACCTGGCCGGTGACCCGTTCGACGAGGGTGTCGGCCATGACCTGACCGCGGGTCCGGGTCAGGGGTGCCGGGTTCACCGACACCTCGGTGAAGGCCTTGTTCAGGGCGGCGAGGCAGGCCACGCCCTGCTCGACCGGGAGGTAGGCGGTCAGGTAGGTCATCGCGTCCGGTGCCGGGCGCAGGGTCACGCGCCGCTCGGCACGAGCGGACTCGGCGCGGGCGAGGAACTTCTCCGGTGCGACCTCGGCGGCGAAGCGGCGGGCAAGATCACGCAACCGGCCCAGACCGAGCCTGGTCAGATCGTGCGCAGCCAGACGAACATCCACCGCGGCACGTTCAGCACGGTCCAGACCCGAACACGCGGCCACCACCACCGCCACCTTCGCCGAGCTCAACTCACCGGCCCCGAACAGCCCACGCACATGATCGAGACCATCGTGCAGATCCCGGGCCGTACTCACCCGACGCCGCGCCTCGGTCGGCGACACCCGACAGGCCAACCCGACCTGGGCCACCACCCCACGCTGCAACCGATCCGGATCCGTCCGCCCGGCCGCGATGCCGTTCTCCACATGGAGCCGCGCGAACGCCCGCACCCGAGTCGCCTGCAACGCTGCTAGGGAGTGCTGCACCGACTCCAGCTGCTGGATCTGATCGATCAACTCGGCTTCGGAGACCCCGGACAGGTCGTCGTGCGCGGCCTGCTCCACCGCCAGCTGCACCAGCGCCAGGTCGACCTGCGGGAACCCCGGATCCCCGACCGGGAGGCCGGTGCGTGGGGGTTCCTGGACCGCGGTCATGCAGTCGAAGGTACTCGACCATATGTTCGATCCGCTAGTAACCGTTCGCGATAGCAAACCCCTGACCAGCAAGGAGAGTGCTGCCGCCGGCATCCCGCCACCGTCGGGGACGGATAAGGCCCGGAGCCGGAAGCCGGCGACCACCGCGTGTCCGCACGGCGTCCGACACAGATGGTGTCTCAGCGCATCGAGGACACCGAGCAACCCGCCGGGCGGCCGCCGAGGCCGCCGCCGGCCCTGCTTCCGACGAAAGCGCCCGCCACCGGCGGACCGGGCTCAGCCGGTCCGCTCGACGGTGTAGTCGGTCAGGGTCCGCAGGGCGTCGATCGCCGGACAGGCCGGGAGCACCGCGAGCTCGGCCCGTGCCCGGTCGGCGTAACCCGCGACCGTCTCCCGTGCCCGGACCAGCGCGTCGCCCGACCGGAGGAGGTCGAGGGCCTCGGCCACCTCGTCGTCGTCGGTGATGGGGGCCGCCAGCAGCTCCCGCAGCCGCCGCGCCGACGGCGAGTCGTCCCCGTCGCGCAGCGCGTACAGCATCGGCAGGGTGTGCACGCCCTCCCGCAGGTCGGTCCCCGGGGTCTTGCCGGAGTCGTCCGCGGGGCTGGCGATGTCGATGATGTCGTCGGAGATCTGGAACGCCGTCCCGATCACGTCGCCGAACCGGTGCAGCGCCTCGATGTGCTCGGTGGGGGCCCCGGAGAACATCCCGCCGTAGCGGCCGGACGTCGCGATCAGCGACCCGGTCTTCTCCCCGACGACCCGCAGGTAGTGCTCCACCGGGTCGTCCGACGGCTTCGGGCCGCGGGTCTCCCGCATCTGCCCCGTCACCAGCTGGGCGAACGTCTCGGCGATGATGCGGACCGCGTCCGGGCCGAGGTCGGCGACCAGGCGCGACGCGTGCGCGAACAGGAAGTCGCCGGTCAGGATCGCGATCGAGTTGTCCCAGCGGGAGTTGGCCGACTCCGCGCCGCGGCGCATCGCGGCCTCGTCCATGACGTCGTCGTGGTACAGCGTCGCGAGGTGGATCAACTCCACCACCGCGGCCGCCGTGATCACGCCGTCGCGTTCCGGATGCGGCCCCACCTGGGCCGCGAGCAGCGTGAACAGCGGCCGGAACCGCTTCCCGCCCGCCTCGATCAGGTGCAGCGAGGTCTCGGTGACGAACTCGTAGTCGCTGTGCACCTCGCGGTGCAACAGGTCCTCGACCCGCTTCAGCCCGTCCGCCGTGGCCTCCGCCAGGGCCGGATCGGCCATCCGGACCCCGGCCACACTCTGTGTCTCCACCCCCACAGCGTACGAACGTCAGCCCGCGAACGCGCCGCTGGCGGCCCATTCGAGGACGGGTGTGGGAAGAATCCCCAGTACCAGCGTCGCGAGCGTGCCCAACGTGATCGCCACGGTGGTGAACGCACCCGGCACGACGACGGTCGGGCCGTCCTCCGCAGGCTCGCTGAAGTACATGAGCACGACGATCCTCAGGTAGAAGAACGCGGCCACCGCCGACGCGACGAGCGCGATCACGACGAGCGGCACCATCCCGTCCGCCGAGGCGGCCGAGAACACCGCGAACTTGGCGGTGAACCCGCTGGTCAGCGGGATTCCGGCGAGCGCGAGCAGCAGGAACGTCATGATCCCCGCAGCGAGCGGGGACCGCTTCGCGAGCCCGGCCCAGGCCGACAGGTGGCTCGCCTCGCCGTCCGGGCCGCGGACCAGCGACACCACGCCGAACACCGCGACCGTGGTGAAGCCGTAGGCGAGCAGGTAGAAGAGCAGTCCGGCGGTGCCCTGCGGGGTGAGGGCCATCGCTCCGAGCAGGATGAACCCGGCGTGGGCGATCGACGAGTAGGCGATCATCCGCTTCACGTCGGTCTGGGTCAGGCCGAGCACCGCGCCGACGACCATCGACACGATCGCGACCGCCCAGAGCACGCCCCGCCACTCCCAGACGGTGCTGCCGAACCCGACGTAGAGCACGCGGGCGATCGCCCCGAACGCGGCGACCTTGGTGCAGGCCGCCATGAACGCGGTGACCGGTGTCGGGGCGCCCTGGTAGACGTCCGGCGTCCAGGTGTGGAACGGCGCCACCGACCCCTTGAACAGCAGCCCCACCAGGAGCAGGGCGAGCCCGGCGAACAGCAGCGTGTCCGACGCGAGCGTGCCCGCGGTGGCCTGCGAGATCGCGCTCAGCCGCACCGACCCGGCGTAGCCGTAGAGCAGCGCGATCCCGTAGAGGAAGAACGCCGAGCCGAAGGCACCCAGCAGGAAGTACTTGACCGCCGCCTCCTGCGACAGCAGCCGCCGGCGACGGGCCAGGCCACACATCAGGTACAGCGGGAGCGACAGCACCTCGAGCGCGATGAACATCGTCAGCAGGTCGTTGGCCGCGACGAACGCCATCATCCCGCCGAGCGCGAACAGCACGAACGGGAACGGCTCCGTCTGCATCGTCGGCTGCTCGTCCGGCGCGCCGTAGGAGCGGTCCACGTGCTCGGGAGGTGCCCCGCCACCGGTGGCGGGGACGCCGGCGCGGGCCGCGGCCCGCTCGGCCGCGGAGGCCACGAACACCCCGCCGGGTTCGACCGACCGGTCCGCCAGCAGGAGGAGGCTCGGGATCGCCAGCACGATCAGCGTGCCCCACAGGAACAGAGCGGGACTGTCGACGGCCAGTGCCGCGCCGAAGGTGAGCACCGGCCCGGGCGACGACAGCGCGTACCCCGCCAGTGCCACCAGCGCCGCGACCAGGGTGATCCCGGTCCACAGCACCTGCACCGGCCAGCGCTGGTGCCGGGGCAGGAACGCCTCCAGCAGCACCGACACGCAGGCGCCGGCGAACACGATCCACAGCGGCGAGGACGCCGCCCAGTCGATCGGTGGCATCTCGATCTGCGTCACCTGCGCCGGGAGGGCCGTCGGGAGCAGCACGGTCATCGGATCCCTCCAGCGGGCACCGGGTCGGGCAGGCCGAGCTCTGCCATGGTCGCCGTCACCGACGGGTTGATCAGGTCGAGCACCGGCGCCGGGTAGAAGCCCAGCACGACGATCGCGACGATCAGCGGCGCGAGCACGCCGATCTCACGGCCGGTGAGGTCCGGGAAGCCGCTGCCCTTGCGTTGCGCAGCGACCACCGGGTCGATCATCGACCCGGGCCCGCCCGCGCCCCCGCGCTCCAGGGCCGCGATGACGGCGTCGCCGCGGACCGGGCCCTGCATCGTGCGCTGGTAGAACCACAGCACGTAGAGCGCGGCGAAGATGATCCCGACGGTCGCGATGATCGTGAACACCGGGCGGGTCGGGAACGACCCGAGGAGCACCAGGAACTCCGAGACGAACGAGTTCGTGCCCGGCAGCGCCAGCGACGACATCCCGGCCAGCAGCAGGCAGCCCGCCATCACCGGCGCCAGCTTCGCGACACCGCCGTAGTCGGAGATCAGCCGGGACCCGCCGCGGCTGATCAGCACGCCGACCATCACGAACAGCATGCCGGTCGAGAGACCGTGGTTGACCATGTAGAGCGTCGCCCCGGCGAAGGCCTGCGAGGAGAACGCGAACACCCCGAGCGCGATGAACCCGAAGTGCGCGACCGACGTGTAGGCGACGAACCGGCCCATGTCGGTCTGGCCGACCGCGAGCAGCGCCGCGTAGACGATCCCGGCGACCGCCAGCACCAGCACCACCGGCGCCATGATCTGGCTGGCCTGCGGGAACAGCGGCAGCAGGTAGCGGAGGAAGCCGAACGTGCCGACCTTGTCGAGGACGCCGACGAGCAGCACCGCCCCGACGATCGGGGCCTCGGCGCCGGCGTCGGGCAGCCAGGTGTGGAACGGCACCAGCGGCGCCTTGATCGCGAACGCGACGAAGAAGCCGAGGAACAACCACACCTGGGTCGACGGCGGCACGCTCGCCGCCATCGTCTGCAGCTCGGCCCAGGTGAAGGTCCCCTGCCCGAGCTGCTGCTCGCTGACCACGAACAGGCCGATCAGCGAGGCCAGCATGATCAGGCCGCCGAGCAGCGAGTAGAGGAAGAACTTCACCGCCGCGTACTGCCGCCTCGGTCCGCCGAAGCGACCGATCAGGAAGTACATCGGGACCAGCATGGCCTCGAAGAACACGTAGAACAGGAAGACGTCGGTCGCGGCGAAGACGCCGACCAGCGTCGCCTCGGTGGCCAGCAGCAGCGCGAAGTAGCCGGCCGCCGAACGCCCCTCGGGCAGCTTCTCCGCCCAGGCGAACAGCATCAGGCCGGGCACGAGGAACGCGGTGAGCGCGATCATCGCCAGCGCGATGCCGTCGACGCCGAAGGCGATGTGGGTGCCGAAGGCCGGGATCCACGGGAGCGAGAACTCCAGCTGGAAGCGGGTGCCCGCCTGCGCCGAGGGGATCGAGTACATCCCCCAGGCGACGACGACGAGCACGAACTCCAGCAACGCCGTCGCCATCGCGACGGCCTTCGCGGCGGGCACGTTGCGGCGCAACGGGTACATCACCAGCGCGCCGGCCACCGGGACCAGCAGCAGGACCAGCAGGAACGGGTTCCCACCGGACCCGGGGACGATCGGGTCGACCATCTGGGCCTGGGCGATCATGCGAACCTCACCGCCAGCATCGCCGCGACGATGATAACCCCGCCGCCGAGCATCGATAGGGCATAGGACCGGACGAAGCCGGTCTGCATCCGGCGGAGCCTGCCGGAGCCACCGCCGAACGCGGCCGCGGTCCCGTTGACCACGCCGTCGATCCCGCGGTTGTCGAAGAACACCAGCAGCCGGGTGAGCCAGATCCCGGGCCGCTCGATGAAGGCCTCGTTGAAGGCGTTCGCCCCGAGGTCGGCGCGGGCCGCCCGGACGACCGGCGAGACCCGCTGCGGGCGTTCCACCGGCACGGAGGAGCGCCCGACGAACAGGTACGCCAGCAGGACACCGAGCAGCGAGATCCCGACGACCAGCCACGGGATCACCGCGTGCGGCAGCACCCCGCCCTCGGCCTCGACCCGCTCCCCGACCGACGGTGCCAGCCAGGTCGGCAGCACCCCGTAGAGCAGGCCACCGGCGAACACCGAGCCGAACGCCAGCACGATCATCGGGACGGTCATCGTCACCGGGGACTCGTGCGGGTGGTACTCCCGGCCGTCGGTGGATCTCAGGTCCTTCCAGCGGCTCTCACCGAAGAAGGTCATGAGCATCAGCCGGGTCATGTAGAAGCCGGTCAGGCCGGCCGCGAGCGTCGCGAGCCCGCCGAAGGTCCAGCCCTGCCAGCCGTCCTGGGCGAACGCGGCCTCGATGATCGCGTCCTTGGAGAAGTAGCCGGACAGGAACGGGAACCCGATCAGCGCGAGGTAGCCGAGGCCGAAGGTCACGAAGGTGACCGGCATCTTCTTCCACAGCCCGCCGAACCGGCGCATGTCGACGTCGTCGTTCATGGCGTGCATGACCGAGCCGGCCCCGAGGAAGAGCCCCGCCTTGAAGAAGCCGTGCGTGAGCAGGTGCAGGATGCCGAGCGCGTAGCCGACCGGGCCGAGCCCGACGGCCAGGATCATGTAGCCGATCTGGCTGACCGTGGAGTAGGCCAGCACCTTCTTGATGTCGTCGTAGGCGCAGCCGACGATCGCACCGATCATCAGCGTGACCACGCCGATGATCGAGACGACCAGCCGACCGGTCTCCGAGAGGTCGTAGACCGGCGAGGCGCGCGCGATGAGGTAGACACCCGCGGTGACCATCGTCGCCGCGTGGATCAGGGCCGAGACCGGGGTCGGGCCCTCCATCGCGTCCGGGAGCCAGGACTGCAGCGGGAACTGGCCCGACTTGCCGCAGGCGCCGAGCAG
Source organism: Pseudonocardia sp. EC080619-01 (assembly GCF_001420995.1). Taxonomy (NCBI): domain Bacteria; kingdom Bacillati; phylum Actinomycetota; class Actinomycetes; order Pseudonocardiales; family Pseudonocardiaceae; genus Pseudonocardia; species Pseudonocardia sp. EC080619-01. The sequence goes on along the minus strand of NZ_CP012184.1, from coordinate 3,593,439 downwards.
GAGCAGGAGGGTGACCGCCAGGACGGTCCCGCCGGGCACCTCGCCGATCCGGGCGAAGACCTCGGTGTACTGCAGCGTCCCGAGCTCCAGCCAGAGCAGGAAGATCGCGATGGCCAGGCCGACGTCGCCGACCCGGTTCATGATGAACGCCTTCTTCGCGGCCGTCGCCGCGGACGCCCGGTCCTGGTAGAAGCCGATCAGCAGGTAGGACGCCAGGCCGACGCCCTCCCAGCCGAGGTACAGCATCACGAAGTTGTTGCCGAGGACCAGCACGAGCATGGCCGCGACGAACAGGTTCAGCTGGGCGAAGAACCGCCGGCGGTTCGGGTCGTCGCTCATGTAGCCCACCGAGTAGAGGTGGATGAGCGCACCGACACCGGTGATGAGCAGGACGAACGTCAGCGACAGCGGGTCGAGCCGGACGCCGAAGTCCACGCTCAGCGCGCCGGACGACATCCACTCGTAGATCGAGAGCTCGCGGGTGCGGGCGTCCGGGTCGAGCCCGAGGGTCTCGACGAAGATCGCGAGGCCGACGGCGAAGGCGGCCACCACGGTCGCGACGCCGAGCCAGTGGCCCCAGGCGTCGGCCCGGCGGCCGGCCAGGAACAGCACCAGTGCGCCCGCGGCGGGGAGCGCGATCAGCAGCCACGCCAGCGACGCGGCGCCGGTGGCGGGTTCGACCGCCTGCGCGAGGGTGAGGGGGAGCTGGGTCACCGTTGTCCGCTCCTAGTACTTCAGCAGGTTCGCGTCGTCCACCGAGGACGACTGCCGGGCGCGGAAGATCGCAGTGATGATCGCGAGGCCGACCACGACCTCACAGGCGGCGACGACCATCACGAACAGCGCCATCACCTGGCCGTCGAGGTTCCCGTTGATCCGCGAGAACGTGACCAGGGACAGGTTGACGGCGTTCAGCATCAGCTCGATGCACATGAACACGACGACGGCGTTGCGGCGGACGAGCACGCCGACGGCACCGATGCTGAACAGCAGGGCCGAGAGCAGCAGGTAGTACTCGGGTGTCATCGGTCCTCCCCGGTCGCACTCGCCTCGCCCGACTCGATCGTGCGGTCGGGGGCGGGACGTCCGGTGAGCGCGTGCGCGTCCGGCGTCGTGGTGTCGGGGACGTCGACCGCGACCGACTCGATGATCTCGGCCATCGAGTCCTGTGCGATCGACCCGTCCGGCAGCAGCGCCGGCACCGCCACCGAGTTCGCGGTCGCGTAGACACCCGGGCCGGGCAGCGGCGAGATCCGGGCGTGCTGCCCGCGCAGCCGTCGCAGCACCGTCTCGCGTTGCGAGAGCTTGGCGTGCTGGGAGCTCTGCGACCCGGTCAGCACCATCCCGCCGAGCGCGGCCACCATCAGCAGCGCCGCCGACAGCTCGAACGCCAGCAGATAGTCGGTGAAGATCAGCCTGCCGAGCCCGGCGACGTTCGCGCTGCCGCCCATCCCGCCCGCCTGCAGGCCGGCCGGGGTGACCTCGGTGAGGCCCCGGGAGATCCCGGCGACCAGCAGCGCGGCGAGCCCGACGCCGAACACCAGCGCCGCGGCCCGCTGACCGCGGAGCACCTCGATCACCGAGTCCTTCGAGTCCTTCCCGACCAGCATCAGGACGAACAGGAACAGCATCATCACCGCGCCGGTGTAGACGATGATCTGCACGAACCCGAGGAACGGCGCCGACTGCACGATGTAGAGCACCGCGATCGAGAACATCGTCAGCACCAGCAGCAGCGCGGCGTGCACCGCGTGCCGGGCGAAGACCAGGCCGAGCGCGCCGGCCAGGGCCACCGGGCCGAGGATCCAGAACGTGATCGCCTCGCCCGTCGTCACCTCCCCGGCGGCCTGGGCCAGCACGGCGTACGGGGTCGTCATCGCACCTGCTCCCCGGTCTGGTCCAGGACGGAGACCTTCGCGAGCGTCGGCCCGGAGACGTAGTAGTCCTGCTCGTCGTCGCCCAGACGCATCGGGTGCGGCGGCTGCTCCATCCCCGGCAGCAGCGGAGCCATCAGCTGCTCCTTGGTGTAGATGAGGTCCTGCCGGTTGTCGTCGGCCAGCTCGTAGAAGTTCGTCATCGTCAGCGAACGGGTCGGGCAGGCCTCGATGCACAGGCCGCAGCCGATGCACCGCAGGTAGTTGATCTGGTAGATCGCGCCGTAGCGCTCACCCGGGGAGTACCGGGCCTCCTCGGTGTTGTCGCCGCCCTCGACGTAGATCGCGTCGGCCGGGCACGCCCAGGCGCACAGCTCGCAGCCGACGCACTTCTCCAGCCCGTCCGGGTGCCGGTTGAGCTGGTGCCGACCGTGGTAGCGGGGCGCGGCCGGGGGGAAGTCCTCGGGGTACTCCTCGGTGACGACCTTCTTGAACATCGTCGAGAAGGTGACGCCGAAACCCTTGAAGAAGTCGAACATCTACTCGCTCTCCCTTCCGGCACCGACGGCCTTGCGACGCCTGGGGGGTGATTCGGGGACCTTCAGGTCCAGTGGCGGCACCGGGTAGTCCGACGCCGGTTCCACCGGTGGTGGCTCGACCTGCCGGTCCGGGAGCAGGAAGGCCACCGCGAGGACGACGGCCAGCGCGAACCCGATCAGCGACAGCAGCAGGACGACGTTGTCGCCACCGGAGCTCTGGAAGGCGCGGATGCCGAAGATCGCGACGGTCCACACCAGCATCACCGGGATGAGGACCTTCCATCCCAGCTTCATGAACTGGTCGTAGCGGAACCGCGGCAGCGTGCCGCGCAGCCAGATGAAGACGAACAGGAACAGCAGGATCTTCGCGATGAAGAGCAGGAACTGCAGCCAGCCGTACTCGTTGAGGAAGCTCAGCGGCCACGGCCACATCCCGCCGCCGAGGAACAGCGTCACCGCCATCGCCGAGACGGTCACCATGTTCACGTACTCGGCGAGGAAGAACAGCGCGAACTTCAGCGACGAGTACTCGGTGTGGAACCCGCCGACGAGCTCGGACTCGGCCTCGGGGAGGTCGAACGGGGCGCGGTTGGTCTCGCCGACCATCGCGATCACGAAGACCACGAAGCTCGGCACCAGCAGGATCGCGTACCAGCCGCTCGACTGCGACGCGACGATGTCGGCGGTGGAACCGGACCCGGCGTAGAGCACCACGCCGACCAGCGACAGACCGAGCGCGATCTCGTAGGAGATCACCTGCGCCGCGGAGCGCAGCGCGCCGAGCAGGGAGTACGGCGAGCCGGAGGCCCACCCGCCGAGCACGATCCCGTAGACACCGATCGACGAGCAGGCCAGCACGACGAGCACGCCGACCGGCACGTCGACCAGCTGCAGCACGGTCTCCTCGCCGAAGATCGTGACCTCGCCGCCGAACGGGATCACCGAGAGGGCCACGAACGCCGGCACCGTCGAGATGATCGGGGCGACGAAGTAGACCTTCTTGTCGGCGAGCGCCGGCATGATGTCTTCCTTGAACGCCAGCTTCAGCCCGTCGGCGAGGCTCTGGAGCCAGCCACCGGGACCGGTCCGGTTCGGCCCCGGACGGTGCTGCATCCGGCCGACGACCTTGCGCTCCCAGTTGATCATGAACAGGGTCAGCACGACGCCGAGCGCGAAGAGCCCGACGACCTTGATCAGGATCAGCCAGATCGGGTCGTCCGCCAGCAGTTGCTGGGTGCGCGTCATCCCCTCGATCGGAGGCGCGGGCACCTGCAGCGGCAGGAGGTTCACGAGTCGCTCCCGTTCGGGCCGGCCGGCGCCACGCCGACGAGGTCACCGTGCCCGGCCCCGAGGGTGGGCCGGACGTGCGAGCCGGGCGAGCAGGTGGGCAGCCACACGACGCCGTCCGGCAGGTCGGTCAGCGAGACCGGGAGGGTGATCGTGCCGCGGTCGGTGCGGACCGCCGCGTCGTCGCCCTCGACGAGGCCGAGGCGCTCGGCGGTGGCCGCGTTGACCTTCACGTAGGGCCGCCGTGCGGTGCCCGCCAGCGCCGGCTCGTCGATCGCGAGCGAGGCGTCGTCGACCAGCTGGCGGGACGTCGCGAGGACGGCCTGGCCGTAGCCGGGACGGCGCGCCTCACCCGGTGCCCGGGACGGTGCGGCGGTGCCCGGACGGTGCGAGCCGAGCCGGTCGAGCTCCCCGGCCGCGGCGGCCGGGGTCTGGGTGAACAGGTCGACGTCCATCTCGACGCCGAGGGTGTCCAGCACCCGGCAGTCCGGCAGGACTCCGGCCGCGTCCAGCGCGACGCCGAACGGGCGGCGGCGGCCCTCCCAGTTCACATAGGTCCCGGAACGCTGGGCGTCCGGCGCGACCGGCAGCACGACGTCGGCCAGCTCCGTCACCGCCGAGGTGTGGATCTCCAGGCTGACCAGGAAACCGACCTCCCGCAGCGCGGTGATCGCGGCCTGCGGGTCCGCCATGTCCTGCGGGTCCACCCCGCCGACGACGAGTGCCGCCAGCGCACCACCCGCGGCGGCCGCCAGGATGGCGTCACCGTCGCGACCGGGCCGCTCCGGCAGCGGCCCGGAGCCCCAGGCCTGCTCCAGCTCGGCGCGGGCCGCGGCGTCGGTCACCGGACGCCCACCGGGCAGCAGGGTCGGCAGCGCACCGGCCTCCAGCGCCCCGCGGTCCCCGGCCCGGCGCGGCAGCCAGCCGATCGCCGCCCCGGTCCGCGCGGCCAGCGCCGAGACCGCCGAGTAGAGGCCGGGCGACTCCGCCGCGCGGTCCCCGACGAGGATCACCGTGCCCGGCTGCTCCAGCGCCGTCACGACGTCGGCACCGGGGTCGGCGACGACCGCGGCCTCGGCGCCCGGCACGGCGTGCAACACCGTGGCCCCGGTCTTCTCCGCGCCGGTCGAGGTGAAGGGTCCGACCTGGAAGTGCCGCAGCCCCTTCTTCCGCCACGCCTTGCGCAGCCGGAGGAAGACGATCCCGGACTCCTCCTCGGGATCGGTCCCGACGGTGAGCACCGCCGGGGCGTTCTCGATCCGCTCGAAGGTCACCGCGTCGTCGGGGGTGCCCCCGGCGACGTGCGCGGCCAGGAACTCCAGCTCCTCGTCGGAGTGCGGCCGGGCCCGGAAGTCGATGTCGTTGGTGCGGGCGACGACGCGGGCGAACTTGGCGTAGGCGTAGGCGTCCTCGACGGTGAGCCGCCCGCCGGGCAGCACGCCGATGCCGGCGCCGTCGCGGGCCGCGAGCAGGCCCTCCGCGGCGACCTGCAGCGCCTCGGTCCAGGAGGCCTCCTCCAGCTCACCGTTCTCCCGGCGCACCATCGGCCGAGTGATCCGCTCCCGGCTGCCGAGGTAGCGGAAGGCGAAGCGGCCCTTGTCGCAGAGCCACTCCTCGTTGACCTCCGGGTCGTTGCCTGCCAGGCGGCGCAGCACCGTCCCGCGCCGGGAGTCGGTCCGCATGTCGCAGCCGGAGCTGCAGTGCTCGCAGGTGCCGGGCGTCGAGCGCAGGTCGAACGGCCGCGACCGGAACCGGTACGCGGCGCTGGTCAGCGCGCCGACCGGGCAGATCTGGATCGTGTTGCCCGAGAAGTACGACTGGAACGGCTGGTCCTCGGCGATCCCCACCTGCTGGTTCGCGCCGCGCTCCAGCAGGTCGATGAACGGGTCGCCGGCGATCTCCTCGGAGAACCGGGTGCAGCGCTGGCACAACACGCAGCGCTCGCGGTCCAGCAGCACCTCGGTGGAGATCGGCAGCGGCTTCGGGAACGTCCGCTTCGTCTCCACGAACCGGGAGTCGGCGCGGCCGTGCGCCATCGCCTGGTTCTGCAGCGGGCACTCGCCGCCCTTGTCGCAGATCGGGCAGTCCAGCGGGTGGTTGATGAGCAGCAGCTCCATCACGCCCTGCTGCGCCTTGTCCGCCCGCTCCGACGTGTGCTGGGTCTTGACGACCATGCCGTCGGCGACGGTCATCGTGCAGCTGGCCTGCGGCTTCGGCATCGGCCGGCCGCCCATCTCGACCTCGACCAGGCACTGCCGGCAGGCGCCGGCCGGGTCGAGCAGCGGGTGGTCGCAGAACCGCGGGATCACGATGCCGAGGCGCTCGCAGGTGCGGATCAGCAGCTCGCCCTTGGGGGCGTCGACGACCTGGCCGTCGATGGTGAGGCGGACGTGGCCCTCGGGGACCGGGGTCTCGGTCTTCTCGTCCGGCGCGATCGTCATGCGGTGGCTCCGGTCAGTTCAGTGCCGTTGGTCCGTTGCGCGAGCTCCACGTCCGTCAGCTGCTCCGGGCGGTCCACATCGGGCTGCTCCGCGATGAGGTCCAGGAACTCCTGGCGGAAGTACGTGATGCCGCTGGTGATGGGGGACGTGGCGCCGTCCCCGAGCGCGCAGAACGAGCGGCCGAGGATGTTGTCGCAGACGTCGAGCATCATGTCGACGTCGGCGCTCGTCCCCTGGCCGTGCACCATGCGCTCCAGCACCTGCACCAGCCAGTACGTGCCCTCGCGGCACGGGGTGCACTTGCCGCAGCTCTCGTGCTTGTAGAACTCGGTCCACTTCATGACCGCCCACGGCACCGAGACGGTCTCGTTGAAGACCTGCACCGCGGTCGTCCCCAGCATGGAACCGGCCTCGGCGGCGCCCTCGAAGTCGAGCGGGACGTCGAGGTGGTCGGCGGTGAGCAGCGGCGTCGACGAGCCGCCCGGCGTCCAGAACTTCAGCGGGACGCCGTCCTTCATGCCGCCGGCCAGCTCCAGCAGCTCGCGCAGCGTGATGCCGAGCGGGGCCTCGTACTGGCCGGGTCGCTCGACGTGCCCGGAGATCGAGTAGATCTTCGGGCCGGGCGACTTCTCCCGGCCCATCGAGCGGAACCAGTCCGAGCCGCCGTTGACGATCGCCGGGACGCTCGCGATGGTCTCGACGTTGTTCACGACGGTCGGGCAGGCGTACAGCCCGGCGGTCGCCGGGAACGGCGGCTTGAGCCGCGGCTGGCCGCGCCGGCCCTCCAGCGAGTCGAGCAGCGCCGTCTCCTCGCCGCAGATGTAGGCGCCGGCACCGGCGTGCACCACGATCTCCAGGTCGAACCCGGAGCCGAGGATGTCGGTGCCGAGGTAGCCGCGCGCCTTCGCCTCACGGACCGCGGCACGGAGCCGGCGGATGCAGTGCAGCGCCTCGCCGCGCACGTAGATCGCGCAGAAGTTCGCGCGGATCGCGTAGCTGGTGACGATGCAGCCCTCGATGAGCGAGTGCGGGTCGGCCATCATCGTCGGGATGTCCTTGCAGGTGCCCGGCTCGCCCTCGTCGGCGTTGATGACCAGGTACTTCGGCTTCGCGCCGGGGCCCTTCCCGCTGCCGTCGTCCTGCGGGATGAAGCCCCACTTCATGCCGGTCGGGAACCCCGCGCCGCCGCGGCCGCGCAGGCCGGAGTCCTTGATCAGCTGGATGAGCTGGTCCGGGTGGGCGGCGAACGCGGTGCGCAGCGACGTGTAGCCGTCGAGCTGCTCGTAGGTGTCGATGGACCACGACCGCGGCGACAGCCACCGCCTCGTCAGGACGGGCGTGACCGGGTCCGGCTTGCGCACAGGCTCTGTGGTGCTCATGCGATCACTTCTTCTCCGGTAGCGCGGGCATCGCGGGCGGGCTGCCGGGCATCGCCGGGGCGGTCCAGCCGTTGTCCTCGGCCAGCCGCGCCCCCCGCACCGACTCGATCGCCGACGACGGCCCCTCGACCCGGGCGGTCTCGTCGACCGGGGCCGCCTCGTCGGTGAAGCCGGCCAGCTCCAGCTCGACGGTGCGGAGGTCGGTCAGCGGGGCACCGCGGGTCGGCTGCGGACGCTCACCGCGGCGCAGCGCGTCGACCAGCTCGACCGCCGACTCGACCGACTGGTTGTCGAAGTACTCGTAGTCGACCTGCAGGACCGGGGCGAGGTCGCACGCCGCCAGGCACTCCGCGTGCTCGAGCGTGAGGGAGCCGGTCGTGCCCGGCTCGCCCACCGTCTCCTCGTGCCCCAGCGGGCGGTCCTCGGAACCCAGGTGGGTCTGCAGCCGGGTGTAGATGTCGTCCCCGCCGAGCGCCGCGCACAGCGTGTTGGTACACACGCTGACCAGGTGCTCGCCGCAGGGACTGCGCTTGTACATCGTGTAGAACGTCGCCACCGCGGACACCTCGGCCGTGGTCAGCTCGAGGGCCTCGGCGCAGTAGCGGATGCCGTCCTGGCTGACGTAGCCCTCGACCGACTGCACCAGGTGCAGCAGCGGGAGCAGCGCCGACCGCGGCTCCGGGTACTGGGCGATGGTCTCCTTCGTCCGCGCGCGGGTGAGCTCGTCGAACGTCGGCGAGACCGGCGACGGCTCCGGCGGTGCGGGGAACTCGCGCTCCGTCGGGGTGACCGGGGCCGGCGAGTTGGACTCCGGGTTGCCTCCGGGGAGGGTCATCGGTCGCAACCTCCCATCACGGGGTCGATCGACGCGACGGCCGCGATGACGTCGGCGACCTGGCCGCCCTCGCTCATCGCGGGCATCGTCTGCAGGTTCACGAAGCTGGGGTCGCGCACGTGGACGCGGACCGGGCGGGTGCCGCCGTCGGAGACCAGGTGGACGCCGAGCTCGCCGCGCGGGGACTCGACCCCGACGTAGGCCTGGCCCGGCGGCACGTGGAAGCCCTCCGTCACCAGCTTGAAGTGGTGGATCAGCGACTCCATCGACTGACCCATGATCTTGCGGACGTGCTCGAGCGTGGTGCCCATGCCGTCGCTGCCGATCGAGAGCTGAGCCGGCCACGCGACCTTCGGGTCGTCGACCATGACCCGGCCGGGGCCGATCTCGTCGAGCTTCGCCAGCGCCTGCCGCATGATCTTCAGCGACTCGTGGATCTCGGCGACGCGCAGCCGGTAGCGGGCGTAGCAGTCGGCCTCGGTCGCCGTCGGGACCTCGAAGTCGTACTCGTCGTAGACCGAGTACGGCATGTGCTTGCGCAGGTCCCAGGCCAGCCCGGCCGACCGCAGGATCGGACCGGACGCACCGAGCGCCAGGCAGCCGTCGACGGGCAGGTAGCCGACACCCTCCAGCCGCTGCTTCCAGATCGGCTGGCCGGTGAGCAGGCGGTCGTAGTCGGGCAGCCGCGAGTCCATGACGTCGAGGAACTCGGTGACCCGCTCCCGGTACCCCTCGGGGAGGTCCTGGGCGAGCCCGCCGGGCCGGATGAACGCGTGGTTCATCCGCAGGCCGGTCAGGAACTCGAGCAGGTGCAGGACCTCCTCGCGCTCGCGGAACCCCGACGTCATGCCGGTCAGCGCGCCCAGCTCCATGCCGCCGGTGGCGAGTGCGACCAGGTGCGAACCGATCCGGTTGAGCTCCATGAGCAGCACCCGGATGTGCTCGGCCCGGTGCGGCACCTCGACGTCGAGCAGCTTCTCGACGGCCATGCAGTACGCGGCCTCGTTGAACAGCGGCGCCAGGTAGTCCGCGCGGGTCACGAACGTGACCCCCTGCGTCCAGGTCCGGTACTCGCAGTTCTTCTCGATGCCGGTGTGCAGGTAGCCGATCACCGCACGGCCCTGGGTGACGGTCTCGCCCTCCAGCTCGAGGACGAGTCGCAGCACGCCGTGCGTCGACGGGTGCTGCGGACCCATGTTGATGACGATGCGGTCGTCGTGGTCCGCATCCATCAGGGTGTCCCAGTCGCCACCGGTGACCGTGTAGACGGTGCCCTCGGTGGTCTCCCGGCCGGGAGCGGCGTAGGGGTCCTGCTGCGGTGTGGTGGGGCGGTCGTCGGTGCTCGTCACGAGTAGGCCCTCCGCTCGTCGGGCGGCGGGATCTCCGCCCCCTTGTACTCCACGGGGATGCCGCCCAGCGGGTAGCTCTTGCGCTGGGGGTGGCCCTCCCAGTCGTCCGGCATGAGGATCCGGGTCAGCGCGGGATGGCCGTCGAAGACGACGCCGAACATGTCCCAGGTCTCGCGCTCGTGCCAGTCCGCGGTGGGGTACACGTCGACGACGCTGTCGACGTGCAGGTTCTCGATGTCCAGCGCGACCTCGAGCCGGATGCGGCGCCGGTAGGTCATGGACAGCAGGTGGTAGGCGACGTGCACCGGCCGGTCGACGGGCGACCCGTCCGGCGCCGAGTAGTCCACACCGGACACCGTCGCGCAGAACTCGAAGCGCAGGCCCGGGTCGTCGCGCAGCGTGCGGGCGACCGCGTTGAGCTTGTCGGGCAGCACGTACAGGGTCATCTCGTCGCGGTCGATCGTGACCTGCTCGATCGCGTCCCGCGGGATGGATCGCTCGTCCATCGCCGCGCCCAGCTCGTCGGCGAACTCGTCGAACCAGCCGCCGAAGGGCCGCTCGGCCGGCGCCGGCGCGTACCCGGGCAGCGTCAGCCCGCCGTAGCCGGAGGTGTCCCCGGTGCCGCGGACGCCGAACATGCCCGAGCGTGCCCGGGTCTCGGTGATGCGGGCGGCGGGCCGGACACCGGCCAGCGCGTCCCCACCACCACCGGCCTGCTGCTGCTCCAGCGCGGCGCCGCTCTCCTGCGACGACGAGTGCTCGCCGCCGGTGGGCTCGGCGTCGTCCTTCGAGGTACCGGTCGGTCCGGTCACTGCTGCTCACCTCCACGCGCGGCGTCGGCCAGCGACGGCAGGTCCGGCCGCTCGGCCGCGACCAGCTCGTTCAGGGCCGGCTTCGGCTGCGCGCCCGGCTCGAGATGGTTCGGCACGTCCGGGGTGGGCGTGCTCTTCAGCGCGTCCAGCTGCTTGTGCTTCGGCGCGAACTTCACCGACGACGGCACCATCGGCGTCCGGTACCCGGACTCGGCCAGCTCGGCGGCCCGCTTCGGGCCCAGCGGCTCGTCCATGATCTTGGCGTGGATCTTCAGGATCGCGTCGATGAGCATCTCCGGCCGCGGCGGGCAGCCCGGCAGGTACATGTCCACCGGCACGACGTGGTCGACGCCCTGGACGATCGCGTAGTTGTTGAACATGCCGCCGGAGCTGGCGCACACGCCCATCGCGAGCACCCAGCGCGGCTCGGGCATCTGGTCGTAGATCTGGCGCAGGACCGGCGCCATCTTGTTGCTCACCCGGCCCGCGACGATCATCAGGTCGGCCTGGCGCGGCGAGGCACGGAAGACCTCCATGCCGAACCGCGCGAGGTCGTAGCGCGGTGCGCCGGTGGTCATCATCTCGATGGCGCAGCAGGCCAGGCCGAACGTGGCGGGCCAGAGCGACGACTTCCGGGTCCAGTTGACCAGCTTCTCGACGTTGGTCAGCAGGACACCGCTGGGCAGGTTCTCCTCGAGTCCCATGACGGCCTCAGTTCCACTCGAGCCCGCCGCGACGCCATTCGTAGGCGTACGCGAAGGCGATCGTGGCGATGTAGAGCGTGATGGCCACGAACCCGAAGACACCGACCGCGTCGGCGACGACGGCGTACGGGTACATGAACACCAGCTCGATGTCGAACAGGATGAACAGCATCGCCGTGAGGTAGTAGGCGACCGGGACGCGACCGCCACCGACGACGGGTTGCGGCGAGGGCTCGATGCCGCACTCGTAGGAGTCCAGCTTCGCCCGGTTGAACCGGCGCGGCCCGATCAGTGGCGCCGCGGCGACCGAGAACACCGCGAACCCCGCCGCCAACGCGAACAGCAGGACGAGCGGGAGATAGGGATCGAGCATCCGTTCACCTTCGTGGTCGCGCCGCCACCGTCGTTGGTGGTGATCGACAAGCCGGTCGGGGGGACCCTATGTCCGCCACCGTGTGACGAAGAACCCAGGCGAGCCTTACCTGAGGGGGGACCTGGATCACGTGTGATCCACATCGTCGCTGGTCGAGGCCCTCCGATCGCCGTGTCGAGCACCACGCTTGTGAAAAACTTCACGAACGTCGCGACGAGTGTAGGACGTGAGCCACGGATCCGCGTCGGCGGATCGGGCGAGGACGACGAACTTCTTGCGGCGCAACGCGACGCGACCGGGCGGTGACAGAGGGTCCGGCACCGCCCGGCCGGTGCGACAGCGCTCGCCCCGTGCGGGAGCGGTCGGTCGGTGCAGGCACGAATCCGTGCAGGACCGGTCGGGCCGTGCAGGACCGGTCGGGCCGTGCAGGACCGGTCGGGCCGTGCAGGACCGGTCGGGCCGTGCAGGACCGGTCGGTCGGGGCCGGAGCGCTCGGGCGATGCAGGAACCGCCGGTCGGGCCGGAGCGCTCGGGATGCAGGAGCCGCCCGGCGCGCGGAGAACGGTGCCCCTCGGCCCGGTGCCGGCGGCCGCCCCGTGCGGTCGGCCGTGGTCCGGCCGCCGGTCCGGCTCTGACGCGCCGGGCACCCACGGATCGCCGCACAGCTTCCCGAGCAGTCGCGCACCCTGCAGGGCAGCCGCACAGCCCGCAGGCCCGCCGCGTACCCCGCAGCGGCGGTACCGCTCCCCCGGCGGCAGCTGTCGCACCCGTAACCGCACAGGCTCTCTTCCAGCCGCACAGTCTGCTGGCTCGCCGCACAACTCCGAGCCTGTGCGGGACGCCGCAAGGGTGTGCGGTTGCGCTGGGGGGTGGGCGGCGAGGGTGGCCCGGCGGGGGCGGGCGCCGGGGGCCGGGGCCCCCGGGGGCGATTCGCCCGGCTGGCGGTGTCGTGCCGCATCGGGCGGCGGCAACGGGGTGGAGCACGACGTGGGAGAGGCCGCGACAGCCGCACGCCCGCGAAGGACCGCACACCCGGCCGACAGCCACACACCCTCGAGGACCCGCACCCGGCCGACAGCCGCACACCTCCGAGGAACCGCACACCCGGCCGAGCGGCCGCACACCCGGCGCCGGGAAGCCGCACAGCCGCACCGCGACCGCACAGGTTCGTTGCCTGCCGCACAGGTCCGGACTTGTGCGGCAGGCGCGGAATCTGTGCGCGGGCAGCACAGAACCTGTGCGGCGGCGCGGCGCGGCGGGGCGCGGCGCGGCGCGGCGGGGGGCGCGGAGGCGGGGCGGGGGCCCGGGGGACGAGGCGCGGCGGCACGGCCCCGGCGGCACGGCGCGGCGGCGGCGCCGGGACGGGGCGTCGGCGCGGAGGCCGGCGTGGGTCAGGCGGGCTTGTACGCCCGGTGCAGCGCCACGGCGCCGACGGTGAGGTTGCGCCAGGCCACCCGCTCCCAGCCCGCGTCGGCGATCTTCTGGGAGAGCGCGGCCTGGTCGGGCCAGTCCCGGATCGACTCGGCGAGGTAGAGGTAGGCATCCGGGTTCGAGGACACCGTGCGGGCCACGGTGGGGATCAGGTGCCCGAGGACGGCGCCCTGGTAGAGCGCGCGGAACGGCGCCCAGGTGGGGGTGGAGAACTCGCAGACCACGAGACGTCCGCCGGGGCGGGTCACCCGGGCCATCTCGCGCAGCCCGGCGACGGTGTCGGCGACGTTGCGCAGGCCGAAGGAGATCGTGACGGCGTCGAACGAGGCGTCGGCGAAGGGCAGGTGCAGGGCGTCGGCGGCGGCCTTCGGCACGTCGCGGTGGGCGCCCGCGCGCAGCATGCCCAGCGAGAAGTCGGCGGCGACGCACCAGGCGCCGTCCTTCGCGAGCTCGACGGTGGACACCGCGGTACCGGCGGCGAGGTCGAGGACCTTCTCGCCGGGCGAGAGGGCCAGTGCGCGCCGGGTCTGCACCCGCCAGTAGCGGTCCTGACCGCCGGACATCGCGGTGTTGGTCAGGTCGTAGCGCCGGGCGACGCCGTCGAACATCCGGGCGACGTCGTGCGGATCCTTGTCGAGCTCGGCGCGGGACACGCCACGAGCGTACGCAGCGGCGGTCACCGCTCGCCGAACTGCTCCCGCAGGACCTCGCGCAGCCCGGACAGGTACTCCGCACGGACCCGGGCCGCGGTCGCCGGCCACTCCCCGGCGGGGGTGTCGACGCGGGTCCCGGGTCCGGTGAAGGCGCCCATCCCGTGCAGGGCGATCCACCGGTGGTCGTAGTCGTGCGGGGCGCCCCGGTCCCAGGCGACGGCCCGCACGGCGGCGCGCCGGACCCGGGCCGGGTCGGCGAAGGCCCACCGGTTCACCGCCTCGCCGAACCGCTCGCGCAGCACCCCGACCGCCGACGCGGCCGTGGGGTCGGTGCAGCGGGTCGCGTCGAACCGGGCGCGGACCTGGGCCGCGTAGAACCAGCGGGCGGCCTCCGCCATGTCGCCCTCGGCGACCAGGTTCTCCGACAGGGCGAACAGCACCGGCGGCAGCACCCGGTGCGGCTCGGCCAGCACCTCGGCCCTGGCGGTCGTACGGACGGCCGGGTTGCGGTCGAGCAGCCGCTGCATCTGCGCGACGGCGGCCGAGGTGTCCACCCCGGCGAGCTCACCCTGCGGTTCGACGACGACGGTCGTGCCCACGTGTGTCATGCCGCCGAGCCTGCGCCGGGCGGGCTCCTCCCGGATCCGCACGACTACGCAGCCGCGACCGAGCGGGGTCAGGCGGCGAGGCGCTCGGGCGCGGCGTGCAGCACCTGGGTGTAGTGCGCGAGCAGCTCGTCCCCGACCGCGGTCCAGGTGCGGCGCAGGACGGACTGGCGGGCGGCGGTGCCGAACGCCCGGTTGCGGCCCGGGTCGCACAGCGCGGTGACGGCGCCGACCAGCTCGCGGTCGGCCTCGTCGGTGGCGGGGTCGCCGGGCTCGCCGCCGTCCGGGCGGGGTGCGACGAGGTACCCGGTGCGGCCGGGCAGGACGAGGTCGCGCGGTCCGCCCGCGTCCGGCGCGACGACCGGGACACCGGAGGCCAGCGCCTCCTGCACGGCCTGGCAGAACGTCTCGGCCTGTCCGGTGTGGACGAAGACGTCGAGGCTGGCGTAGATCCGGGCGAGCTCGTCGCCGCCGCGGTGCCCCAGGAACGCCGCCGACGGCAGCCGCTCCCGCAGCCCGTCAGCGCTCGGCCCGTCCCCGACGACGACCAGCCGTGTCCCGGGCATCGACCCCAGCACCGCGAGCCGGTCGACCTGCTTCTCCGGGGCCAGCCGGCCGACGAACCCGATCAGCCGTTCCCCGTCCGGCGCCAGCTCGGCGCGCAGCGCGTCGTCGCGCCGGGAGGGGGTGAACCGCCGGGTGTCGACGCCGCGCGCCCACTGGTGCACCCGCGGGACGCCGCGCTCGCGCAGCGCGCCGGTCGCCCAGCTGGACGGGGCGAGCGTGCGGTCCGCCATCGAGTGCAGCCGGCAGGTCCAGCGCCAGGCCGCACGGGCGGTGAGACCGAGCCCGTACGACGAGGCGAACCCGGCGACGTCGGTCTGGTAGATCGCGACCGTCGGGATGCCGAGCCGGCGCGCGGCGGCCAGCCCCCGCGCCCCGACGACGAACGGCGCGGCCAGGTGGACGACGTCCGGCCGGAACGCCCGCAGCGCGGTGAGCACCCGGCGGCTCGGGACGCCGACCGGCATCGAGTTGACCACCGGGAGCCCGACGGCGGGGATCCGGACGACCGGGATCCCGTCGTACTCCTGCGGCTCACCGGACCCGGGTGCGATCACGAGGACGTCGTGACCACCGGCCCGCAGGTGCTCGCACACCCGCAGGACGGAGTTGGTGACGCCGTTGACCACCGGCAGGAAGCATTCCGAGACGATTGCGACGCGCACGGTTCGACAGTGCTCGGAGCGGGACGCCGGGCCGGGTCCACGGCGTGATCAACCACCCAACCCTCGGCGAACATCGGGTGGGGCGCCCGCGAGTTGGTGTGCCCGGCACGGTCGCGTCATCTCGCGGTCGCGACCGGGTCACCACCTGCCCGGACACTCGGTGCGCATGACGGCCGTCCCGCAGACCACCCGACCCGTGCGCCCGGTGGACCCGGCGCTGCTCTCCCGCGCCCTGGAGACGGCCGGGCGGCTGGCGAACGACGCCGCCGAGGTGATCACCGCGACGCTCGGCCGCGAGCACGGCGGACCGCCGGAGGCCACCGCCAAGGCGAACCCGTTCGACTGGGTCACCGACACCGACCGGACGCTGGAGCGGCACACCCGCCGCGTCCTGGCGGCCGAGTTCCCCGGCTGCCCGGTCGTCGGCGAGGAGTACGGCGCCGACCGGGGCGCGGCGGAGGCGCCGATGCGGTGGGTGGTGGACCCGGTCGACGGCACCGCGAACTACGTGGCCGGGCTCCCGTGGTGCGCGTACAGCCTGGCCCTGGTCGACGGCGACGGCCCGGCCGTCGGCGTCGTCGCCGATCCGGGCCGCGGGCAGATCTACGCGGCCGCCCGCGGTCGCGGGTTCCGGGCGAACGGCAAGCCGGTCCCCCCGGCCCGGCCGGCCAGGCTGGCCGGCTCACTGGTGTGTGCGGAGGACCCGGACCCGGCCTTCGTCGACCGTGCCCGCGCCGCGCACGCCGGCGTCCGGGTGCTCGGGTCGGCCGCCCTGGCGATCACCCAGGTGGCGCTGGGCAACGCCGTCGCCGCGGTACTCACCCGCTACCACGAGTGGGACGTGGCGGGGGCGCTGTGCCTGGCCGCGGAGTCCGGCGCGATGGTGCTGGGCCGCGACGGGCGGTCCGCCCCGATGCCGGCGGACGGGCTGCTCGTCGTCGCGCCGGAGGTGGCGGCGGAGACGTGCGCGCTCTGGCGCGGTCAGGACCGCTGATCGCGGCGGCGCCGCAGCGTCACCCAGGCCGGGCCGACCACGACCCAGATCGCGGCGAGCGCGCCGGCCGCCGGCAGGATGCCGTCGACCGCGGACCGGCCGGCGACGCGGACCCGGGTGGGCTCCGCGATGTCGTACTCGACGTAGATGTTCTCGCCGGGCGTGAGACCGACCGGGTAGGCGATCCCGGCCCCGGGGGTCTGCAGGCGCCCCTCGGCGTCGACGAACCGGACCACCGAGCGCCAGTAGCCGGAGCCGTCGAGGACGGTGGCCGCCGTGGTGGCGCCGTGCGAGGAGATCCGGATGTCGGTGAGGAACGCCCCACCGAGCGCGATCAGCACCAGCAGCGTCAGGGTGATCCCGACACCCGCGACGATCTCCGGCACCCGGTAGCGCACCCGGGCCATGAAGCGGCCCGCAGCGGCCCGGGTCTCGGTCAGCACGTCGCCGGTCGGACTGGTCACGACACCCGATTCTAGGGAGCCGCCCACCGGGCCACGGCCACCCGGGTGTGTCGGGTGCCTCGCCCCGCCGCCCCGCACCGCCGCGGTCCGTTGCCTACCCTCGGGGTGTGACTGTCGCACCGGCCGGCACCGCGTTGCGGGTCCGCACCCGCCCGCTCCGGCTCGACGGGCCGCTGCTGGACGTGCTGCCCCGAGGTGCGGGCGCGCTGTCCTGGGTGCGTGGCGACGAGGGCATCGTCGGGTGGGGCGAGGCCGCCCGGTTCACCGCGTCCGGTCCCGGGCGGTTCGCCGAGGCCGACCGCTGGTGGCGCTCGGTCGTGGCCGACCTGGAGGTCGACGACGACGTCCGGCTGCCCGGCACCGGCGCCGTCGCCTTCACCTCCTTCACCTTCGATCCGGCCTCCGCCGGGTCGGTGCTGGTGGTGCCGCGGGTCGTCGTCGGCCGCCGCGGGCACCGGGCGTGGGTCACCGAGATCTCCACGGACGACGAGCCGCCCGGCGCGGCGCTGCCCGTCCCCGCGCCGGTCCGGCCCGGCGGGCGGCTGCACTTCGCCGACGGCGACGTCCCGGCCCACCGCTACCGCGGCGCGGTCGGCGAGGCCGTGCGCCGGATGCGGGCGGGTGAACTGGACAAGGTCGTGCTCGCCCACGACCTGCTCGCGCACGCCGACGCGGACCTCGACACGCGCTTCCTCCTGGGCGGGCTCGCCCGACGGTTCCCGACGTGCTGGACGTTCGCCGTCGACGGCCTGGTCGGCGCCACCCCGGAGCTGCTGCTGCGGCTCGACGGGCCGACCGTGGAGTCGCGGGTGCTGGCCGGGACGATGTGGCCCTCCGGCGACGGGACCGATGTGGACAGCGCGCTCGCCGGGTCCGCGAAGGACCGCCGCGAGCACGCCTACGCGGTCGACTCCCTCGCCGCGTCGCTGCGGCCGCTGGTGACCGACCTGCGGGTGCCGGACGGCCCGTCCGTCCTGACCCTGCCCAACGTGTCCCACCTGGCGAGCGACGTCACCGCCCGGCTCGACGCGGCGCGCCCCGCCTCCCTGCTGACGCTGCTCGGTGCGGTGCACCCGACCGCGGCCGTCGGCGGGACCCCGACCCCGGACGCGACCGCGCTGATCACGGAGATCGAGGGGCTCGACCGCGGCCGCTACGCCGGCCCGGTCGGCTACGTCGACGCCGACGGCGGCGGGGAGACCGGCATCGCGCTGCGCTGCGCCGAGCTGCGCGGCCGGACGGCGCGGTTGTTCGCCGGGTGCGGGATCGTCGCCGACTCCGATCCCGACGCGGAGGTGCGCGAGGCCGCCGCCAAGATGCGCGCCGTCCGGGAGGCGCTGGAGGGCTGAGCGCACTCAGCCCAGTGCCGCGCCCACGGCCTCGCGGAGGGCGGCGTGCGCGTCGCGCAGACCGGCCCGCGGCACCCGGACACGGACCAGGCGGCGCCCGGAGCCGGGCCGTGCGGTCAGCTCGGCCGGGTCACCGGACCAGTCGGCCGCGTCCCAGCCCGCGGCGCGGGCCAGCCCGACGAGATCGACCCCGGTCGGGGTGCCGAAGATCCGCTCGAAGGCGTGCGCGTGTTCCGCGCCGCCCTGCTCGAGCAGGTGGAAGATGCCGCCGCCGTCGTCGTCGAGGACGACCGCGGTGAGGTCCGGGCAGGGCTCGTCCGGGCCGATGACCAGGCCCGTCGTGTCGTGCACCAGGGTGAGGTCACCGAGCAGCAGCGCGGTCGGGCCGTCGTGCGCCAGCGCGGCGCCGACGGCGGTCGACACCGTCCCGTCGATCCCCGCGACGCCCCGGTTCGCGCGCACCGTCAGCCCGGACCGGGGGGTGGCGGCGAGCGCGACGTCGCGGACCGGGTTCGACGAGCCGAGGACGAGCTGCCCGCCGTCGCGCTGCGCGGCGACGACCTGACGGGCCAGGCGCAGGCCGGGCGCACCGTCGGCGGTGCCGTCGTCGAGGGCGGTGTCGAGGGCCTTGGCCGCGGCCCGGTCGGCGTCGCCCCACGCCCACGTCCAGTCGTCGGGCGGGGTGAGGGCGGGCAGCGCGCCGACGGCCCGGACCGTGCCGGACACGTCGGTCCAGCCGACGCCGTCCTGACCGGGGTCGGCGTACACCGCGATGCCGGGGTCCGCGAGCACGGCGGACACCGCGCGGTGCAGCGTCGGACGGCCCAGGACGACCACCTGCGTCGGCCGCAGCTCCGGCCGGTCGATCAGCCAGGGGCCGGTGCGCAGGGCGTGCGGCCACCACGGCGACGACGGCTCGGCCACCAGCGGGGCGCCACCGAGCAGGCCGGGATCGGCGGCCGGGCCGCCGGTACCGGCGATCACGAGGGTCCGGGCGGCGGGGTCCAGCGGCAGTGGCGGCGCCGTCCGCACCGGCCGGGTCACCGCGGTCCAGGCCGCTCCGGCGGCGCGGCCGGCGGGGACGCCGGGCCCGAGGAGGTCCTGCGCACCGGGCGTCGCGGCCGGGCCCTCGGGCACCAGCGGCTCGGCGTAGGGCAGGTCCAGGTGCACCGGGCCGGGGGCACCGGCCCCGGTCCCGGTCGCCGCCGCCAGCGCGCGCGCCACCGACGACCGCCAGCGCCGCGCCTCCGTGTCGGTCACCACGTCGGGCACGGCGAGCGAGCCGGACCAGCGCACGGTCGGCCCGAACAGGGCGGACTGCGCGATCGTCTGGCTGGCACCGGTCCCGACGAGCTCGGGCGGCCGGTCCGCGGTGAGCGCGATCAGCGGCACCCCGGCGTGGGCGGCCTCGAGCACGGCGGGATGCAGGTTCGCGACGGCCGTCCCCGAGGTGACGACGACCGGCACCGGACGCCCGGAGGCCAGCGCCAGGCCGAGTGCGAGGAAGCCCGCCGTCCGCTCGTCGATCCGGACGTGCAGCCGGATCAGCCCGAGCGCCTCGGCCCGGGCCAGCGCGAACGCCGGCGGCGCGTTGCGGGAGCCCGGGCAGAGCACAGCGTCGGTGACGCCGGCGCGGATCAGCTCGTCCACGAGGACGCGAGCCTGGGCGGTGGAGCCGTTCACGCAATCAACCCTCGGTAGCCGTGGTGGGGGCCGGGCGGGCGGCGAGACGCACGCTCCGGAGACCCGCCGCCGGTCGTGCGGTCCGGCGCTCGGGAGGCGCGACCGCGACCGGCCGGTATCGACGGTACCCCGTACGGCGGGGCCTCCACCTGTGACGCCCGTCGTCGGCGGCTCAGACCTCCAGGTACTCGAAGGTCGTCGCCGCGCTCGCGCCGGGGAGCCGGGTCGCGACCCCGGCCGCCCACTCCCGCAGGACCCCGCTGCCCGCCATGTCGCCGTCCAGTGCCGCCAGGTACGCCCGGTGCGCCTCCAGCGAGGCGACGGCCGCGTCGAGGTGCCCGGAGATGTCGACCGCGTGCCGCGCGCGGGGCGACGCCGCGACCGCGACCCCGCGCACGCCGTCCCACCGCTCGCCCGCCTCCGGGAACAGCCACCGGTTCGCCGCGTCCCGGACGGCGTCGATGACGGCCCGGCCGACGGCGACGTGATCGGCGTGGTTGGGCGCGGCGCCGTCGGCGTCCCACGACTCCCGGTGGTTCCCGGTGACGACGAGCTGCGGCCGGTGCCTGCGGATCGCCGCGGCGATGTCGCGGCGCAGCGCGACCGAGTACTCGACCAGGCCGTCGGGATGGTCGAGGAACTCGACGACGTCGACGCCGACGGCCGCGCACGCCGCCCGCTGCTCGGCCTCGCGGACGGGGGCGCACGCGTCGGGGGCGAGGGTGTCGATCCCCGCCTCACCGCGGGTGACCAGCAGGTAGGTGACCCGCCTGCCCTGCGACGTCCAGCGGGCGACGGCGCCGGAACCGCCGTACTCCATGTCGTCCGGATGGGCGACGACGACCAGCACGCGGTCGGCGTCCTCGGGCAGCGGCAGGTAGTCGTCGTCGGACATGGGTCCAGTGTGGCGGTGACCGTCGGCCCGGTGTGGCCGCAGCACGTCGGATGCCGGGTCCTGGTGTGGTGGGAACCGGTGTATCCGTCACCCGGACGAACTACGGTGACGCCACCGACAGCCAGTCTCACGATGGGGAGAGACCGTGTCCGACACGCAGTCCGGTGCCACCGCACCGGGAACCGGGACGACGCCGACGGAGCCCGGCCGGCCACGCACGCCGATCGGCCGCGTGGTCGCGGCGAGCATGCTCGGCACGACGGTCGAGTGGTACGACTACTTCCTCTACGGCGTCGCCGCGGCGCTGGTCTTCCCGCAGGTGTTCTTCCCGGACTCCGACGGCGCCACCGGCCTGCTGCTCTCGCTCGGCACGTTCGCCGTCGGGTTCATCGCGCGCCCGCTGGGCGGCCTGGTGTTCGGCCACTACGGCGACAAGATCGGCCGCAAGAAGCTGCTGGTCATCTCGCTGCTCATGATGGGCCTGTCGACGTTCGCGATCGGCCTGCTGCCGGGCTACGCCACGATCGGCATCGCCGCGCCGGCGCTGCTGGTGCTGCTGCGCCTGATCCAGGGCTTCGCACTGGGCGGCGAGTGGGGCGGCGCCGTCCTGATCGTGTCCGAGCACGGGAAGCCCGAGCACCGGGGGTTCTGGGCGAGCTGGCCGCAGGCCGGCGCGCCCGCCGGGCAGCTGCTCGCCAACGGCCTGCTCGCGGTGATGGCGCTGGTGCAGTCCGAGGAGGCCTTCCAGGCCTGGGGCTGGCGGATCCCGTTCCTGCTGTCCGCCGTGCTGGTGCTGATCGGCCTGTACGTCCGGCTCGCCGTCGAGGAGTCCCCGGTGTTCCGGGAGGCGCAGGCGAAGGCAGCCGCGCGGGCCGCGGCCGGCGAGAAGGAGACGATGCCGATCGTCGACGTGTTCCGGCAGTACCCGCGCGAGGTGCTGACCGCGATGGGCGCCCGGTTCGCCGAGAACGTCTCCTACTACATCTTCACGATCGTCATCTCCACCTACGCGACCCGTCAGCTCGACCTGCCGTCGTCGTTCGTGCTGGGGGCGGTGCTGATCGGTGCGGCCGTGCACCTGGTGACCACCCCGATGTGGGGCGCGATCTCCGACCGGGTCGGGCGCAAGCCGGTGTACCTGGTCGGTGCGGTCGGCGTCGGTGTCTGGGCGTTCGCGTTCTTCTACCTCCTCGACACGCGGAACTTCGCGCTCACCGCGATCGCGGTGACGGTCGGCCTGGTGCTGCACGGCGCGATGTACGGACCGCAGGCGGCGTTCCTGTCCGAGCTGTTCGGCACGAAGGTCCGCTACTCGGGGGTGTCCATCGGCTACCAGCTGGCCTCGGTGTTCGCCGGCGGTCTCGCCCCGGTGATCGCGGTCGCACTGCTGACCGCGACCGGCACCGGCTTCTCGATCGCCGTCTACATCGCGGCCAGCTCGGTGGTGACGATCGTCGCCGTGGCGCTCTACTCGGAGACCCGGACCCGCCGCCTCGACGCCGACGATGCGCTGACGGAGCGCTGACGCGGCACTGATCCTCACCGAGCGCGGCGGCTCCGCCGGGCGTAGAACGGGCACCGACCCGACCACCGTCCCCGGAGCCGCCCCGTGCCGCGTACCGACCTGACGATCCCCACCCCCGACGGCGACGCCCGTGCCAGCCTGCACACCCCGGACGGCGACGGCCCCTGGCCCGGGGTCGTGCTCTACGTCGACGCGGGCGGGGTCCGGAAGGCCATGCACGACATGGCCGCCCACCTCGCCGTCCTCGGCTACGCGGTGCTGCTGCCCGACGTCTACCACCGGCACGGCGACTGGGCGCCCTTCGACATGAGCACCGTGTTCACCGACGACGACGAGCGCGCCCGGCTGATGGGGATGGTCTCCTCGCTGGAGCCGCGGATGGTCGCCGTCGACGCGGAGGCCTGGGTGACGGCGCTGCTCGACCGCCCCGAGGTCGCCGGCCCCCGGGTCGGCGTCACCGGGTACTGCATGGGCGGCGTGATGGCGCTGCGGACGGCCGGCACGCAGCCCGAGCGGGTGGCCGCGGCGGCGTCGTTCCACGGCGGGAACCTCGCCACCGACGACCCGGCCAGCGTGCACCGGCTCGCCGACCGGATCCGCGCCACCGTGTACGTCGCGGGCGCCACCGACGACCGCTCGTTCCCCGAGGAGCAGCGGCAGCGGCTGGAGGAGGCCCTGTCCGGCGCCGGTGTCGGCCACACGGTGGAGACCTATCCGGCGGCGCACGGGTTCGCCGTTCCCGACACTCCCGCCCACGACGACGCTGCCGAGCAGCGGCACTGGGAGGCCCTGCACCGCCTGTTCGGCGGCGCACTCTGACGGGAGCGGCCGCGGGGTAACGTTCCGCCCGAGATGAGCGCGACCCTGCACGTGACGGGCCTGGCCGCGGGCCACGGCGATCACCCCCTGTTCTCCGGGCTGGACCTCGTCGTCGCACCGGGCGACGTCGTCGGCCTGGTCGGCGCGAACGGCGCCGGGAAGTCGACCCTGCTGTCGCTGCTCGCCGGGGAACGGGAGCCCGACGCCGGAAAGCTGACGCTCGCCCCGCCGGACGCCACGGTCGGGCACCTGCCACAGGAGCCCGACCGGCGGCCCGGCGAGACGGTGGCCGGCTTCCTCGCCCGGCGCACCGGCGTGGCCGCGGCACAGTCCACGATGGACACCGCGGCCGAGGACCTGGCGTCCGGCGCCCCGGGTGCCGACGACCGGTACGCCGGCGCGCTGGACCGCTGGCTCGCCCTCGGCGGGGCCGACCTCGACGAGCGGGCCGGCGACGCGCTGCGCGAGGTCGGGCTCGGCGTCGGGACCGGCGCGCCGATGACCGGGCTGTCCGGCGGGCAGGCGGCGCGGGCGAACCTCGCCGCGCTGCTGCTGTCCCGCTACGACCTCCTGCTGCTCGACGAGCCCACCAACGATCTGGACCTCGACGGGCTGGACCGACTGGAGCGGTTCGTCACCGGCCTCGCCCGCCAGGGCACCCCGACCGTCCTGGTCAGCCACGACCGCGAGTTCCTGGCCCGCACGGTGAACCGGATCGTCGAGCTCGACCTCGCCCAGCAGCAGGTCCGGATCCACGACGGCGGACACGAGGCCTACCTCGCCGAACGCGAGATCGCGCGCCGGCACGCACGCGAGGACTACGACGAGTACGCCGACAAGCTGGGCGCACTCCGGCAGCGGGCCGTGATGCAACGGAACTGGATGGCCCAGGGCGTCCGGAACGCGCGCCGCAAGACCAAGGACCCGGACAAGAACGTGCGCGCCCTGCGCGCCGAGTCCAGCGAGAAGCAGGCCGCGAAGGCCCGCCAGACCGAGCGGGCGATCGAGCGGCTGGAGGTCGTCGAGGAGCCCCGCAAGGAGTGGGAGCTGCGGATGACGATCGCGGCCGCGCCCCGGTCCGGGACGGTCGTCGCGCGGGCGGACGCGGCCGTCGTGCGCCGCGGGGACTTCGTGCTCGGCCCGGTGACGCTCCAGCTGGAGTGGGCGAACCGGGTCGTCGTCACCGGCGCGAACGGCGCCGGGAAGTCGACGCTCCTCGGGCTGCTGCTCGGCCGGATCGCACCGGACACCGGCGCCGCCGGGCCGGGATCGGGGGTGGTCGTCGGGGAGATCGACCAGGCCCGCGGCGCGTTCCTCGGCGAGCAGACGCTGCTGCGGGCGTTCGGGGAGGAGGTGCCCGACTGGCCCGAGTCCGAGGTGCGGACGCTGCTGGCCAAGTACGCGCTCACCGCCGACCAGGTGCTGCGGACCGCGGCGTCGCTGTCACCGGGTGAGCGGACCCGGGCCGGGCTGGCGCTGCTGCAGGCCCGCGGGGTGAACCTGCTCGTGCTCGACGAGCCGACCAACCACCTCGACCTGCCCGCGATCGAGCAGCTGGAGCAGGCGCTCGACGCGTTCACCGGGACGGTCCTGCTGGTCACGCACGACCGGCGGATGCTGGACACGGTCCGCGCGACCCGTCGCTGGGAGCTGCGGGACGGAGCGGTCACCGAGCTCTGACCCCGCTACGAACCGGGGAGCCCCGGACCGGTGTCGCCGGTCCGGGGCTCCCCGGTTCGAGTGCGGAAGAGGGGTGGGCGGGGGTCAGGCCTGCTCGGGCTCGGCGGCGTCGGACTGCGCGACGATGGCGAAGCGCAGCTCCTCCTCACCGCCCTCCGTCGTCACCGGCTGCACGTCGAGCACCTTGTCGTCCAGCAGCTGGGCCGCGGTGGGCTCCAGGAAGACGGTGATGCCCTCGCCGCGCAGGACGGTGTCCTGGTCGTCGGCCGTCTGCGCCAGCGCGAGCTCCAGGCCCTGCGCGGGGTCCGGCGCGGTGATGCGCAGGCCGCCGTCGTCGGGCAGCTCGGCGTCGGTGCTCAGGGTCTTGATCGCCTCGGCGGCGTTCTCGGTGATCGCCAACATCGACCCCACCGTACGGACGGCGGTGTGCACGTCCACCGGTGTCCCCCCGTCCCGATCACGTTCGGGTGGCGACGGCCCCGTGTCCACCGGGAATGCGCGGGGTGAGCTACGTCACCCACCCCGGCGACCGGCCCCGCGCACGAGAGCGGCCCGGCGTCCACCGTGGGACGCCGGGCCGCCGGTACCGCGAGCGGGTGGCGCGGACTCAGCCGAAGTCGTCGGGGTCCGGGCCGATCCGCTTGCCGGTGTGCAGCTTCTCGATCGACGCGATGTCGTCGTCGGTCAGGGAGAAGTCGAAGATCTCGAAGTTCTCCTTGATCCGGCCCGGGTCGTTCGACTTCGGGAACACGATGTTCCCGAGCTGGATGTGCCAGCGGAGCACGACCTGCGCGGCGGACTTGCCGTACTTCCGGGCGAGCTCGGCGAGCTCCGGGGCGTCGAGCAGGCCCTTGCCCTGGCCGATCGGGCTCCACGCCTCGGTCGCGATGCCGTGCTGCCGGTGGTAGTCGCGCAGCTCGCGCTGGACCAGGTGCGGGTGGAACTCGATCTGGTTGATCGCCGGCACCGTCGAGGTCTCGGCCGCGAGCCGGTCCAGGTGCGGGACCTGGAAGTTGGAGACGCCGATCGACCGGGCCTTGCCCGGCCTTCCTCGCGTCCTCGAAGCCCTGCCAGGTCTCGACGTAGCGGTCCTCCTGCGGCTTCGGCCAGTGGATCAGGTAGAGATCGACGTGGTCGAGGCCGAGCTTGGTGAGGCTGTCGTCGAGGCGCTCGACGGCCGAGCCGCGGCCGTGGCCGTCGTTGTTCAGCTTCGTGGTGATCCAGAGCTCGTCGCGCGGGACGCCCGCGTCGGCGATCCCCTTCCCGACGCCCTCCTCGTTGCCGTACATCTGCGCGGTGTCGATGTGCCGGTAGCCCACGTCCAGGGCCGCCTTGACCTTCTCCGCGGTGTCGCCGGGCTCGATCTGGAAGACGCCGAAGCCGAGCTGCGGGATCTCCCGGCCGTCGTTGAGCGTGATCGTGGGAGTAGCCATGACTCCGGTCTACCCGCGCCTGCGCGCGCACATGCCCCACCGTGGGATGTGCCTCGACGGGGAATAGCTCAGCCCCACACCCGGGCGATCTCTGCTGCGACGCCGGCCGCCTGCGCCCGCCCGGCCCGGGCCGCGGCCGGCCGCCGTGCCGGGTCGAGCACGTTGCGGCCGAACGCGCGCCGGGCGCGGCGGTCCGGCTCGACGCAGGCGACCCGCCCGAGCGCGCCGAGCGCCTCGGCCTGCACCCGCGGGGCGACGGCCGACCCGAGCCCGCCGGTCAGCGGGGCGAGCACGACGACGCGGCCGTACCCGGCGGCGAGGTCGGCGTTGGCCATGGACCGCACCCCGCCGTCGATCCAGCGGGTTCCGGCGGCCGTCACCGGTGGCCAGACGCCGGGGACCGCGCAGCTGGCGGCGACCGCGGTGGCGAGCGGGACGCCGTCGTCGCGGGTGAAGACCCGGAGGTCGCCGGTGTACGCGTCCACCGCGGTGATCCACAGGTCACGGCCGGACGGCCAGCCGGCGTCGCCGAGCCGGGACCCGATCGCGGCGAGTCGCTCGGCCTCCCCGACGGTGTCGGCGGCCAGCGCCATCCGGCCGATCCGGGCGCGGACCCGGCGGGCGTCCCGCGGGCCCGCCAGCGCGGCCACCCCGTACCGGACGGCGAGACGCAGCCCGAGGTTCGCCGCGATCTCGCCCGACGGCGGCGCGAGCTGGGTCTCCAGCAACGCCTGCGGGTCCCGTCCGGCGGCGAGGTTCGCTCCGACCGCCGACCCCGCCGACGTCCCGACGACGAGATCGGCCCCGGTCAGGTCGATCCCGTCCGCCGCCAGACCCGCGACCAGCCCGTACATCCAGGCGATCCCGGTGATCCCGCCACCGCCGAGGACCAGTGCCCGCCGCTCGTCGCCCATCCGCTGTCAGCCCCGCAGCGCCCGGGCGGCGATCTGGGCGAGGTGCACCGGCTCCCGCTCCCCGGCCTGCCGGACCTGGGTACGGCAGGAGTAGCCGTCGGCGAGCAGGTCCACCGCGCCGTCGGCGGCCCGGACCGCGGGGAGCAGCGCACGCTCGGCACAGGCCATCGAGACGTCGTAGTGCCCGTCCTCGAAGCCGAAGTTGCCGGCCAGGCCGCAGCAGCCGGAGTCGAGCACGGTCGCGTCCACCCCGAGCGCCGCCAGCACCGCGCGGTCCGGTTCGCTGCCCAGCTCGGCGTGCTGGTGGCAGTGGATCTGCACCAGCGCCGCGCCGTTGCCCTCCCCCGCGACGGCGGCGAGCTCGTCGGCGTGCCGGTTCAGCAACTCCGCGAACGTCGACACCTGCTGCTCGAGGACCGTGACCCGCGGCTCGTCGGGCAGCAGCTCCGCCGCGTCGGACCGCAGGGCGGCGGTGCACGACGGCTCCAGTCCGACGACCGGGATCCCCGCGTCGAGCGCCGGGCCGATCGCCCGCAGGCTGCGCGCCAGCACCCGGCGGGCGGCGGTGACCTGGCCGGTCGAGGTCCAGGTCAGGCCGCAGCACACGTTCCTGGGCGGCAGCTCGACCCGGTACCCGAGCCCGGTGAGGACGGCGACGGCGTCCGCCGCGATCTCCGGGTCGAAGTGGTCGGTGAAGGTGTCGGTCCACAGCAGCAGCGGGCCGCGGCTTCCCGGGGCGATCCCGAGGTCCGGGACCCGCGACATCGGCAGGCCGCGTGCGGCCTGCGCGGTGTAGGTCTCGCGGGCGATCGGCGGGATGGCCCGGCGGGCGTCGATCCCGCCCGCCTTCTTCGCGACCGTCGCCAGCAGCGGCACCTGCGCGAGCCGGTTCAGCCCGTCGACGGCGGCCGCCGGGAGCGCCCCCACCATCCGCAGCCAGCGCGGCAGCGCGCCCATCGAGTAGTGCGTGCGCGGCCGGAGCCTGCGGTGGTAGCGGTTGGCGAGGAACTCGGTCTTGTACGACGCCATGTCCACACCGACCGGACAGTCGGACTTGCAGCCCTTGCAGGACAGGCAGAGGTCGAGCGACTCGGCGACCTCGTCGGACTGCCAGCCGTCGGTGATGATCTCGCCGTTCGCCATCTCGAACAGCAGCCGCGCGCGTCCGCGGGTGGAGTGCTTCTCCTCCTTGGTGACGTTCCAGCTCGGGCACATCACCCCGGAGCCGG
This sequence comes from Pseudonocardia sp. EC080619-01, assembly GCF_001420995.1. Classification (NCBI taxonomy): domain Bacteria; kingdom Bacillati; phylum Actinomycetota; class Actinomycetes; order Pseudonocardiales; family Pseudonocardiaceae; genus Pseudonocardia; species Pseudonocardia sp. EC080619-01. The sequence continues at coordinate 3,564,943 of NZ_CP012184.1, read as the reverse complement.
TGTCGATCGCGCACTTGCCGACACCCAGGCAGCGCCGGGTGGCCCGGTGGAACGAGCCGCGGTCGTGCCCGAAGGCCAGCTTCGGCTCGTCGGGCATGGTCGGCATGCCGAGCTGGACGCGCAGGTTCTCGTCCATCGTCGCCGGGCGCACGACGCGGCCGGGGTTCATCCGGTCGTCCGGGTCCCAGACCGCCTTGAACCGCTCGAAGCCGGTGATGATCTGCGGCGGGTACATGCGCGGCAGCAGCTCGGCGCGGGCCTGCCCGTCGCCGTGCTCACCCGAGAGCGACCCACCGTGCGCGACGACGACGTCCGCCGCATCGGTCATGAAAGCCCGGAAGTTCGCGATCCCCGGCTTCGTCAGCAGGTCGAAGTCGATCCGGACGTGCAGGCAGCCGTCGCCGAAGTGGCCGTAGTAGATGCCCGTGCGGCCGTGCCGCTCCAGCACCTTGTCGAACTCGCGCAGGTAGGCACCGAACTTCTCCGGCGGGACGGCGGCGTCCTCCCAGCCCGGCCATGCCTCGCCGCCGTCGGGCGAGCGGGTCACCAGACCGGCACCCTCCTCGCGGACCCGCCACAGCGCGGCCATCTGCTTCGGCTCGGAGACCACGACGGCGCCGGTGGTGTAGGGCTTCATCGCGGACGCGACGGCGTGCGCGGCGGCCTCGGCGGCCGCCCGGTCCTCGCCGCCCGTCTCGACGTAGAGCCAGCCCTTGCCCTCCGGCAGCATCCGCGAGGTCGTCTCGTCGGGGCGCAGCGCACGCAGCGACGCGATCAGGCCGGCGTCCATCCCCTCGATGGTCAGCGGGGAGTGCTCGCGGACGATCATCACGTTGTCGGCGGCGTGGTAGGCGTCGGGGAAGCCCAGCACGGCCAGCGCCCGCGCGGGCGGCGACTCGACCAGGTCCACCGTCGCGGCGAGGATCGTGGCGCAGGTGCCCTCGGTCCCGACCAGTGCCTTCGCCAGGTTCACGTTCCCGGGGACGAGCTGGTCGAGGTTGTAGCCCGACACCCGGCGGGTCAGCTCCGGGACGTGGTTCGCCACGTCGGTCGCCATCTCGGCGCCCAGCGCACGCAGCGCGTCCGGGATCGCGCCGGTCTCGGTGCCGTCCGGGCCGAGGGTGATCCGCTCCCCGCGGTAGGTCAGGACGTCCAGCGAGCGGACGTTGTCGACCGTCTTGCCCCAGGCCACCGAGTGCGAGCCGCAGGCGTTGTTGCCGATCATCCCGCCGATCGAGCAGCGGTTGTGCGTCGACGGGTCCGGCCCGAACGTCAGCCCGTGCGGCTTCCCGGCGTCGCGGACGGCGTCGCACACCGCACCGGGCTGGACCGTCGCGGTCCGCGCGTCCGGGTCGACCGACAGGATCGAGTCCATGTGGGTGCGGAAGTCGAGCGCGACCGCGGTGTTCACCGCCTGACCGGCGATCGAGGTCCGTGATCCGACCGGCATGACGGGCACGTCGTGGGCGCGGCAGACCGCCATCGCCGCCTCGACGTCGGCCGCGTCGCGCGGAGCGATCACGCCGATCGGGACACCCCGGTAGTTCGACGCGTCGGCCGACCACATGGCGCGGCTGCCGGCGTCGAACCGGACCTCACCGCCGACGGCGGCACGCAGCTCGTTCTCCAGGGCGCGGTACGCGGTGGTGGTCGCGGTACTCACAGCACTCCTCTCGGCAGGCCGGGACGCGACGACGCTACCCCGGCCTGCCGGAGGTCACCGGCTCACCAGTTCTCGACCGACTTCGTGAGGATGTCGGCGATGTCGTCCTCGGTGGGGGTGCGCGGGCACGTCGCGAGGAGCCGCTGCTGCTTCATCGTCCCGGGCACCAGGTCCGGCACGTCCGACTCGGTGTACCCGACGCCGCCGATCCCGTTGGGGATGCCGATGTCGCGCATCAGGTCGATCAGCACCGACGGCAGCTGCTCACGCTGGTCGTTCAGCCGGTCCGCGCGCGGGGCCATCAGCTCGGCCGCCTTGAGGTGCCGGTCCGGTGCGGAGTCGAAGGAGAACCGGAACGCCTCCGGCGCGGTCAGCGACACCGACATGCCGTGCGGCACCATCGGCTCGTCCTGCGGGTAGCCGGCCGGCGTGAAGTCCTTGACCATCCCGGCGATCGGGTAGGCGTTGGCGTGCGGGATGTGCACGCCGGAGTTGCCGAACCCCATCCCGGCGAACGTCGCCGCCATCATCATGTTCGAGCGGGCCTCCAGGTCGTCGGCGCCGCGGTGCACGGCGTCCCGGAAGGACTGTGCGAGCAGCGTCATCGACTTCTCGCACCAGAGGTCCGAGACCGGGTTCGAGCCGCAGTAGGTGACCCGCTCCTCGGGCTTCTTCCGGTCGAACGTCGTGTACCAGCGCGCCGTGTAGGACTCCAGCGCGTGGCAGACGATGTCCATCCCGGACGCGGCGGTGACCTCCGGCGGCAGCGACATCGTGACCAGCGGGTCGATCACGGCCAGGGTCGGGCGCAGCCGCCAGTGGCTGATCCCGGTCTTGACCTTCATCGACAGGATGTCCAGCACGCACATCGCGGTGGACTCCGAGCCGGTACCGGCCGTCGTCGGGACGGCGATCAGCGGCTTGAGCGGGCCCTCGGGCACCTTCGCGTTGCCGATCGGCTTGTTGATGAAGTCCATCAGCTCGCCGGGGCCGCTGGTCAGCAGGTTGATCGCCTTGGCGGTGTCGATCGCGGACCCGCCGCCGACGGCGACGAAGCCGTCCCACGGGCCCTGGGCGCGGGCGTACTCGGTGGCCTTGACCATCGAGTCGTCGGTCGGCTCGACGTGGACGCCGTCGAAGATCTCGGAACCGATGCCGTAGCGCTGCAGGGACTCGGCGATGCGCTCGGGGATGCCGAGCAGGCGCACACCGGGGTCGGTCACGATGAGGACCCGGCCCGCCCCGTAGCCGGTCATCTCGAAACCGATCTCGTCGATCGAGCCGGCACCGAACTTCAGGGGCGGCGCGCCCCAGGTGAAGATCGTCTCCTCGGTGAGGTCGACATTCGGGATCGTCATGGACGCGTCCTCCAGGGTCCGACACGGCAACGGGTGGAACTCCGCGGCCGAGTCTGCCCCGTCGATCAGGAGATGCGCATCCCTTCACGGTCGCCGGTCCCCGCCGGGACCGGCCGGGCCCACTCGACGAGCCCGGCGCCCAGCCCGGTCAGCAGCATCGCGACCACGCCGGTCGGCCAGAAGATGTGCGAGGTCTGGAACGGGATCGCCGCACCGATCAGCAGCACCGCCCCCGGCAGGACCGCCCACCCGGCCCGGCGGAACAGCAGCCCCGCCACGCAGACCGTCGCGACCAGGTACGACGCCGTCCCGATGTAGGAGAGCCGGTCGCCGAGCGCGATCAGCTCGATGATCGACTGCTGCCCGCGGCCCTCGGTCTCCAGCACCAGCCCGGCCGCGATCCCGGCCAGGCAGTCGAGCGCGGTGTAGAAGCACCCGAACAGGTACGCCCCGATCTTCCCGATCCAGGCGACCGGCCCGGTCTCCTGGCGCAGCAGCACCCACAGCGCCACGCCGAGCAGCGGGAACACCGGGACCAGCGGGACGTGCGCGGTCCACCACTCGTTCGCCGTCGTCAGGTCGAGCCCGCGCGGGTGGTGGTAGCCGGCGAGCGCGAGCAGCAGGCCGGGGAGGGCGACGAGGACGATCATCAGCGTGCGGCGCACGGCGGAACTCCGTTGCTCGGGATCGGGCGGCCCTCGCAGACTCGCAGCGTGCCCGCCACCCCGCGCGACGAGCGGGCGCCGAGGGCGCGGCCTGCTGGAGCCGGAGCGCGGACTCTAGGCTGCCGATCATGCCCGTCTCCGAGACCTTCGATCCCGACGCCTGGCGGCCGGTGGAGGGGTTCTCCTTCACCGACATCACCTACCACCGTGCGGTGGCCACCGGGGCGGTGCGGATCGCGTTCGACCGGCCCGAGGTCCTCAACGCGTTCCGCCCCGGCACCGTCGACGAGCTGTTCACCGCCCTGGAGCACGCCCGGACCAGCGCCGACGTCGGCGCCGTGCTGCTGACCGGGAACGGGCCCTCCCCCAAGGACGGCAAGCGCGCCTTCTGCTCCGGCGGGGACCAGCGCATCCGCGGCCGCACCGGCTACCAGTACGCCGACGGCGACACCGCCGACACCGTGCAGGCCGGGCGGGCGGGGCGGCTGCACATCCTGGAGTGCCAGCGCCTGATCCGGTTCATGCCCAAGGTCGTCATCGCCGTGGTCAACGGCTGGGCCGCCGGTGGCGGGCACTCGCTGCACGCGGTCGCCGACCTGACCCTGGCCTCGGCCGAGCACGCCCGGTTCAAGCAGACCGACGCCGACGTCGGCTCGTTCGACGGCGGCTACGGCTCGGCGTACCTGGCCAAGCAGGTCGGGCAGAAGTTCGCCCGGGAGATCTTCTTCCTGGGCCGGACCTACTCGGCCGAGCAGATGCACCGGATGGGCGCGGTCAACGAGGTCGTCCCGCACGCCGAGCTGGAGACCACCGCGCTGCAGTGGGCCAGTGAGATCAACGGCAAGTCCCCGACCGCGCAGCGGATGCTGAAGTACGCGTTCAACCTCGCCGACGACGGCCTGGTCGGCCAGCAGCTGTTCGCCGGAGAGGCGACCCGGCTGGCGTACATGACCGACGAGGCGGTCGAGGGCCGGGACTCGTTCCTGCAGAAGCGGGACCCGGACTGGTCACCGTTCCCCTGGCACTACTGATCACTCCGCCGACGGGCGCGGGTGCGGCACCGGTGCCGGCCGCGCGGCCGCCGGGGCGGCGGGCACCGGGCTGAGGAACGCCAGTGCGGCCAGCTCGCCGGCGGCGGCGCGGTGCCCGGTCGCGGCCGGCCTGCGGCAACGCAGGGAACGCGGGCTGCCGGTCGGGGACGAGCCGGCGGGTGCGCTGTGCGACATGGGGAGCTCCTTCGACCTCCGCGGAGCGGGACGTGGTGCCGCCGCTCTCGTCCGGCCTGTCGTGCGGGAGCGGCGGTCCGTTGCAGCTCCCCTACCTCATTCGTCACATCTGATGAAGGCTCCGTTCGGACGCCACCGACGGTCGCGATCGTCACGGTGGCAGGCTGGTCCCCCATGGACGTGCGTGTGGTCGGGGTGGACGGATCGTCCGAGTCGGTGACGCGCCTGGCCGCGGCGCTGCGCTCCGCGCTCGACGGCGCCGGGCCCGCGGTCCTGCCGGTGCGGGCGGCGCCGGGCGGCGAGCCGCCGCTGCCGGAGCCGGTCGCCAGGGCCGTCGCCGCGGAGGCGCTGCCGGACGGGCTCGCCGCCGTCGTCGCCACCTCGGGATCGACCGGGGAACCCAAGCACGTCGCGCTGACCGGTGACGCGCTACGCGCCTCCGCCGCCGCCACCCACGACCGCCTCGGCGGGCCGGGGGCCTGGTTGCTCGCGCTACCTGCCGAGCACGTCGCGGGACTGCAGGTGGTCTCGCGGGCCCTGCTGGCCGGGACGGCGTGCGTGGTGCAGGACGTCCGCGAGGGATTCCGGCCCGCCGGGTTCGCCCGGGCCACCGGCCGGATGCGGCACGGCGACCGCCGCTACACGAGCCTCGTCCCGACCCAGCTGGGCCGCGTCCTCGACCACGGCTCCGCCCCGCTGTACGCGCTCGCCGGCTACGACGCCGTGCTGGTCGGCGGGGCCGCGCTCGATCCCGCCCTGCGGGCCCGGGCCGAGGCGGCCGGGATCCGGGTGGTCGCCACCTACGGGATGAGCGAGACCTGCGGCGGGTCGGTCTACGACGGTGCCGCACTGGAGGGTGTGTCGGTGACGATCGAGCCCGGTTCCGGACGGGTGGTGCTCGGCGGGGCGGTCGTCGCCGCCGGCTACCTCGGCGCGCCGGACGCCACCGCCGCGTCGTTCGGGCCGGAAGGGTTCCGCACCGGCGATCTCGGCGAGCTCGGTCCCGACGGGCGGCTGACCGTGCTCGGCCGGGCGGACGACGTGATCAACACCGGCGGCGAGAAGGTCGCCCCGGCGGCCGTCGAGCGGGCGTTGCTGGCGCTGCCCGGGGTGGGCGGCGCCTGCGTGGTGGGGCTCCCGGACGCGGAGTGGGGCCAGGTCGTGGCCGCGCTGGTGGTGACCACCGACGACGGTGCTCCGCCGGACTCCGCGCTGCAGGACGCCGTGCGTGCGTCGTGCGGCCGGGCCGCGGTCCCGCGGACGATCCGCCGCGCCGCGGCCGTCCCGGAGCGGGGGATCGGGAAGCCCGACCGGGCCGCCGTCGCCAGGCTGTTCGCCCCGGCGAGCTGACCGGGCCGTCGTCCGCCCGGTCCGATCACCCACCGGAATCACCGGTCGCGGAGCGCGACCGAACGCGCCGCGCCGGGTGGAGAGAGAGCCACCCGGTCCAGTGAAACGGACGTACACACCTTGGAGTTGGTTAACGCAGCGTGCGTTGCGCCCCGCCTGTACATCGAGTGTGCTTCAGCCACTGACGACACACGGTCCACAGGGATCACCGGAATCACGGTCGTCACACGAGTCACACGATGCAGCGGGGGTTTGTCGACATGCGCAGGATCACGCGGACCGGGCTGCGGGGTGTCGGTCTGCTCGCCGCCACCGGCGCGCTCTGTGCGGTCGCCGTGGTGCCCGCCGTCGCGGCGGAGCCCGGGGCGAGCTGGCAGCCGGAGCTGTCAGGGGGCAGCGGTCCCGGCGTCGTCGTCGACGACGGCGGCGCCCGGTTCGACCGGGCGACGGCGGTCGGTGCACCGGCCGACGAGAGCAGCGACGCCGAGGCGTCGGCCGACCCGGTCGGCGTCGTGCCGACCGGGCTGCTGACCCTCGAACCGCACACTCTCGACGCCCCCACCCGCGAGGTCGGGTCCACCCTGGTCGCGGACACCCCGCCCGGGTCGTCCGCGACGATGGACGTCCGCGGGCGCAAGCCCGGCGGCGGCTGGACCGAGTGGATCCCGGCCGAGGGCGACCGCGCGGAGCTCCCGGAGACCGTCCGCGAGGTGCAGGGCAGGCTCGTGCTCAGCTCCACCGGGACGGCGTCGCCGTCGGTGCGGGAGGTGACGCTCACGGCCGAGCCCGCCACCGAGTCCGAGGCCGACGCCGAGTCCGGTCCGCAGGCCGAGGCCGCGCCGCGCAGCTACTCGGTGTTCGCGACCCGCGAGGGCCTCGAGGGCGGCACGACGGCCAACGGCCACAAGATCGCGCCGCGGGACCGCTTCGTCGCGCTGCCCTCCCGCCGGGCGCTGTCGGCCAACGGCAAGACCGACTACTCGGTGAAGGTGTGCGCGCCGAACGGCAGGTGCGCCATCGCGCCGGTCTGGGACATCGGGCCGTGGAACACCAAGGACGACTACTGGAACCCCTCGAACGAGCGCCAGATGTGGAAGGACCTGCCGCAGGGCCTCCCGCAGGCCGCCGCCGCCTTCCACGACGGCCACAACGGCGGCAAGGACCAGTTCGACCGCAAGCCCGCCAACCCGGCCGGGATCGACCTCGGCGACGGGATCTTCTGGGACGTCCTCGGGCTGAAGGACAACTCGCAGGTCCAGGTCGACTACCTGTGGACGGGCTCGCAGCGGCTGTCCGCGGTCGAGACCGAGGGCGCGCCGGACGTGCAGATCCTCGCCCGGCCCGAGGCCGGTGCGGAGTCCGTCGGGATCGCCGTCGACGCGACCGAGGTGCCGGTGCAGTGCACCGAGGGCGACTTCGTGCGGATCGGGGACGAGCAGTACCTGCCGTCGTCGGCGTTCGCGCAGCTCCCGGGTGACGTGCCGGGCTGCGCCGCGGCCCCCGCCGGGCCCGGTGCCGTACCCGGCCCCGCGGACGACGACGCCGCGGCGGCCCCGACCACCCCCGGTACCGCTCCGGCCGACGAGCCGGAGACGCCGGGCACCGCCCCGGCCACCCCGTCGAGCCCCTCCTCGGACACCCCGGACCCGGCCACCCCGTCCGGGACCGCGACGGGCGGGACCTCCACCACGCCGGACGCCGGCGGGGAGCCGGGTGACGAACCGGTCGACGGCCCGGACGACGGCTCGGTGCCCGACGGTGACCGCCAGGCCGCCGCGGGGACCGTCCCCGGGTCGGCCCAGCGGGGGCCCTCGGGCGCGCGCTGACCCCGCCGTCGCCGGCCGGTGGCCGGGTTCACCCCGCACCGGCCGCGCTCCGGCGTCGGCCGGAACCGGATCGGGATAGATTCGCCCCGTGGCCACGACGGCAGAGTGGATCGAGGGAGCGCGCCCGCGCACCCTGCCCACCGCGATCTCCCCCGTACTCGTCGGGACCGGTGCCGCGATCGGCGCCGGTGCCGTGGCCCCGGGAGCAGCACTGCTCGCCCTGGTCGTGGCGGTCGCGCTGGTGATCGGGGTCAACTTCGCGAACGACTACTCCGACGGCATCCGCGGCACCGACGACGACCGCGTCGGCCCCCAGCGGCTCGTCGGCTCCCGCGCGGCGGAGCCGGCCACCGTCAAGGCGGCCGCGTTCGCCTGCTTCGGGGTCGCCGCGCTCGCCGGGCTCGCGCTCACCGCGGTGTCCGGCCAGTGGTGGCTGATCGCCGTCGGCGCGCTGTGCATCGTCGGGGCCTGGTTCTACACGGGCGGCACCCGGCCCTACGGCTACGCCGGGCTCGGCGAGATCGCGGTCTTCGTCTTCTTCGGACCGGTCGCGGTGCTGGGGACGGCGTTCACCCAGGCCGGCACGGTCGACGCCGCCACCGTCGGGGCCTCGGCCGGTGCGGGCCTGCTGACCTGCGCGGTGCTCGTCGCGAACAACCTGCGTGACATCCCGGGCGACCGGATCGCGGGCAAGCGGACCCTCGCCGTCCGGCTGGGCGACCGCGGCACGCGGCTGCTCTACGTGCTGACGGCGCTGGTGCCCTTCGTGATCGCGGTCGGGGCGGCGTTCGACCGGCCCGGCCTGGTCGTCGCGCTGCTCGCGCTGCCCGCGGCGGTCCGGCCGGTGCGCACGGTGCTCGGCGGCGCGGACGGGCCGGCGTTGATCCCGGTGCTGCGCGACACCGGCCTGCTGCTGCTGGCCTGGGCGGTCGCCGTCGCGGTGGGCCTGGCGATCGGCTGACCGTCCTCAGGACCGGTCGGCGCGCTCCCCGCCCTGGTCGTCCCGCGCCGGGGGCTCGTCGGCGCCGGCCGGCGCGTCCTGCTCCGGAGCGGGCGGCGGCCCGACGTCACCGCGCAGCTGGGCGCGCAGCGACTCGCGCTCCGCGGAGCGCCGGGCCGTCGCCGTGGCGACCGCCCGGTCCAGCCGGGCGCGCAGCCCGCGGAACAGGACCATCGACAGCGGCAGCGCGACGACCAGCGCCACGAGCAAGGCCACCAGCAGCGGGACCCCGGCGAACCCGAGCAGCAGCGCGATGACCGCGACCAGGCCCAGCCGGGCGAGCGCGTAGAGCGCCACCGTGGCGGCCGGCCCGGGCTCGCCGGCGCGGGCCCGCGCCGCGGCCTGCGGCGGCGGAGTCGGAGACGTCATGGCCACCAGGGTACGGACCGCCGCGCGACCGGCGAGCGGCCACGGACGCCGGTGGCCGGTGGCGTCGCTCAGCAGGTCCCGATCGGGACGGCGTTGCGCACGGCGCCCAGGTCCGGGTTCGCGAAGAGCGGGGTGTCACCGGGCGTCACGCACTTCTCCTCGGTCGCGTAGGTGTACTCGACCCGGATGCGTTCGTTCCCGGGCGAGCAGTTGAGGTAGTTCGCCTTGTTGTTCGTCGTGTCGTTCTCGAGCGTGGAGTACCCGCACTTGGCCGCCTCCGCGGTGCCCGCACCGGCGACGACGGCGGTTCCCGCGCCCGCCACGACCGCGGACCCGACGGCCAGCGCCGCCACGGTCCCCCCGACGATCCCGCGCAGGCGGCGCCGCATCAGCAGCCTCCCTGCGCGGTCGCACCGGTGATGCCCTCCGAGCCGGTGGCGAGGCCCAGCCGGGTGTCCCCCGGGGTCACGCAGACGGTCGGGGCGGCCCCGTTCGCCTGCTGCACGGCGACCTTCTGGTTACCGGGCGAGCAGTTGCCCCAGTGACCGATCTGCCGCTGGCCCCCGCCGATCGGCGCGCTGATCGGGCCCAGCGCGGCGCTGAACCCGGTCGGGGGCACGTCCTCCAGCTGCCGGCTGTACCCGCACGCGACCGCCTCCGCGTCGGGGGCCGGGCCGAGCGCCCCCACGAACGACGTGACCGCCACGGCGGCCACCCCCCAGCACCATCACACGACTCGGTCCACGCACCGTTCTCTCCCTGCCTCGACGTCCGCGGAACCCGCTCCTGCAGCGGGCCCGGCGGGCCGGAGTGTGGTCCGGGGATCCCGGGAGGGCTCCCGAGCGCGCCGGGACCAGGCACCATGGGCGGCGCCACAGGATCGCGTGATGGTGTCCGGAACGGGACACGTTCGCCCGGGCTGTCCGATTGACTCGGATCGTCGCGTTTGCCCTTTAAGAACCCTTTACCTACCGACAACCGTTCGAGTACCTGGGGTCTGTGGTGTCACGATGGCCCGGAACACCGAGCGGTGCCCGGTCGGCGATCTCGCCGGGACGGCACCGCACACGGCACCACGCTGCACTTCCGGGAGGATTCCATGGCAGCTCCGACGCAGGCCCCCGAGCGACTGCTGACCCCGGGCGAGGTGGCCACGCTCTTCCGCGTCGACCCCAAGACCGTGACCCGCTGGGCGTCCGCCGGACGCATCGGCTCGATCCGGACCCCGGGCGGCCACCGCCGGTTCCGCGAGTCCGAGGTCCGCGGTCTCCTGGCCGACCTGACCAGTGAGGCCAGCCCCGGCCTCCGCTGAGTCACACGACCTCCGGGTGAACGCACGACTTCACCCGTACGTCAGGCCACCTTCGCTACGCTGGACAGCGGAGGTGGCCTGATGTTGTTCCTGATCCTTCTGCTCGGTGCGGCCGTCGTCGCTGTTCTGCTCGTGAGGACCCTCCGGTCCGAGCAGGTGGTCTCCGACCGGCTCCCACGACCCGACTTCCCGTGGTCCGCGGGTCAGAAGTCCGAGCGACCACGCACGACCGGTCCCGACGACGACCCCGACTTCCTGCGTCAGCTGGACGAGAAGGTCCGCAACGAGGAGGACCCGCCCGACCGCGCCTGACCCGGGCGCGCGCCCGGACACCTCCCAGGACCCCCGGGTCCACCCCGACCGTTCTCCACGAGGGGCGGTCCGCCGGCTGCGGCGGGCCGCCCTTCCGTGTGTCCGGGCAGTACAGCTAGACCGGGAACCCGTCGGCGACGGCCGCCGCGAGTTCCAGCAGCGCCGTCCGGGTGGGCTCCTCCAGGCTGTCGAGATCGATCTCGGCGCCCTCCTCCAGGTGCGGGTCGAACGGCACCCGCACCACCGCCCGGCACCGCCCGGCGAAGTGCTCCGCGACCCGGTCCAGGTCGACCCCGCCCCCGGCCCGCCGGTAGACCGTGTTGATCACGACGACGGCGTTGCGGACCAGCGGGCCGTAGCCGTGCGCGTCCAGCCAGTCCAGCGTCGCCGAGGCACTGCGGGCGCCGTCGATGGAGCCCGACGACACGATGACCAGCTGGTCGGCCATCCCCAGCACCCCGTACATCGCGGAGTGCATGAGCCCGGTACCGCAGTCGGTCAGCACCAGGTTGTAGAAGTGTTCGAGGAGGTCGACCGCGCGCCGGTAGTCGTCCTCGCTGAACGCCTCCGACACCGCCGGGTCCTGCTCGCTGGCCAGCACCTCGAGCCGGGACACGCCCTGCGAGGTGTAGGCGCGCACGTCGCTGTAGCGGCGCACCTTGTCCGAGTCGCGCAGCAGGTGCCGGACGGTCGCCGTCGTCTCCAGCGGGATCTTCTGGCTGAGCGTGCCGCGGTCCGGGTTCGCGTCGACCGCGACGACCCGGTCACCCCGGTGCGAGGCGAAGGTCGCGCCCAGGGTGGCGGTCACCGTCGTCTTCCCGACGCCGCCCTTCAGGCTCAGCATCGCGATCTTGTGCGAGCTGATCAGGGGGCGGTTCAGCCGGGAGACCAGCTCGCGGCGGTGGATCTCGGCGGGGCTCTCGCCCGGGTTCACGAGCCCGCGGGTCAGCACGTAGACCAGCCGGCGCCAGCCGCTCGCCGGAGCGCGGCGGGCCCCGTGGGCGCCCCGGGACGGGGCCAGGTCCAGGCCGCCGTGCGGCTCGCTGCCGCGACGGTGCTGGGCGGCGCGGGCCTCCACGGCCTCCGGCGGCGTCCAGCGCGGGCGCCGGGGCTCCTCCCGGGAGCCGCGGTCGGTGGCGTCGCGCTCGGCAGCGTCGCGGTCCCAGGACGCGCGCCAGGGTCGCTCCACCGCAGGCCGGGCCACGCTGTCGGAGCGGGCGGGGTCCTCGCCACGGGGCCGCTCCCCGGGACGCGCCGCGGGTCCGTCACCCGCGCGGGACGGACGACGATCCGGTTCCGCCGCGGCTGCCGGTACCTGTTCCGCGGCCGGAGCGGATCCGCGGGCCGGTTCCCGGGACGAGGCGCCGGCCGCCGGGTCGGTGTCCCGGGACGGCGCAGCCTCCTGGCGCGGCGCGGGCGCCTCGTCGGTCGCCGGGTCCGGGGCCCGCGTCCCGGCGGGGGCCTGCCCCGTGACCGGGTCCGCGGCACCGGGCTCGGCGGCCTCGTCGCGGGCGGCCGGTGCGTCCGGGCGACGCCAGATCACCTCGTCGTCCGAGTCGTCGCGGGCGGCGGGCGCGGGCACCGTCCACCACGGTTCCGGATCGCCACCGCCCGTCCGGTAGAGCCCGGTGTCGTCGGGCCCGTGGTCGGTCTCCGACGCCGCGGCCGGGTCGGCGGCGCGGTGCCTGCCGTCGTCGTGCCGGTCCCCACCGGCCGCGTCGTCGCCGGAGCCGTCCGCCTCCCCGGGGCCCGGCGAGGTGCCGGGCGCAGGGTCCTCGGCGGCGTCGGGCGACGCGCGGTGCAGGGCGGACAGGTCCAGGCCGTGCGGCGGGGTGGAGGGGTCGATCTCGTCGACCAGGTCGTCGTCGACGTCGGGCAGTTCGCTGCCCCACGCCGACCCGGACGGCGGCGTCCGGGTGCCCACACCGGCCCGCCCCGGCGCCGGGGCGGACGCGGCCCGCTCGGCCGCCGACGGCGGGCGCTGCTCGGCCGCGCCGGAGGAGCGCGCCGGACCCGCGTCCGGCTGCGCTGCGTCATCGCCGCCCGTGCGGCGACGCCGTCCGAAGGACCGTCCGGCGTTGTCCGCCGCACCCCAGCGCTCCCGCACGTAGCGGCCCACCGACCCGTCGGGCTGCTCGCCGGAACCGTTCTCACTCACGGGTCACGACGTTAGCCCGGTCGAACCCGGGTGGTCGAGACGTCAGAAGCCCGCGTACGAGTGGAGCCCGGAGACCACCATGTTGATGAAGAAGAGATTGAACACGATCGTGGCGAAGCCCAGGACGTTGATCCAGGCCGCCCGGGAGGACCGCCACCCGGACGTGGCCCGCGCGTGCAGGTACGCCGCGTACAGGACCCAGGCCACGAACGCGACGGTCTCCTTCGGGTCCCAGCCCCAGAACCGGTTCCACGCGGCCTCGGCCCACACGGCGCCGGTGATGATCCCGAACGTGTACAGCGGGAACGCCAGCACGGTGACCCGGTAGGCCAGCCGGTCGAGCGCCTCGGCCGACGGCAGCTTGCCCGCCAGCCCCGACGGCTTCCCGCTGCGCTTCATGAGGAACAGCAGGCTCGACACCCCGGGGATGAGCAGCAGTCCGGACGCCAGCGTGATCGTCGTGACGTGGATGATGATCCAGTACGACTGCAGCGCGGGCAGCACGGGCGCCGCCTCGAGGTAGAGCACCGTGCCGGTGACGAACATCAGCAGCACGACCGGCGTGAGCACGAACACACCCGCCGGCCGCAGGGCCGGGTGCCTCCGGAGGAGCACCAGCCACGCGACGACCGCCATGAAGCACAGGGCCGAGGTGAACTCGTACATGTTGCCGAGCGGCCAGCGGTAGGCGGCGAACCCGCGCAGCACGATCGACCCGATGTGGGTGAGCGCCGCCAGGACCATGAGCGAGACGCCGATCCGGCCGTACCGGTCCGACCGGGGACGGCCCGGCGCCGCACCGGCGTCGTCGGGGGCCTCCGCCACCGCGACGGCCGTGTCGCCGTCGCCCGCTCCCCCGACCGTGGCCGGTTCCTTGCTGGTCGCCTTCGCCACCCGGGCGGCGGCGTACTCCAGCGTGGTGAACACCAGTGCGAGCAGGAGCACGACGAGCGTGGCCTGGAACAGGTGGTCGCTCCACTCCGACAACACGGGATCGACGAGCATCTGACCTCAACCGTCCTTCTTCGTCGTCTTCTCGAGCAGTTCCCCCGCGAGCCGGTCGAACTCCTCGCCGTACCCGGCCCGGTCCGTGCGGGCCAGGCCGCCGGTCTCGATCCGGCTACCGCCGTCACGGGGCACGACCCGCACCCAGAACCGGCGGCGCTTGATCGTCAGTGACAGGGTCAGCCCGCCCAGCATCACGATCGCCGACACGAGCACCCAGGACTGCGTCGGGTCGTGGCCGACCAGCAGGTTCACCCAGGGCGTCACCCCGTCGAACCGGACGACCGTCCCGTCGGGCAGCCGTACCGTGTCGCCGATGCCGAGCCGGGCCTGGGCGACCGATCGCAGCTCGCCGTCGTCGATCTTCTGCTGGTCGACGCTGAAGATCGACTGGCCGCGGCCGTCGTCGATGCCCAGGTCGCCGAGCATGACGTCCACGTCCGCCGTCGGCGCCCGCAGGTCCGGGTGCACCGAGGCGAGGTTCCCCTCCTGGTCGACCGCGCCGGTCGGGGCGAACGTGCCGGTCACCGCGAGCTGCGTGGTGCGCCGCACGTCGGGGTCGGTGACACCGGGTCGCTCGAACTTGGTCGCGCCCTCCGACAGCTGGGTGCCGCCCTGGTCCACCGGCCGCCACTGGATGTCGCCGGTGCGGCTCTGGCCGTCCGGCCAGGTGACGGTGAACTCCGGCGCGTACCCGTAGCCGGTCATGTAGACGCGGTCGCCGTCGGTGCGCAGCGGGTGGTTCACGGCGAGCTCGTAGGGGCGCCAGGTCGTGACGCCGTTCTCGAGGTCCTCGCCGGTCTGGTAGCCGATCTGCGACGCGAACGACGACGCCTGGCCGTTGGGGAGCCAGCTCCCGTCGAACCGGTCGACCTTGACGCAGAACTCGTTGAGCTCGGTGCCGTCGATGCGCAGGCCGGCGTTGAACGTGTCGTAGCCGAGGATCGAGCTGTTGCAGAACTCGCTGCCGTCGGCGCGGACGATGACGTCGCCGTCGTAGCCGTAGAGCTTGCCGCCCGCCATGCCGACCAGGATCCCGATCAGGCTGAGGTGGAAGATCAGGTTGCCGGTCTCGCGCAGGTACCCGCGCTCGGCGGAGATCGTCCGGGACCCGTCGTCCTCGACGCGCTCGGTCCGCCGCCAGCCGCGCAGCAGCGTCCGGGCCCGGGTGAGCACCGCGTCCGGGTCCTCGGCGCTGTCGCCCCCGGTGTGGTGCGGCAGCCGGGACAGGTTCCGCGGGGTCCGCACGGGGGGCTGGCGCATGCCGCGCCAGAACTCCAGCGAGCGGGGCAGCACGCAGCCGACCAGGGAGATCATCAGCAGCAGGTAGATGGCCGCGAACCACGGGGTCGCGAACACCTCGAAGCCGCCGACGGCCTCGACGACCGGGGCCACGAGCGGGTTGTCGGCGTAGAAGTCGTCTACCAGCGACGCGTTCAGCGAGCGCTGCGGAAGCAGCGCACCGGGGAGCGCGGCCAGCGCCAGCAGGAACAGCAGCACCAGGGCGGTGCGCATGCTGGTCAGGCCACGCCAGGTGTTGCGCAGGAACGCCCACACCGTGGACAGCGGTCCCGGCCGGTGCGACGGTGGCTCGCCGTCCGGTGACGTCACGGGCGGCTGCGGCGGGGCGGTCGGCGGGGAGCTCATCTAGATGGGCGGGGTGAACCCGGCGATCGAGACCTGCAGGGCGACCAGCCACCGGGCCCAGAGCCCGGAGACCAGCAGGGCACCGACGACGACCAGCAGCGCCCCGCCGGCGACCTGGATCGCCCGGGTGTGCCTGCGCAGCCAGCCCAGCGCACCGACCGCGCGGGTGGCGCCGAGCGCGATCAGCACGAACGGGATGCCCAGCCCCGCGCAGTAGGCGAGGATCAGGACGACGCCGCGCAGCGATCCGCCACCGGTGCCCGCGGCGACGGCGACGACACCGGCCAGCGTCGGGCCGATGCAGGGCACCCAGCCCAGCCCGAACACGGCGCCCAGCAGCGGGGCGCCGGCCAGCCCGGCGCGGGGGGTCCAGTGCGCGCGGTACTCACGCTGGAGGGCGGGGATGAGCCCGGCGAACGCCAGCCCCATCACGATCATCACGACGCCGCCGATCCGCTGGAGCACGGCCTCGTTGTCGATCAGCACGTCGGACAGCCAGACGGCACCGACCATGATCGCGCCGAAGACGACGGTGAACCCGCCGACGAACAGCAGCGCGGCGCCGGCGACCCGCCAGCGGCCGTCGGCGGTGCGTCGCCCGGCGACGACGGTGCCGCCCGGCCCGGTGGCCCCCGGCCCGGCGGACCGGGCGGCGGCGCGCTCGGCGGCCTCGGCCGGCGTCACCGGCGGGGACTGCGCGCCGACGAGCCCGGCCAGGTATGCGAGGTAGCCGGGGACCAGCGGGACGACGCACGGCGAGGCGAAGCTGACCAGCCCGGCGGCGACCGAGACCAGCGCTGCGAGCAGCAGCGGTCCCGAGATCGCCAGTGTGGTGGTCGCGTCCATCGAATCCCAGGGTAGAAGGGCGACACGCCGCAACGTTCAGCGGGTTCTACAACGTGTAGTGCGACCGTGTGGTCGCCGTGGGTCACCCGGTCGCGGCCGGTGCCGGTTCCGCGGCCAGCTTCGTGATCAGCGGCAACAGGTCCGAGCTGCCCACCGGCACCAGGAACACCGCCGCGACCCGGGCCTGGCGGTCCAGCACGATCGTCGACGGGACGACGTTGCGCGGGTACCCGTCGAGCCGGGCGAGGGTGCGGCCGGACTCGTCGAAGATCGAGTCGTAGGTGAGCCCGCGGTCGTTGGCGAAGTCCTGCGCCGCCTGCCGGTCGTCGCGGACGTCGATGCCGAGCACGACGGCGTCGTCGCGGGCGGTGTCCTGCACCGCCTGCAGCTCCGGTGCCTCGGTACGGCACGGGCCGCACCACGAACCCCAGATGTTGATCACGCGGACCATGCCGGGGTGGTCGCCGATCCCGACCTCCGTCCCGGGCCTCAGCAGGCTCTCGCCCCGCAGGTCGGTGATCGGGCTGCGGCTCTCCGGCGGGTCGTAGGTGATCCGGGTCTGGCCGCCCGGGGCGACGAACCGGAACTCCTGCGGCCCGGAGCCGACGGCGTCGCGGCCGACACCGCAGCCCCCCACCAGCAGCAGCGCGGCGAGCAGCGGGAGCAGGACGCGCCTCATGCGCCGGTCACCATCGCGCCGCTGGGCCCGGCCGGCTCGGCGTAGCGGAGCCCGGTCATCCGCGCCCCGGTGAACTCGACGCTGGTCAGGGACGCGAGCGCGCACTGCCTGCGGCGCGGGTCGTGCCAGAGCCGCTGCCCGAGCAGGTAGCGGCGCACCGTCCAGATCGGCAGCTGGTGCGAGACACAGACGATCTCCCGGCCGGGTGCCAGCTCCCGCGCGGCGTGCAGCGCGCCCAGCATCCGGTGCGCGATGTCGAGGTACGGCTCGCCCCAGGACGGTGTGAACGGGTCACGCAGCAGCCGCCAGGCGTGCGGGCGCCGCAGCGCGCCGTCGCCGACGGCGAAGCGCTTGCCCTCGAAGAGGTTCCCGGACTCGATCAGCCCGTCGTCGGTGCCGATCTCGACACCGTGCGCGTCCGCGATCGGGCCCGCCGTCTGCTGCGCACGCAGCAGCGGCGAGGCGACGACCGCCGCGACGTCGTTGTCACCGAGGTGCAGGGCGACCGTCTTGGCCTGCGCCTCGCCGTGGTCGGAGAGGCGGAAGCCCGGTCGGCGGCCGTAGAGCACCTTCTCCGGGTTGTGCACCTCGCCGTGCCGCAGCAGGTGCACGACGGTCACCGGGCCGCTCGGGGCGGGGCTGGTCCGGTCACCCACGCTCAGGCCCCGTCCGGACGGGTGGCGGACGCGGCGGCCTTCGCGGCAGCGTCGACACCGGTCTCGATCTGCTCGAACGCGGCGTCGTCGAGGGCGGTGGAGACGAACCACCCCTCGAACGCCGACGGCGGCGAGTAGACCCCGTGGTCGAGCAGGGCGTGGAAGAACGCCGGGTGCCGCCAGGTCTCGGCGGCCTTCGCGCCGGCGTAGCCCGTGACCGGGGTGTCGGTGAAGAACGGGGAGAACATGGTGCCCGCGTACTGCACGGTGTGCGGGACGCCCTCGCGGGTCAGCGCGTCGGTGACCATCCGGCCGATCCGGTCGGCGTTCGCCGCCAGGGTCGCGTAGGCGGCGTCGTCGGCGTTGCGGAGCGTGGTGAGCCCCGCGGCGACGGCGACCGGGTTCCCGGCGAGGGTGCCCGCCTGGTAGACCGGCCCGGCCGGGGCCAGGAACGACATGTGCTCGACGGAGCCGCCGAACGCGGCCGCCGGGAGCCCGCCGGACATGACCTTGCCGAAGGTGTAGAGGTCGCCGGCGACGCCGTCGCAGCCGAACCAGCCCTGCTTCGACGCACGGAAGCCGGTCATCACCTCGTCGACCACCAGCAGCGCGCCGTTCGCGTGGCACAGGTCCCGCAGGGCGGCGTTGAAGCCCTCGACCGGCGGGACGACGCCCATGTTCCCGGCCGCCGCCTCGGTGATCACGCAGGCGATGTCCGCACCGCGCTCGGCGAACACCGCACGGACGGCGTCGACGTCGTTGTAGGGCAGGACGACCGTGTCGGCCGCCTGCGCCCCGGTGACGCCCGGGCTGGTCGGCAGGCCGAGCGTCGCCACCCCGGACCCGGCGTCGGCGAGCAGCGCGTCGACGTGGCCGTGGTAGCAGCCGGAGAACTTGACGACCACGCTGCGGCCGGTGATCCCGCGGGCGAGCCGGATCGCGCTCATCGTCGCCTCGGTGCCCGAGTTGACCAGCCGGACCTGCTCGACCGGGGTCCGGTCGACGATCTCGGCGGCCAGGTCGATCTCCCCCGGCGTCGGCGTGCCGAACGACAGGCCCTGCGACGCCGCGGACCGCACCGCCTCGACGACGGCCGGGTGCGCGTGCCCGAGGATCATCGGCCCCCAGGACGACACCAGGTCGACGTAGCGGCCGCCGTCGGCGTCGGTCAGCCGGCAGCCGTCGGCGGCGACCATGAACCGCGGGGTCCCTCCGACCGAATTGAACGCACGGACCGGGGAGTTCACCCCGCCCGGGATCAGCTCGGTCGCCCGCTCGAACAGGCGGGCCGACTCCTTCGGTTCCGGGTTCTGCGGAGTGCTCACGCCGCCAGTCTCCCAGCCGTCAGGCAGGCCGCTGTGCGGCCCCGACCTTGCGGGAGGCGTACCACTCGTTCGCCGGGCGGCTGTAGAGCATCACGACGCCGGCCGAGGCGACCGCCACCACCAGCACCGCGAACAGCGGCAGCGACGAAGCCATGATCAGCAGCAACGGCAGCCCGTAGACGCCGGTGAGGATCGCGACCGTGAGCCGTGCCCCCGGCCGCCCGAGGAACGCCACGACGGCCAGCGCCGCGTAGACCAGCGCCAACACCAGGAAGATCCCGCCCATCACCCGGAACAGCTGGGTCAGCTGGTCCATCGTGATCCCGGCCTGCGCCATCGCCTGGTCGAGCTGGTCGCGCGGGATGCCGGACTCGTCCAGGAGCGCGTCGTCCACCGTGAGGAACATCGTCGTGATCCCCATGACCAGGAACGGGACCGTCGCGGCGATCAGCAGGATCAGCCCGGTCAGCACCTGGCGCGGCCGCACGACCTTCCCGCCACCGGACGGTGCCGGGCCCCAGCCGCCCGCGGTGTTCCACTGCGGGGCCTGGCCGGCCTGGCCGGCCTGGTCCGGGGCCTGCTGCGGGTACGGCGCGGGCTGCATACCCGGGGTCCAGCCCTGCGGGTACGGGTTCTGCGGGTACTGCGGGTAGGCCCCCGACGACGGGCCCGGCCGGTAGTACTGCGGTGGGCCCTGCTGTCCGGGGTCGTTGCTCACGCCCACCACGGTAGCCGGACAGGTGTCCGGTTTGCCACGTTCGGCGGTACCGCGGACGGGTTCGCCTCAGCTCGCGGCCCGTGGCCTCCGCCCGGCGGACCGGGCCACTCCTTCCGGAGAATCGCTTCCCCAGGCAGCGATCTCGCAGAACCCACCCGTCCCGCAGACCCCGGCATCGGTGCGCGGACGCGGTCGCCCCGCGCGGAGCAGACCGGGAGCGGCCCGGCGCGGAGGCTCAGTCCAGCCAGCCCGCGGCCTCGGTGGCCCAGTAGGTGAGGACGACGTCGGCGCCCGCCCGGCGGATCGACGTGAGGGTCTCCAGGATCGTCCGGTCGCGGTCCAGCCAGCCCTTCTCGACGGCAGCCTCGATCATCGCGTACTCGCCGGAGATCTGGTATGCCGCGACGGGGACGTCGGCGACGTCGGCGACGCGGGAGAGCACGTCGAGATAGGCCAGCGCGGGCTTGACCATGACCAAGTCGGCGCCCTCGTCGAGGTCGAGGGCGAGCTCGCGCAGCGCCTCGCGGGCGTTGCCGCCGTCCTGCTGGTAGGTCTTGCGGTCGCCCTTGAGCTGCGAGTTCACCGCCTCGCGGAACGGCCCGTAGAACGCCGAGGCGTACTTCGCCGTGTAGGCGAGGATGCCGGTGTCGGTGAACCCGGCCTCGTCGAGCGCCTCCCGGATGACGCCGACCTGGCCGTCCATCATCCCGCTCGGCCCGACCAGGTGGGCGCCGGCGCGGGCCTGCTCGACGCCCATCCGCGCGTAGACGTCGAGGGTGGCGTCGTTGTCGACCCCGCCCTCGGCGTCGAGCACGCCGCAGTGGCCGTGGTCGGTGAACTCGTCGAGGCACAGGTCGGCCATGACGACGAGATCGTCGCCGACCTCGGCCCGCACGTCGCGCAGCGCGACGTTGAGGACCCCGTCGGGGTCGACGGCGCCGGAGCCGGTCGCGTCGTGCACCGCGGGGACGCCGAACAGCATCACCCCGCCGACGCCGGCCGACGCCGCCTCCGCGACCGCCTTGCGCAGGGTGTCGCGGGTGTGCTGGACGACGCCGGGCATCGACGAGATCGGCACCGGTTCGGTCGCGCCCTCACGGACGAACATCGGCAGCACCAGCTGCCGGGGACGGACCTCGGTCTCGGAGACCAGCCGCCGCATCGCGGGGGTGGTCCGCAACCGACGGGGGCGCTGCGCCGGGAAACCCATGCGCTCCAGGTTACGACCGTCCCGAACACACGTCGGCCCCGCGTCCCCCGGCGGGCGGGGTACACGGGGCCGGACGGGCGCGCCGCTCAGCGGCGGCGAGCCTTGACCTTCTTCGGCGGCGGGAGGTTCCCCTCGGCGCGCAGCTTCGCGGTGTGCGAGGCCAGCGCGTCGACCAGGGTCGGGACCCGGGACTCCTCGGGCTGCACGTCCACCCGCAGGCCGAACTCGCGGGCGGTCTCCGCGGTCGCCGGGCCGATGCAGGCGACCAGAGTGCGGGCGTGCGGCTTGCCGGCGATGCCGACCAGGTTCCGCACCGTCGACGACGAGGTGAAGCAGACCGCGTCGAACCCGCCGGTCTTGATCGCCTCACGGATCGGCGCGGGCGGCGGGGCGGCGCGGACGGTCCGGTAGGCCGTCACGTCGTCGACCTCCCAGCCGCGCTCCTGCAGCCCGGCGGACAGCGTCTCGGTGGCGATGTCGGCGCGCGGCAGGAGGACGCGGTCGACCGGGTCCAGGACGTCGTCGTGCGGCGGGAAGATGTCCAGCAGGCCCTCCGAGGTGGAGGACTGCGCCTCGTCGATGTCCGGGACCAGCTCGGGCTCGATGCCGAACTCGCGGACCTTCTCCGCGGTCGACCGGCCCACGCAGGCGATCTTCACGCCGGAGAACGCGCGGGCGTCGAGACCGAACTCGTGGAACTTCTCCCAGACGGCCTTCACCGCGTTGGTCGAGGTGAAGACGACCCACTGGTAGCGGCCGTCGACGAGGCCCTTGACCGAGCGCTCCATCTGCGCGGGCGACCGGGGCGGCTCGACGGCGATCGTCGGCACCTCCTCCGGAATGGCACCGTGCATGCGCAGCCGCTCGCTCATCACGCCGGCCTGGTCCTTGGTCCGCGGGACCAGCACCCGCCAGCCGTACAGCGCGCGGGACTCCCACCAGGAGAGCTCGCCACGGCGGCCTGCGGCGTCGCCCACGGCCAGGACCAGCGGGCCCTCGAGGTCGCCGCCGTCGGAGGCGAGCTTGCCGACCGACGACGAGACGGTCCGCTGGGTGGAGGTGGTGCCGCCCGAGGTGACCGCGACGGGGGTCTCGCCGGGCACGCCCTGGGCGGAGAGCCCGGCCGCGACGTCGCCGAGGAGCGCACCGGTGGCGTGCAGCACGACCGGCCCGGGCGACGCGGCCAGCGCCGCCCAGTCGACGCCCGCGCGGACGTCGGCCTCGACGTGCGCCGAGCCCAGGGCGACACCGGCGTAGGCCGGGACCGCCGTGGACGCGGGCACGCCCGGCACGACGTCGAACGCCGTGCCCGAGGCGGAGACGGCCATCGCCTCGGCGACGACCGCGTCGTTGGTCAGCGGGTCGCCGGAGACCAGCCGGGCCACCGACCGGCCCTGGCCGGCCTCGCCGAGCAGGTCGCTCGCGATGTCGGCGGGCTGGCCGACGGCGGGCCGCACCTCGGCCCCGTCGGCGGCGAGGGCGAGGATCGACTCCGGCACGTCCGGGTCGGTGATCACCAGCGGTGAGCCGGCGAGCACGTCCCGGGCGCGGACGGTGAGCAGTGCCGGGTCACCCGGTCCGCTGCCCACGAAGGCGATCCGCCCCGGGGTGTTGGCAGGTCCTGTCATCGTTTTAAGAACTCCCGATCCAGCGGTTCACGGAGCCGAGGCCCGCGGGGCGCAGGTCCTCTCCTCCCAGGTCGAGCAGCTCGTGTGCCAGCGTGGCTCCGAGCTTCTCGGCGGCGTCCATCTCTCCGGTGACGGAGGTGCGCAGCACGTCGCCCTCCGTGATGTCCCCGACCCCTGTCACCGCACGCAGCGACAGCCGGTCGACCGCGCGCCCGTCGTCGTCCAGGTCCGAGACGACGTCGGCCAGCGCACCGACCGGGGCGGTGCAGCCGGCCTCGAGGGTGGCCAGGACGGCCCGCTCGGCGGCGACGGCGGCGCGGACGCCCGGGTCGTCGAGCACCGAGCGCAGCACGTCCGCCAGCCCGGTGTCCGTCTCGCGGCACTCGATCGCGAGGGCGCCCTGGGCGGGGGCGGGCAGCATCTGCAGCGGATCGATCAGCTCGTCCGCCTCCTCGATGCGGCCCAGCCGGCGGAGCCCGGCCGCGGCGACGACCACCGCGTCCAGCTCGCCGGAACGGACCTTCCCGATGCGGGTGTCCACGTTGCCGCGGATCGGCACCACCTCGAGCCCCTGGCCGAGCGCGTAGAGCTGCGCGGCACGGCGCGGCGAGCCGGTGCCCACCCGGGCCCCGCGGCCCAGCTCCCCCAGCACGCGGCCGCCGGTGACGAGCGCGTCGCGGGGGTCCTCCCGGCCCGGGACCGCGGCGATCCGCAGGTGCTCGGGCTGGGCGGTGGGAAGGTCCTTGAACGAGTGCACGGCGACGTCGATGTCGCCCGCGTCCAGCGCGTCCCGCAACGCCGACACGAACACCCCGACGCCGAGCTGCGTCACCGGCGCCATCGAGCGGTCACCACTGGTGGAGACGGTGACGAGCTCGGACGGGTGCCCGGCGGCGGTCAGCCGGTCGGCGATCGTCGTCGACTGTGCGACCGCCAGCTTCGACGGTCGCGTCCCGATCTTCAGCGTGCTCACGAGATCTGCTCCGGGGGGCGGGACCCGAGCGACGGCTGCCCGTCGACCGGTGCGTTCAGTGCGGCCGTCACGTCGTTGCCGTCGACGGTCGCGTCGGAGCCGCGGACGGGTGCCGCGACCGCGGCCGCGGCCTGCGGGTCGAGCTCGAACAGGGTGCGCAGCGCGGCGGCGTAGCTGTCCCCGTCCGGCCCCTCGGCCAGGCGCTTGACCTGCACCGTCGGGGTGTGCAGGAGCTTGTCGACGACGCGGCGGACGGTGCGGGAGAGCTCCTCGCGCACATCCCCGTCCAGGTCGGGCAGCCGTCCGTCCAGGCGGAGCAGCTCGGCGTCGACGACCTCGGAGGCCCGACGGCGCAGCGCCGTGACGGTCGGGGTCACCTCGGCCGAGCGCTGCCCGGCCAGGTACTGCTGCGCCTCGGCGTCGACCATCTTCTGGGCGGCCGCGACCGAGCCGCCGTCGGTGGCGTCGAGCAGCCGGCGCTGCAGCGTGATCAGGTCGACCACCCGGACACCGGGCAGGTCGGCGACGGCCGGGTCGACGTCGCGGGGCAGGCCCAGGTCGCACACGACCAGCGGGCGCTCGCGACCGGCACCGGACAGTGCCTCGGCGACCGGGCCGGCGTCGACGACGTGGCCGATCGCCCCGGTGCAGGCGAGCATCAGGTCCGCGGTGCGCAGCTCGGCGGCCAGGTCCTCCATCGGCGCGGACCGCGCCGCGGTGCCCTGCTCGAGCACCTTCTCCACCAGGCGCTCGCCGCGCTCGGCGGAACGGTTGAGGACGACGATCTCGCTCGCCCCGGCCCGGCGCAGGTGCGCGGCGGCCAGCGCGCCCATCGCACCGGCGCCGACGATCACGGCGCGGGTGCCGTCGAGACCGGTGCCGCCCAGCTCCCGGTCGGCGTCGCGCAGCGCCTCGGAGACCACCGAGGCGCCCGCCTCGTCGATCCCGGTGCCGGCGTGCACCCGCTTGCCGACCCGCAGTGCCTGCTGCACCAGCTCGTGCAGCACCTTGCCGACCGAGCCCGACTCGTCGGCGGTGGCGTAGGCGCTGCGCAGCTGGCCGAGGATCTGCGACTCGCCGACGACCATCGAGTCCAGGCCGGCGGCCAGCTGGAACAGGTGCTGGACGGCCGAGCCCGCGTAGTGCACGAAGAGGTGGTCGGACAGCTCGCCGATCGGGAAGCCGGCGTAGCCGCCGAGCACGTCGGTGACGTCACCCAGGCCGCCGTGGAACGCGTCCACGACCGCACAGATCTCGATCCGGTTGCACGTCGAGAGGAGGACGGCCTCCTCGACGTGCGTGCGGTCGAGCATCTCCTCGAGCAGCTTGGGCACGTCGCCCGGGGCGACGGCGAGGCGCTCCAGCACCTCGACCGGCGCACTGCGGTGCGACAGGCCGACCACGAGGACGCTCATCGCGGGGACACCACCGATCCGTTCGTCTCGCTCGTCTCCCGGCCGGCGGCCGGGACCGTGGTCTCACCGGCGGTGTGCCGGCGGGCCACGTGGAACGCGAGGACCTGCAGCTCGACCGAGAGGTCGACCTTGCGGACCTCGACGTCGTCCGGCACCTGCAGCAGCACCGGAGCGAAGTTGAGGATGGACTGCACACCGCTCCGTACGAGCAGGTCGCAGACCGCCTGGGCCGCGGGGCCGGGCGTCGCGATCATCCCGATGGTCACGCCGTCGGCGGCACAGACCTCGGGGATGTCGCGGACGTGCCGCACGCGGATGCCGTTGATGTCGCTGCCGACGAGGTCGTCGTCGACGTCGAACAGGGCGCCGACCGGGAAGCCACGGCCGGCGAACCCGGCGTACCCGGCGAGGGCGTGACCGAGGTTGCCGACCCCGACCAGTGCCACCGACTGCCGGTGGTCCATGCCCAGCTCGCCCTGCAGCCGCGCCTGCAGCGACGCCACGTCGTACCCGACGCCGCGGACGCCGTAGGACCCCAGGTAGGAGAGGTCCTTGCGCAGCTTGGCGGAGTTCACGCCGGACGCACCCGCGAGCTCCTCCGAGGAGACGGTCTCGACGCCGGACTCCCGCAGCTCACCCAGCACACGCAGGTAGACGGCGAGCCGGGAGACGGTGGCCTCGGGTACCGGGCGGACGGGGCGCTCGCCGTCCGGCTGGTCGGCCGGGACGGCCGGGGCACCGGTCTCGGGCGGCAGGCTCACGGGCCTTCCTCCTCCGGCGTCGGTCGCGGGCGGGCGGGGCGCGATGTCGTTCCGGCTCCCGTCCCGCTCGCGGGGGGTTGTCCGCGGACGGTCGGTCATCGAAACTGATCGCACTCCGGGTCGGGGCTGTGCTGTCCGCACCTCTGGCACCAGGGGTGCGGTCACCGGTGCCCGTGCGCGGACCGGTCGGCGGACGGCCGGTCGACGCCGCGCGGGCTGGCCCGGTGGCACGGTGCCGCACGAGCGGCGATGCCGCCGGGCACGGCGACGGGAACCCACGGTAGCCGCTTGTGAAGGCCCGCACAAAGTTGCGATCTTGGTCCTCCGCGTGCTCTCTCCGGGCTCTGACCTGGACCTACCGGTGATCGATGCTCACGAACCGCTCACCGTGCGACCGAGGCCACTTCGAGGTCCACGACACCTCCGTCACCGGACGCCCGCCACCATCCGTGACGCAGGTCTCGGAGCCGGACCGGCCGGCGGTCAGACGACGGTGACGGTGCGGGACGGCAGGCCGGTCGCGGCCCCCGGCAGCGGTGGGCGGCGCTCGTCGGTCTGGACGGCGCCGTCGCCGTCGGTCGCGCGGCACTGCACCGTGTAGCCACCGGGCGGCAGCTCCAGCTCGGCCCGCCACATCCGCCAGGTCGCCCCACCCGCGGGCACCGGCGCGAGCTCGGCGTCCACCCAGCGGCCGTCGCCGGTGCCGACCTCGACCCGGGAGATCCCGCGCGGCACCGCCCACGCCGTACCGGTGACGACGACGCGGCCGGCCGGGACGCTCGCGTACGACGCCGGGGAGTCGATCCGCGACGCCGTCTCCATCGGCCCCGGCGGGTCCCAGCCCCGCGCCCGCCAGTAGTCGGCCCGGGCGGCGAACGTCGTGAACTCGACGTCGGTGACCCACTTGGTGGCCGAGACGTAGCCGTAGAGCCCCGGTACGACGATCCGCACCGGGAAACCGTGCTCGACCGGGAGCGCCTCCCCCTCCATCCCGACGGCGAGGAGCGCGCCGCGCGCCCGGTCCAGCAGCAGCGGGGCCGGGCTGCCCGCCGTCCAGCCGTCCACGGAGGTGGACAGCACCTGGTCGGCGGCCGGGTCCGGCGACGCCTCGGCGAGCAGTGGCGCCAGCTCGACACCGGTGAACCGGGTGGTGGACACGAGATCGCCGCCGACCTCGTTGGAGACGCAGGACATCGTGACCCAGCGCTCGACCAGCGGGCGTCCCAGCAGGTCGTCGAGGGTGAGCGTGAGCTCGCGGCCGACCATCCCGTGCACCCGCAGCGCCCAGGAGGCGGGGTCCACCGAGGGCACCCGCAGCGCGGTGTCGATCCGGTAGAAGTCCGCGACGGGCGTCGCGAACGCCGCGCCGCCCGGGAACGCGGCGCCGGCGGGCAGCGGGGGTGCCGGCGCGACCCGGCCGCCGGCGGCGAGCGCCCGCAGCCGGGCGGTGAGCCCGTCGCGGGCCGGGCCGATCCGCCCGGACGGGAGCAGCGGCGCCGTCAGTGCCGCGCCGGCGCCCAGCACGAATCCGCCCGCACCGGCCAGCGCCCCGGCCCGGAGGAACCGCCGCCGGGTCAGCGACTCCCGCAGCGGGCGGCCGTCGGGCAGCGTCCCGGCGGCCGACGGTGACGGCACGCGGGCCGCCAGCCGGTACAGCCGCCGGAACGTCGTCACGGTGACGACTACCGCGACAGCGCTGGGGACGAGGTCCAGCTGACCGGCCCCGGGTGCGGTCACGGCGGCGACGACGCCCAGCAGCCCGAGCACGGCCAGGCCCACGACACCCGGGCGGTCGGAGCGCCGGGACAGGGCCCCGGCCCCGGCGGCGGCGAGCGCGAGCACGACCACCACCCCGGCGACGACCGCGTGCCGGCTGCCGACGCCGGCGACGACGGTCGCGAGCTCGGCGACCGCGGGCGGGGTGCGGGCCACGACCTGTCCCGCCACCACGCCGACCGGCGCGGCCTGCGGTGCGACGACGAGCGCGGCGAGCTGCCCGGCCCCGACGCCGAGCGCGGTCGCGGCCAGTCCGGCGAGCGCACCGCGCGGCGCGGGCACCACCGGGCGCACGGCGTCCGCGGGGGCCGCGGCATCTGTGGCGGGGCTCACGGACCTGCGGCGAGGTCCGCCCGCAGGCGCGCCTCGTCGACCCGGAACGAGTCGTGCTCCCGGCCGTCGAGGAGCACCACGGGCACCTGGTCGCCGTACTCGGCGCGCAGCTCGTCGTCGGTGTCGACGTCGAGGGTGTCCCAGCCGGTTCCCGTCTCGCCGCACACGCGTGCGAGCACCTCGGCGGCCTCCTCGCAGAGGTGGCAGCCGTGGCGGGTCAGCAGCCGCACGCGCACGGTCACATCCTCGCCAGCGTCCGGCGGGCGATCTTCCCGGTGGGGGTGCGCGGCAGCTCGCCCGCGAACGAGACGACCGCGGGGCGCTTGAACCGGGCCAGGCGGGCCGCGCAGTGCTCGGCGACGGCGTCCTCGGTCAGTCCCGAGCCGGCCACGGCCACCACGACGGCCTTCACCGCGGCGCCGGTCCGGTCGTCGGGCACGCCGACCACCGCGACCTCGGCGACCGCGTCGAGCTCGGCGATCACCTGCTCGACCTCCCGCGGGTAGACGTTGAACCCGTTCACGATCACCAGGTCCGACGAGCGGTCGACCAGGAAGAGGTCGCCGTCCGGATCGAGGTAGCCGACGTCGGCCGTCACGAACCAGCCGTCGGCGTCCGGGCCGCCGGCGCCGTCCGGCCAGTAGCCGGAGAACAGGTTCGGCCCGCGCAGCGCGATCAGGCCGGTGTCGTCGCCCGGGTCGGAGCCGACGTCGAGGTCGATCTCGTCGGCGTCGGGCTCGGGCTCCGGGTCGTCGAGCGGGCGGCCCGCGGCGTCCACCAGCCGCAGCTCGACGCCCGGCAGCGGCCGCCCGACCGAGCCCGGCTTGGCGGGCCGGCCGGGGTCGTTGCTGGTGATCACCGGGCCGCCCTCGGACAGGCCGTAGCCCTCGTGCAGGTCCAGACCGGTCGCGGCGCGGAAGTCGGCGAGCCAGGCCGCGGGCAGCGGCGCGCCGCCGGAGGTGCACAGCCGCACCCCGCCCATCGCCCGGTGCAGGTCGCCCGGGTCCCCGTCCGGACCGGCCCGGTCGAGCAGCATCCGGAACATCGACGGGACCCCGGCGATCACGCTCACCCGCTCGTCGACGACGGCGGCGAGGACCCGGCCGGGTTCGAACCGGCCCGGGAGGACGACGGTCGCCCCGGCCCAGCAGACCTGCAGCAGGCCGGCGGCGAGCCCGTAGACGTGGAACAGCGGCAGCGCGAGCAGCACCCGGTCGACGCCGTTCACCGGCGCGGGGCGCAGCTCGGCGGCCTGCCGCCGGTTGGCCAGCAGCGCGCGGTGGCTCAGCTGCACCCCGCGCGGGCGGCCGGTCGTGCCGGAGGTGAAGACGATGACGGCGATGCGCTCCGGGTCGGCCGGTCCACGCTCGGCGGGCGGCGCGTCCGGCGGTGGCGCCGACGGGTCGGGCGGGGCGAGCAGGGTCGCCCCGGCGCCCTCGGCGCAGCCGGTGGCGACGCGGTCGTCGGCAGCGGCCACGACGACCGACGGGCCCGCCTGCTCGAACACGATCTCCAGCTCGCGGGTGACCGAGCCCGCGCCGAACGGCACGGCGACGGCATCGGCCCGCAGCGCGCCGAACACCGCCACGCAGTACGCGGCCCCGTCCGGCAGGCCGATCGCCACCCGGTCGCCCGGGCGGACGCCCGCCGCACGCAGCCGGGCCGCCTCGGCGCTGATCGCGCCGTCGAACGCGGCCCAGGACAGGGTGAGCGGTGTGTCGCCGGTCAGGTCACGGACGGCGTCGTGCCCGGGACGCCCGGCGGCGTTGCGGGCGACGAGGTCCGCCAGGTGGACGGGGTCGTCCCCGGTGGGACCGGCGGCAGCGGCAGCGGAACTCGGCACGGGTCTCTCCTCGGCGGACGGCGGCGGGAACAGTCTGGCAAACCGCTGCCCGACACCGGCACCGCTCATCGCCGCATACGAACCGTGTCGATTCGGACACGCTCAGCTAACGGTTCACTGACCGCGCGTAAGGGGCCGCTCGCCGGACCGGGGCACGGTGAAAGGCGGCGAGTGCCGTGCACCACTCGATCACCGTTTATGCTCCGCCGCTACACGAGGTTCAACGCGCGAACCGCCGGTTCGACGCGCGACTCACCCGAGGGAGTGGCATGCAGCTCGTCGCCAGCGCACCGCTGAGCAGCGCCCCGGGCGCCGCACGGCACCGCGCCGGGCAGGACGCCCCGCGCCGTGCCGGACCCACCGGGACGTGTCGCGCACGCCGGCGTCCGACCCCCCGGGATCCATGACCCGGCCGATGCGACCGCAGCGGCTCTTCCGGCCGCGAGAACGACCCGAGACCGCAGTTGATCCAGCCGTCCGTCCCGGTGGGGCCCCCGATCCCCGCCGAGACCGACCCGACGCCGTCCGCCCCCAGCCGGACGGGGAGGTGTCCGTGACTTCAGCGACCTCAGCGCCGTCCCAGCCGACGGGGCCGATCGCGTCCGCTCCCCTGGTCGACGCTCACTCCGACTACCCCGCTCAGCCCGCCGCTCACACCCCCGACGGCCGAAACACCCGATCGGGTCCCGAGCGCGAGATGCCGGCACCACGCCAGGCGCCGCAGATCTCCCAGGACCTGCCCCGCCCGGAGCAGGACCCGGCCGACGAGGCCGCCCGTGCCGTCGAGGACGCGAACAGCTCCTGGGCGCTCGTCGAGGCGTGCCAGGCCGGTGACGCCGGGGCCTTCGGCGAGCTCTACGAGCGCTACCACGACGTGGTGTTCCGGTACGTCCTGTTCCGGATGGGCGACCGCGCGTTCGCCGAGGACGTCACCCAGGAGACCTTCGTGCGCGCGCTGCGCCGGATCTCCTCGGTCAGCTACCAGGGCCGCGACATCGGCGCCTGGTTCGTGACCATCGCCCGGAACCTGATCTTCGACTACGTGAAGTCCAGCCGGTACCGGCTGGAGCAGACGACGTCGGAGATGGTCGAGCACTCCCCCGCCACCGGCGGGCCGGAGCAGCAGGTCCTCGACATGGCGACGAACGACGAGCTGCTCGCGTCGGTCGCCAAGCTCAACGCCGACCAGCGCGAGTGCATCCAGTACCGGTTCCTCCGCGGCCTGTCGGTCGCGGAGACCGCCGAACTGATGGACCGCAACGAGGGGGCCGTGAAGGCCCTCCAGCACCGCGCCGTGCGCCGGCTGGCCCAGCTCCTCCCGGACGGCCTGCGGTGAGCGCCTCAGCGGCACGAGCCGCCGGGACGCGAGAGGGGGTGCGAAACACTGCGGTGAGCGCACTACTCGATGCGGTGAACGGTAGTGGACCCGTAACCTCGCGGCCGATCGGTCGTTGTGCAGACGAGCGCGCCAGGTTAGCGCCGACGAGCAGCGCGAGACTGCAGTGAGGACGGACGGCATGCCCAGGGCATGGGACGACAGGTATCCGGCGGAGGACGGTTTCGACCGCGCCCCGGCGGGTGCCCCTGCGTCGGAGGAGCTGGCCCACGAGATCGCACTGGCCGCGGCGCTGGACCGCTCGCGCCGCGACCTCTCACCGGACCCGCACGCGTCGGCACGGATGCGGCAGCGGCTGTTCGACGTGCTGGCCCAGGAGGGCGTGGGCCGCCCCGAGCAGCCGCCCGCCGGTGCCCCGGCACCGCGGCCGGTCGGGAACCGCTCCGAGCTCTCCGACCTGACCGCGCCGATCGGCCCGCCGATCGCCGACGACCTCGACTGGGAGGCCGTCTCGAACCGTGCGTCCGCCGGTGAGCGGACCCCGGTCGCGGACGACCCCGGCGCCCGCTCGTCGCGCTCGCGGCGCGGCGGCAGGCACGTGCTGCCCAGCGACCACCCGGACCACCCCGGCCTGCCGGTCGGCGCCGCCGCGGGCCCCGCCCGCGACGCGGACGCCGGCCCCGGCCGGGAGGAGACCGTGCGCCCGTCGGGACCGCGGATGCTCGACCGCAGGCGGCCGAGCGTCCGGAAGCGGTTCGGCGTCGTCGTCGGCGGTTTCGCGGCGCTGGCCGTGATCGCCGGCGTGACCTCCACGGTCAGCCGCGACGCGCTGCCCGGTGACGCGATGTACGGGGTGAAGCGGGCCAACGAGAGCATCGGCGGCGCCTTCACCGTCGGCGACCAGGCCGAGGCCTCCCGCCAGCTCGATCTCGCGCGCTCGCGGGTGGACGAGCTGGAGAACCTGATGGCGCGGGCCACCCCGCCCGCACCGGCGTCGGTCGCCGCCGCCATGGAGGACTTCGACCGGGCCGCCAGCACCGGCAGCCGCATGATGCTGACCGGCTCCGGAACCGGTGGCGCCCAGGCGGCGGAGCTCGCCGAGCTGCGCACCTGGGCCGCCGCCCAGTCCGGCCGGATCTCGCGGCTCCAGGAGGAGCTGCCCGCCGAGAGCCGTCCGGAGACCGCCGAGGCCGTCCGCCTGCTGGACCGGGTGCTCGCCCGGGCCGAGGCGCTGCGCGCCGACAGCGGTTGTGCCGCGGACAGCGGCGGCACCGTCGACGATCTCGGCCCGGTGCCGGGTGAGTGCCGCACCGGTGGCGGCGCTCCGGTCGACGCGTCGAAGCAGTCGGCGACGGCGACGGCGACCCCGGAGGGCAGCACGGCGCCGTCGAGCAGTGAGGCTCCGACCTCGGAGACCACGAGCCCGGAGACGTCGACGTCCGAGTCGCCGACCAGCGAGACCGGGTCCGGTGACTCCGGTGGCGGCCTGCCGCTGCTGGGTGGCGGTTCGTCGTCGAGCAGCTCGCCGAGCAGCCCGTCGCAGGAGAAGTCGCAGGACGACGACGGTCTGTCGATCACCATCCCGCCGCTGCTGCCGGGTCTCGGCCCGGTCACCCTCGGCTGACCAGGACGTTCGAACGTCGGTACGCGGGCCCGGTCCGGAGCATCACGCTCCGGGCCGGGCCCGCACCCGTGTCCCGCCAGTAGGCTGGGAGAGCGCCCGAGCCCCCTCGGAGCGCGTGACGCCGTCGCACCAGGAAGGCCGCCGTGGTGAGTGATCCCGGGTCCGCTCCGGACGAGGTCCGACTCGACGCGACCGGCGCCGGGACCGACACCGGGCTCGCGGAGGAGCCCGGCGTGCTGGAACAGGCGACCGCGCTCGATCCCGCACAGCGGGCGGGTCAGGCGTCCGCCGCGGCCGCCGTCGCCGCGGAGCACGCCGAGCACGAACCGCCCGACGCCGACGCCCCGCCGCCGGACCTGACCGCCGCGGCGTTCTTCGACGTCGACAACACGATGATGGTCGGCGCCTCGATCTTCCACTTCGCCCGCGGGCTCGCCGCACGGAAGTTCTTCACCACCTCGGACCTGGCCGGGTTCGCCTGGCAGCAGCTCAAGTTCCGGATCGGTGGCCGCGAGGACAAGGGCGGCATCGCCGGGCACCGGGACACCGCGCTCTCGTTCGTCGCGGGGCGGCCGGTCGACGAGGTCGTCTCCCTCGGCGAGGAGATCTACGACGAGCTGATGGCCGACCGGATCTGGGCCGGCACCCGGGCGCTCGCCCAGATGCACCTCGACGCCGGCCAGCGGGTCTGGCTGGTCACGGCGACGCCGATCGAGCTGTCCCGCATCATCGCCCGGCGGCTCGGCCTCACCGGAGCGCTGGGGACGGTCGCGGAGTCCGTCGACGGCCTCTACACCGGGCGCCTGGTCGGCGAGATCCTCCACGGCCCGGCGAAGGCGCACGCCGTGCGTGCACTGGCCGCGTCGGAGGGGCTCGACCTGCGCCGCTGCACCGCCTACTCCGACTCGGTGAACGACGTGCCGATGCTGTCCGCCGTGGGGACCGCGGTCGCGGTCAACCCGGACTCGGAGCTGCGGGACGTCGCGAAGGCCCGGAACTGGCAGATCCGCGACTTCCGGACCGGCCGCAAGGCGGCCCGGATCGGGGTGCCGTCGGTGCTCGGCGCCGGCGCCGTCGCGGGGGCCGTCGCCGCCGGGATGGCCTACCGCAAGAAGTGACCGGGCACCGGGACCGGCGCCCGGTCAGCCCAGGAAGACGTTCCGGCGCTGGGACAGCAGCCGGTACAGCGTGTGCTGGATGGTCTCCCGGACCTGGTCGGTCAGGTTGAACACCAGCATCGGGTCCTCGGCGTCGGCGGCGGTGTGGCCGTCGGTGCGGATCGGCTCGCCGAACTCGATGTACCACTTCGACGGCAGCGGGACGAGACCCGCCGGGCCGAGCAGCGGGAACGTCGGGGTGATCGGGAAGTACGGCGCACCGAGGAGCCGCGCGAGCGGCGCCAGGTCACCGAGCTTCGGGTAGATCTCCTCGGCCCCGACGATCGAGCACGGGATGATCGGCACGCCGGTGCGCAGCGCCGCGGAGACGAAGCCGCCGCGGCCGAAGCGCTGCAGCTTGTAGCGGTCACGGAAGGGCTTGCCGATGCCCTTGAACCCCTCCGGGAAGACGCCGACGATCTCGCCGGAGCTCATCAGCCGCTCGGCGTCGGGGTTGCACGCCAGGGTCGCGCCGGACTTGCGGGCCAGCGAGCCCGAGACCGGCATCGTGAACATCAGGTCCGCGCCGAGCAGCCGCAGGTGCCGGTTCGCGGGATGGTCGTCGTGCACGGCGACCGTGGTCATCACCGCGTCCAGCGGCAGGGTGCCGGAGTGGTTCGCGACGAGCAGCGCGCCCCCGGTCTCCGGGATGTGGTGGGTGCCGATCGTCTCCACCCGGAACCAGCGCTGGTAGAGCGGGCGCAGCACGGGCAGCACCAGGGCCTCGGTCAGCTCGGGATCGAATCCGAACTCGTCGACCTGGTAGTCACCGCCGAGGCGGCGCCGGAGGAACTCCAGCACCTGCTCGAGCCCCGCCTCCCAGGCCGGCTGCTCGTCGTCGTCGGCGTCCGGAACCGGTGGCACCGCGGTCGGGCGCGCCGGTTCCTCGTCCCGCGCGGGGCGGGCTGGTCCCCGGTTGCCCCGGATCGGGATCACCCGCGCCTCGGCCATGCCGTCGCCCTCCTGCTTCTCGCGTGCCTTCATGCCGGCGCCCTCAGCGGAGTGCCCGTGCGAGACCGAGCAGGCCGCGTTCGGCCGACGCGATCCGCTCCGTGCCGAGCACCGGGCTCAGCGCCTTGCCCCGGACGAAGTCGTCGAACGCCTGCGTGGTCGTCCACCGGGGTTCGAACCCGAAGTCGTCGATCAGCCGGGTCAGGTCGACGACCCGGCCGAAGTTGAGGAACCGCATCTGCTCCGGCGAGAAGTCGACCACCCGGGCACCGCGCAGCACCCGGCTGACCGGGGCGACCGCGGTGCTGGGTACCGGCAGCGCGATCTTGCCCGCGCGCCGGATCGCCTGGGACAGCATCAGCACACCGTGCGCGGCGACGTTGTAGACCCCGGGGAGCTCGTGGGTGGCGGCCCGTTCCAGGACGGCGAGCCCGTCCTCCTCGTGCAGGAGCTGGATCCGCGCGTCGTACCCGAGCACCGTCGGCACGACGGGCAGCGCGAAGTACCGGGTCAGCACGGTGTCGATGCGCGGGCCGATGAAGTTCGCGAACCGCAGCACCGTCGCCGTGACGTCCGGCCGGCGGCGGCTGAACCCCCGCAGGTAGCCCTCGATCTCCGCGGCGTCCTTGGCGTAGCCGCCCGAGGGGAGGTCCTTCGCCCCGGTCGCCTCGTCGAACACCGCGGGGTCGCGGGAGCTGGAGCCGTAGACCGCGGTCGTCGACTTCAGCACGACCCGCCGCACGCTCGGCGCCTTCTGGCACGCGGCGAGCAGCTGCATCGTGCCGATGACGTTCATCTCCTTCATCGTCGCGCGGCCGCCCGAGGAGGCGGGGCTGGCCGACAGCGACGCGTGGACGACGGTGTCGACCCCGGCGGTGGAGATGACCTTGGCGATCAGCGGGTTGCGGATGTCGGCGCGCACGAACTCGGCGCGGCCCATGCGCCGCAGCAGGTCCCGCGGCGGCGGGACGGTGTCGACACCGAGCACCCGGTCGATGTCCGGGTTCGCCGCCAGCCGCGCCGCGAGGTGACCGCCGAGGTAACCGCTCACGCCGGTGACGAGCACGACGTTCGGGGTCGGCGACGACATGGGGCGACCTCACTGGACGGAGCCTGCGGACCACGCGGAGACACCGCAGGAACGGTGGACGACCGGACCGATCCTAGTGCGTGGCGGTCGTCGTGGGCACGGCCGCGGACGGGAACGGCGTGACGAGTCTGTGAACGCCGTGTGCGGCCCCGTGAACGACACCGGCCGCGCACCCGCCGATGAGCGGGTACGCGGCCGGTGCGCGAGTCACTTGCCGAGCTTGCGGCGCTGCACCCGGGTCTTGCGCAGCAGCTTGCGGTGCTTCTTCTTCGACATCCGCTTGCGGCGCTTCTTGATGACCGAGCCCATGGGTGCTCCTCCTGTATCGACGCAGATCGCCCGCGACCGCACCACCGGGTGGCCTCGAGGCGGGCCGCCCGCACCCGCCGGAACGACGGAGCAGGCCGTGCGACCGGTGGGAGTCGGCAGCCGGAGAACGAGTCTACCGGGGTGCCGTGACACCCCGGGACCGGGGGACCACCGTACGGGGGACGGTCCCGCGATCAGCCCGCGTCGAAGTAGGCGTTGCGCAGGTAGTCCTCGACGGCGCGCTGCGGCACCCGGAACGAACGGCCGACGCGCGCGGCCGGCAGCTCACCCGAGTGCACCAGCCGGTACACGGTCATCTTGGAGACCCGCATCATCGAGGCCACCTCGGCCACCGTCAGGAACTGGACCTGGGCCGGCCGCAGGGGCTCGGGACGTTCCGCCGCCATCGGGCACCGCCTTCCTCCCCCGACCAGTGCCCCCGGACGCCCGGTGGTGGGGGATGCGTGAGCAGTCTACCGGGACGGATGTGACGATCGGTCCGCCGGAGGGGGGCCCGATCGGGGAACGGTCGGGCGCGTCGGGGTGACGACGGGTCGTCCGATGCGCTGATCGGGGGATGACGGAGGGTGGCCTCCGGTGGTCGTCACCC
The DNA here is from genome assembly GCF_001420995.1 of Pseudonocardia sp. EC080619-01. Taxonomy (NCBI): domain Bacteria; kingdom Bacillati; phylum Actinomycetota; class Actinomycetes; order Pseudonocardiales; family Pseudonocardiaceae; genus Pseudonocardia; species Pseudonocardia sp. EC080619-01. Next base: position 3,527,812 of record NZ_CP012184.1, on the reverse strand, counting down.
CCGACCGAGGGCCACGGACCGGTCGTGGGCGGCGGTCACGGCGTCCGCGAACGCCGACCGCAGGCCGTGCCGCTCCAGCTCGCGCAGGGCCGCCGCCGTCGTCCCGGCCGGGGAGGTGACGTTCTCCCGCAGCACCGCCGGGTGCTCGCCGGTCTCCCGCAGCATCCGGGCGGCACCGAGCGCGGTCTGCACCGTCAGCTCGGTCGCGGCCGGCCGGGTCAGCCCGAGCGCCACCCCGGCCTCGATCATGGCCTCGGCGACCAGGAAGAAGTAGGCCGGTCCGGAGCCGGAGACCGCGGTGGCGGCGTCCTGCTTGGCCTCGTCGATCCGCAGCACCGCCCCGACGGTGCCGAGCAGCGCCTCGGTCTCGGCGAGGTGCCCGTCGCCGGCGTGGGCGCCCGGGGAGATCGCGCACATCGCGGCCCCGAGCAGCATCGGGGTGTTCGGCATGACCCGCACGACCGGCGTCCCCGCGGGCAGCGCCCCCTCGAACAGCGACGTCGGCAGGCCCGCGCACAGCGACACCACGAGGGTGCCCTCGTCCAGTGCCCCGCCGATCTCGCCGAGCAGCGCGACGACGTCCTGCGGCTTCACCGCGACGACGACCGTCCCGGCGCCGCGCACCGCATCGGCGGCCGGCTCGGCGGCCACCCCCAGCTCGGCGGACAGCTGGGCGGCGCGCTCCGGGAACCTCTCGGAGAACACCAGCTCCCCGGCGTCCCGCCCGGCGGCGAGCAACCCGCCGAGCAGCGCCTCGCCGATCCGTCCGCCACCCAGTACCGCGATCCGTGTCCCAGTCATGGGCGGCAGCCTAGGAACCCGCTACCCGCCCAGCGGTGCGAGGGCGAGCTGACGGGCCTGGCACACCGTGCGCCCGGTCGCGTCGACGACGGTGACGTCCTCGTCGAACTGGGTCCCCGATACGGTGCGGGAGCGGGAGTCGACCCGCAGCCAGCCGGGCGACGGACGGCCGCGCAGCAGCGCGGTGAGCTGCACCGTGGGCGCCCAGCCCGGACGTCCGCCGAGGTTGAACACGGTCGGCGGGAGGATGTCGCCGGCCAGCAGCGCGAACAGGACGTCCGGCTCCTCGCCGCGCGGGCGCACCCAGCCCGACATCTCCGGGGGCCCGGTCTCCCCGCGCAGGAACGGCAGCGCGTCCGCCGGGTAGCGCAGCTCGCAGGCGGAGGCCAGCCCGCGGGCGCCGCCCTGCGCGGACGCGGGGTCGACGGCGTCGGCGGCCGGGTCGGGACCGAGCCCGACCGCGGTGTCCCAGCGCGGCTCCCCGCCGGGGAGGACGCCCGCGGTGACGGTCGCGTGCAGCATCAGCTTCCCGGCCTGGGTCAGCCGTACCGCGACCGACGAGATCGTGCGGCCGATCTTCAGCGGGGTCGCCTCCAGCTCCACGGGCGCGAGGTCGGGCGCGCGCAGGAAGTCCGCCGAGACCGCCAGCGGGTCGACGGCCGGGGAGCCGTCGGCGGACAGCCGGGTGAGCCCCGCCTTGGCCATCAGCACCATCAGCAGCCCGCCGAACGCCTTCGGGCCGACCGCCCAGACGTCGTCGAGGCCGGCGCGGAACCTGCCGTCGCCGAGATCGTCGAGGACGTGCGCGTCCGCGAAGGGACGTCCGGTATCGACCGTCGTGCCGCTCATGGGCTCAGGTTACCCATGGGTAGAACCGGGGTGGACGGTCAGCGGGAGCCGCCGACGCCGGCCGGGACGGTCGGCGCGAGGTGCAGCCGCGCGAACAGCAGCGACTCGGCGAGCAGGCCGGTGCGCTCCTGGCGGGTGCGGCAGCGGCGGGTGGACACCTCGAGGACGACGGTGCCCCCGTCGCGGGCGAACGCGCCGTCGGCGAGTGCCTGGCACACCTCGGCGCACGGCTGGGCGCCACGGCCCGGGACCAGGTGCTCGTCCCGCGGGGCCCCGGAGCCGTCGGTGAGGTGCAGGTGGGTCAGCCGGTCACCCATCCGCGCCATGAGGTCGAGCGCGTCGACCTCGGCGGCGGCGGTGTGCGACAGGTCGAGGGTGTAGGCGCCGTACCCGATGTCGGTCGGGTCGTGGCCGAGCGCGTACGGCACGGTGCTGATCGAGCCCCGCTTCACCGGGAACATGTTCTCCACCGGGAGCGTGACACCGTCGTGCTCGAACGCCCGCGCGACCTCGTCGCCGAACACGTCGGCGTAGCGGCGCTGCCAGCGGAACGGCGGGTGGACGACGACCGTCCGCGCGCCGAGCCGGGCGGCGACCTCGACGGTGCGGCGGAGCCGGTGCACGGGGTCGGCGCCCCACACCCGCTGGGTGACGGCCAGGCAGGGCGCGTGCACCGCGAGCACCGGGACACCGTGCCGGTGCGCCAGCCGCTCGATCGCCCGCGGGTCCTGGCTGACCGGGTCGGTCCAGATCATGAGCTCGACGCCGTCGTAGCCCAGCTCGGCGGCGATCTCGAAACCGGCCGCCACACCCTCCGGGTAGACCGAGGCGGTGGACAGCGCGACGGGAACCGGGAGCGGGGCGACGGCGGATCCGGGCAGGGGCGACGACGTCACATGACGTGGAGTCGTCTCCCGGTCGCTCATCGTTACCTGTCCAGCAGCACCAGGATCGCCGGGGACACCGTCAGCAGCAGCCCGACCAGCACCGCGAACAGCGTGGTCTTCAGGTCGTCGTTGCGCAGCAGCGCCCGCACGCCGAGCACGAGGCCGACGGTCAGTACGACCGCGAGCGCCAGCGCGACGATCGGGAAGGAGAACCAGAGGAACCGGAACAGCACCCAGATCCCGGCACCGGCGACGGCGCCACCGATCCACTGCGCGATGACGACCGCCCAGGCCTGGCCCGTTCCCGCGGCACCCGCGGACGCGGCGTCGTCCAGACCGGCGGGCGGCTGGGCCTCGTCGCGGGAGCGGCGGCGGCGCGGCTGCCCGTCGTCGTCGGGGAGGGCGCCGTGCTCGAGCTCGCCGTGGTCCTCGTAGTCGTCGTACTCGTCGGCGTCGGGGCGCGGGCGGGGCAGGACACCGGTCCGGCCGCCGTCGGCGTGCGGGTCCCGCTCCCACTCGCCGCTGTCCCCGTCGTCGGCGAACGGGTCGTAGGCGCCGGTCGGCGGGCCCGCGTCGGCCGGGGCACTGCCGTAGGGGGCACTGCCGTACGGGGCGCCGTCGTACGGGGCGCCGTCGTCGTCGGTGAGCGCCGGGGCGCCGAACTGGGTGGGCGGACCGCCGTCGGGGTCGCCGGCCGCGGGGCGGCGGGCGTTCATGCGGCTGGTCGGGATCTCGTCGGCGCCCTCGGAGCCGTACGGGCCCGCGTCCGGGGGGCCGTAGCCGTCGTCGGGCCGGAACGGGCCACGCTGCGCGCCGTCGGGTGCGGGCGGGGCGCCGTTCGGGGCGGGACGGCCGTTCGGCGCGAACGCCTGCGGCCCGGCACCGTTCGGACCGTGACCGTTCGGGCCGTGCGGGGCGCCGTTCGGACCTGCGCCGTTCGGACCGGCGCCGTTCGGACCGGCGCCGTTCGGGGCACCGAAGGGCGTGCCATAGGGCGCACCGCCGTTCGGCGGGGTCCCGTTCGGGGCGTTGCCGTTGGGCACGAACGGGGCCTCGGGCGGAGCGGGCCTGCGGGACGGGAACGACGGGTGCTCACCCGGCGCCGGGGCGTCCCCGCCGCGCGGGGCGACGCCGTCGGCGGGCCACCCGGCGGGACCGCCGGGACCGCGCTCCGCGGGGGCCGGACGGCGGGGCGCAGGCCCCGCCTGTGCCTCGGGGGCGGGACCACCGGAGCCGGGCGGCGGGCCGTCGTCGTCCTCGGACGCACGCCGGCGACGGCGCCGTCCGCTCTGGGAGCCGCCATTGGCGGCGAGCAGCTCGGCGACCGTCCGCTGCCGCGGCTCTGGGCTGTCCACACTCATCCCGACCACCGTGCCCTGTGTGTTGTCAAGGGTCCAAGCCCACCCCCGGAAACGTGCGCCGAGCGGTCGTCCCCGTTCGTTCCGTCGAGCATGTCGAACCGCCGGAGGATCACGCCCTCACGCAACGCCCACGGACAGATGTCGAGCTCGTCGACCCCCAGCGCGTCCATCGCGGCCTGCGCGACGACCGTCCCGGCGACGAGCTGGTGCGCGCGGCTGGCGCTGACCCCGTCCAGCTCCGCGAGGTCCGGGCCGGACATCCGGGTCACGAACCCGGAGAGCTGGCGCAGCCCCTGCGCGGTGAGCGTGCGGTGGGTCCGCGGGCCCGCGCTGGACGGCGCGGCGCCGGCGAGCCGGGCGAGCGTCCGGAAGGTCTTCGACGTGCCCACCGCGCGATCCGGGCGGCCACCGGCGCGCAGCCGTCCGGCCACCGGGGCGAGCTCGTCGCGGACCCGCTCGGCCAGCGCCGTCAGCTCGGCGCGGGGCGGCGGGTCGGCGGAGAACGCCTCGCGGGTCAGGCGCCCGGCGCCGAGCGGCACCGAGGCGGCGACGTCCGGCGTCTCGTCCCGGCCGACGGCGAGCTCCAGCGACCCGCCCCCGATGTCGAGCACCAGCAGGCGCCCGGCCGACCAGCCGCACCACCGGCGGACGGCGAAGAAGGTCCAGCGGGCCTCGTCCTCGCCGGGCAGCACCTCGAGGGTCACCCCGGTCTCGCGCTGCACGAGCGCGAGCACCTCGGCCGAGTTGGTGGCGTCGCGCAGCGCCGAGGTCGCGAACGCCATCAGGTCGTCGCACCCGGCGGCACGGGCCGTGTCCCGGGCCCGGTGCACGCTCTCCAGGAGCGCCTTGACGCCCTCCTTGGTCAGCGCACCCTTGCGGTCCAGGTGCTCGGCCAGCCGGAGCTGGTCCTTGTCCGAGGACATCGGCTTCGGGTGGGCACCACGGTGCGCATCCACCACGAGCAGATGAACGGTGTTGGACCCCACGTCTAGGACGGCCAGTCGCACGGGTGTCAGGTTACCGAGCCGTTATCCACTCCCGGACGGCCACCACGTCACACATCGAACTTGTAGCCCAGTCCGCGCACGGTGACCAGGTGCTTCGGCGTCGACGGGTCGTCCTCCACCTTGGAGCGCAGGCGCTTCACGTGGACGTCGAGCGTCTTCGTGTCGCCGACGTAGTCCGCGCCCCACACCCGGTCGATCAGCTGGGCCCGGGTGAGCACCCGCCCGACGTTGCGGAGCAGGTACTCGAGCAGGTCGAACTCCTTGAGCGGGAGCGGGACGTCGTCGCCGTTCACCGACACGACGTGCCGCTCGACGTCCATCCGGACCGGGCCGGCCTCGAGGATCCCGTTGCCGCTCTCGGTCTCGCCGGTGGCCTCGCCGCCGCGGCGGAGCACGGCGCGGACGCGGGCGATCAGCTCGCGGGCCGAGTACGGCTTGGTGACGTAGTCGTCGGCGCCGAGCTCCAGCCCGACCACCTTGTCGATCTCGCTGTCCCGGGCCGTCACCATGATCACGGGGACGGCGGAGCGGGAGCGGAGCGCCTTGCAGACGTCGGTGCCGCTCATGCCGGGGAGCATGAGGTCGAGCAGCACGATGTCGGCGCCGTTGCGGTCGAACTCGCTCAGCGCGTCGTTGCCGTTGGCCGCGACGGCCGTGGTGAAGCCCTCCTTGCGCAGCATGAACGCGAGCGGGTCGGCGAAGGACTCCTCGTCCTCCACGATCAGCACCCTGGTCATCTCATCCTCCGGTTGTCGCGGTCTCGGGGGTCTCGCTACCGGCCGCCCCCCTGGGGCCCTCGACGCCCAGCCGGGCGGGGAGCCGCATGGTGAACGTCGAGCCGGTGCCGGGACGGCTCCACAGCCGCACCTCACCGCCGTGGTTCGCGCAGACGTGCTTGACGATCGCCAGGCCGAGCCCGGTGCCGCCGGTCGCGCGGGACCGGGCCGGGTCGACCCGGAAGAAGCGCTCGAACACCCGCTTCTGGTGTTCCGGGGCGATGCCGATGCCGCGGTCGGTGACGGCGATCTCGACCGAGCCGCCGACCTCCCGCCGGCTCACCGACACCGACGAGTCGGTGGGCGAGTACGCGATCGCGTTCTCGACGAGGTTGGTCAGCGCCGTGACGAGCAACGTCCGGTCCCCGTCGACGACCAGCCCGGAGGGTCCGTCGGCGGTGATCTCGACGCCGTGCGACTCCGCGGAGTTGCGGCTGCGGGCCAGCGCCTCGGAGGCGACGTCGTCGACCTCGACGGCGGCCAGCTCGGGCAGCCGCTCGGCGCCGGTCAGCCGGGACAGGGCGATCAGCTCGGAGACGAGGTTGCCCATCCGGGTGGCCTCGCGGAGCAGCTTCTCGCCGAACCGCCGGACCTCGGCGGCGTCGTCCTCGGAGCCCTCGGCCGGGTCCAGGCCCTCGAGGGTGTCGAGCAGCGCCTCGGCCAGCAGCGCGACCGCGCCGACCGGCGTCTTGAGCTCGTGGCTGACGTTGGCGACGAAGTCGCGGCGGGTGGCCTCCAGCCGTGCCACCTCGGAGGTGTCGACGGCCTCGACCAGGGTGAACCCGTCGCCGAGGGCGTGGATCCTCGCCTGCACCGCGACCGGCCCGCGCGGGGTGCGGTCCAGCGGGGAGAGATCGACCTCGAGCAGCCGGTCCCCGGCCTGCACGCGCTGGCAGGCGGCCCAGGCGCGGGGGTCCAGCCGGTCCTCGGTGACGGCGCCGAGCGCGGCGGCCCGCGGGTTGTGCAGCAGCACGTCACCCGCGGCACCGACGACGGCCAGGCCGGAGTCCGACTGGCGGAACGTGCGGTGCAGCAGCTCCCCGAGGGTGGGTGCCGCGGCGGACGGCCGGTCGTCCGGGGTGCGGGACGCGACGGCGGTGCGGCGGGCGGGGCGGCCGGCGGACGGACGCCGCGCCAGCGCGGCCCCGGCCAGCAGGCCCAGGCCGAGCGCGACGACCGCGATCAGCCACGCGAGCGTGGTCACGGGGGCATCGTAGGCAAGCGGGGGTGCCCTCTGGCCAGCGCCGGACCCCGGATGGTGACGCCCGCGACCCGCCCGCGCGACACTGTTCGGCCCGCGTTCACCGCGGGTTCAGCACTAGGTGATCGCAAACCCGGTGGAGCGGGTGACGCCACCCGGACGCCACCCGGCAGCCACACCCCGTACGCCGCGCGCCGCTCCCGCGGTCAGCGGCCCTGGTTCGCCACGCCCGCGATCGCCGCCTCGGCCGCGGCCGGGTCGAGGTAGCGACCGCCCGGGTTCGTCGGGCGCAGGTCGTCGTCGAGGTCGTAGACCAGCGGGATGCCGGTCGGGATGTTCAGTCCGGCGATGTCGGCGTCGGAGATCCCGTCGAGGTACTTCACGAGCGCGCGCAGCGAGTTGCCGTGCGCGGCGAGCAGCACGGTCCGACCGTCCCGCAGGTCCGGCACGACCGACTCCTCCCAGTACGGCAGGAACCGCGCGACGACGTCGGCGAGGCACTCCGTCAGCGGCGCGTCGACGCCGGCGTAGCGCGGGTCGGCGTCCTGGGAGAACTCGCTGCCCTTCTCGATGGGCGGCGGCGGGGTGTCGTAGGACCGGCGCCAGAGCATGAACTGGTCCTCGCCGAACTCGGCCAGGGTCTGCTTCTTGTCCTTGCCCTGCAGCGCGCCGTAGTGCCGCTCGTTGAGCCGCCAGTCGCGCTTCACCGGGATCCAGTGCCGGTCCGCCGCGTCGAGCGCGATGTTCGCGGTGGAGATGGCCCGGCGCAGCAGCGAGGTGTGCACGACGTCCGGGGCGACGCCGGACTCGCGCAGCAGCTCGCCACCACGGCGGGCCTCGGCCTCGCCCTGCTCGGAGAGCGGGACGTCCACCCAGCCGGTGAAGAGGTTCTTCGCGTTCCAGTCGCTCTGGCCGTGGCGCAGCAGTACGAGGGTCGGCATGCGCCACAGCCTGCCAGCTAGGCCGCGCCGAGGTCTCGCAGTACGTCCGCGAACGTGTCCACCAGCACGTCGGTCTCGTCCCGGGTGATCACCAGCGGCGGCGAGATCCGGACGGTGACGCCGTGCGTCTCCTTCGCCAGCACCCCGCGGCGGGCGAGTGCGACGCAGACGTCCCGTCCGGATCCGAGCCGGGGGTCGACGTCGACGCCGAACCACAACCCCGCCCCGCGCACGGCGGTCAGCCCGGGCAGCTCCCGCAGCCGCGCGCCCAGGTGCGCACCGAGGTCGCGGGCCGCCGCCTGGTACTCCCCCGTGGCCAGCAGACCGCACACCGCGGACCCGACGGCCGCCGCGAGCGGGTTCCCGCCGAAGGTCGAGCCGTGCTCGCCGGGACGCAGCACACCGAGCACGTCACGCCGCCCGACGACGGCGCTGACCGGCAGGATCCCGCCGCCGAGCGCCTTGCCGAGGGTGTAGAGATCGGCCCGGATCCCGGCGAGGTCGCTGCACAGCGTCGCGCCGGCCCTGCCGAGCCCGGACTGGATCTCGTCGCAGACCAGCAGGACGTCACGGCGCGCGGTGATCTGCCGGACGTCGCGCAGGTACCCCTCCGGCGGGACGATCACGCCCGCCTCACCCTGCACCGGCTCGATCAGGACCGCGACGGTGTCGTCGGTGAGCGCCGCCGCCAGCGCCGCGGTGTCGCCGTAGGGGACGCGGTCGAAGCCCGGGGTGAAGGGGCCGAAGCCGTCGCGGGCCGCCGGGTCGTCGGAGAAGGAGACGACGGTCGTCGTCCGGCCGTGGAAGTTGCCACCGGCGACGACGATCCGGGCCGCACCGGGCCGCACCCCGCGCACCCGGTAGCCCCAGGCCCGAGCGACCTTGATCGCGGACTCGACGGCCTCGGCGCCGGTGTTCATCGGCAGCACGGCCTCGGTACCGGTCAGCCGGGCGAGCTCGTGCTGGAAGTCCGGCAGCCGGTCGTTGTGGAAGGCGCGCGCGGTCAGCGTCAGGGTGTCGAGCTGGCGGTGTGCGGCCGCGACCAGCGCGGGGTGCCGGTGGCCGAAGTTCAGCGCGGAGTAGCCGGCGAGGACGTCGAGGTAGCGACGGCCGTCGACGTCGGTGACCCAGGCACCCTCACCCGCGCTCAGCACGACCGGCAGCGGCGCGTAGTTCGCGACGCCGTACCGCTCGTCGAGCGCGATCCGCTCGGTGGTCGCACCGGTGCCGGTGCCGTTCTCCAGGACGGTCACGGTGCCTCCCGCAGCTCGAGGGTGCAGCACTTGATCCCGCCGCCACCGCGGCGGAGCTCGGAGGTGTCGACGCCGACGGTGCCGAACCCGCGCTCGGCGAGCTCCGCGGCGAACTTCTCGGCCTGGGGCGCGTGGACGACGGTGCGCCCGTCGGAGAAGCAGTTCAGGCCGAGCACGGCGGCGTCGTCCTCGCCGACGATCACGGCGTCCGGGAACCGAAACCGCAGGACCTCCTGCGACGCGTCGTCGAACGCCGACGGCAGGTAGGCCACCGCACCGGGCCCGCCCGCCGGGTCGAGCACGGCGAACGCGGTGTCCAGGTGGTAGTAGCGGGGATCGACGAGCTGCAGCGACACGACCTCGCGGCCGAGCACCCGGGCGGCCTCGTGGTGCGCCGCGGGATCGGTGCGGAACCCGGTGCCCGCGTAGATCGTGTCGCCGACGAGCAGCAGGTCGCCCTCGCCCTCGTTGACGGCCTCGGCCTCGCGCACGTCGAACCCGGCCGACCGGAACCACGCGCCGTACGCGGGCCCCTCGGCGGCGCGCTCGGCGTACCGGAACCGCGCGGTGAGCGCGACACCGTCGACGACGGTGCCGCCGTTCGCGGCGTAGACCATGTCCGGCAGGCCGGGCAGCGGGTCGACCAGCCGCACGTCGAACCCGAGCTCGCGGTAGACGGCGTGCAGGTCCTGCCACTGGCGCACGGCCAGCGGGGTGTCGGTGACCTGCTCCGGCCGCATCCAGGGATTGATCCGGTAGCTGACGGTGAAGTGGGTGGGCCGGCACATCAGCACCGACGGCGCGGGGCGGGCGCGGTCGTCGTCGGGGAGCGGCACGATCGGCTCGGCGGTCATGCGCACATCGTGCCGCGCATGACCCGTGCGTTTCCCGTCCTGCTGCGCACGATCAGCGCGTGCTGTACCGATCTGGCGCACGGATCTAGCATCCGACGCCGTGAACGAGATCGACGCGACCGACCGGAAGCTGCTGGACCTGCTGCGCATCGACGGCCGGGCCGGCTGGGCCGAGCTCGGCGAGCGCGTGGGGCTCTCCGCGTCCGCCGTGCGGCGGCGGGTGGACCGGCTCACCGCGCGCGGGGTGATCACCGGTTTCGGCGTCCGCGTCGATCCCGGCGCCGAGCGGGAACCGGGGGTCGAGGCCTACGTCGAGCTGTTCTGCCGCGGCACCGTGGCGCCGAGCGAGCTGCAGCGGATGCTGTCGGCGGTGCCCGAGGTGGTGACCGCCGGGACGATCACCGGCGAGGCCGACGCGCTGGTCCTGCTGCGCTCGCGCGACGTGCGCTCCCTGGAGGACGCCCTGGAGCGGCTCCGGATGGCGGCGAACGTCGACCACACCCGCTCGGCCGTCGTCCTCACCTGGCTGGTCTCTCGTTGAACTCCCGCCGCGCCGGGCGTACCGTCTGAGTTGAGAGTTCAACTTCTTGGGAGCCACCGATGCCCGTGCAGCGCCTGAACCACGCCGTCCTCTACGTCCGCGACGTCGCCCGCAGCGTCGCCTTCTACACCGACACGCTCGGCTTCCGCACGGTCGTCGAGCTCCCGGGCGGGCAGGGCGCGTTCCTGCAGGCCGCCGGCTCGTCGAACGACCACGACCTCGCCCTGTTCGGGATCGGGGACGGGGCGGGCGCCTCGCAGGCCGGGCGCGGCACCGTCGGGCTCTACCACCTGGCGTGGGAGGTCGACACCCTCGGCGAGCTCGCCCGGGTCGGGCAGAAGCTGCAGGAGGCGGGCGCCCTCGCCGGCGCCTCCGACCACGGCACCACGAAGGCCCTCTACGCCCACGACCCGGACGGGCTGGAGTTCGAGGTCTGCTGGCTGGTGCCTGCCGCGCTGATCGACGGCGGGGACGGGATGCGGACCGCCCGGCTCGACCTCCAGGCCGAGATCGACCGCTACGGCGCCGACACCCCGGGCGGGATCGGCGTCTCGGTGCCTGCCTGAGCGTCCCCGGGCGGGGTCAGGACGGTTCGGACAGGTCCACCCGGTAGCCGGACCGCGCGGAGAACCGGGCGGTGACGGAGAACCGGTCGCCCCGCACCAGGGTGTGCCGCCACTCGACCGGGCGGTCCCCGGAGAGCCCGAGCCGCTCGATGGACAGCGCGGCCACGCCCTCGCCGATCCCGAGCAGCTCCTGCTCGCCGCGGCCCGGGATCGTCGCGCGGATGTTCTCGCTGCCGCCGTCGACCCGGATCCCGCAGCGACGCCGGTACTCGGGGTAGATGCCGGTGTGCGTGAAGTCGATGTCGAGCAGCGGCGCGGCCAGGTCCTCCGGCAGCCACACCCGGTCGACGGCCAGGGGCTCGCCGTCGGCGAGCCGCAGGCGCTCCAGGTGGACGAGCGGGGTCGACTCCTCCAGACCCATCCGGGTCGCGATCACCCCGTCGGCCCGCACCTCGAAGGTCCGCACGACGCTGCGCTGCGTCCGCCCGGCCGCCTCGACGGCGACGTAGAGCGAGTACGGCTCGTCCAGCGGCTGCTCGATCGGCGCCGGCCCGGCCGGCCGGGCGACCCGGCCGCGGCTGGCGACGACGGCACCGTCCTCCCGCATGCGCCGCAGCGCCTCGCGGACGGTGTAGCGGCTCACCGAGTACTCGGCGGCGATCGCGAACTCGCCGGGCAGGGCGGCGTCGAACTCGCCCTCCTCCAGCCGCCGGCGCAGGTCCGCCAGCAGCTGCTGCCACAGCGGCGTCCCGTCGCCGCGGACCAGGGTCCGCCCGCCCATCACCGTCACCTCTCGTCGCCCGGTCACGACGTCCGGGGTCCGCACACCGTAGGCGAGCACGATCGGCTCACCCGCGGGTGGCACGCTCCCGGCGCCGGGTGAGCACGACACCGACCATCACGACGGCCGCCGCCACCGGAACGACGAGATCGGCCCCGGGGCCTGACGCGACACCCCCTCCCAGGGGCATGCTGGTGCCCCCTGACCAGGAGGTGCCCGTGCTCGACCACCTGTCGCTGCCCGTCCGGGACCCGGACGCGTCGGCCCGCTTCTACCTGCAGGTCTTCGCCCCGCTCGGGCTGTCGGAGATGATGCGGTTCCCCCGCGACGGCGGATCCGTCGTCGCGATCGGCGGCACGGACGGGCAGCCCCGGTTCTGGCTCGGCCCCGGCGGGCCCGCCACACCGCCGGAGCTGCACGTCGCGCTCGCCGCACCGGACCGGGCCGCGGTGGACGCCGTGCACGAGGCCGCACGGGCGGCCGGCACCGAGGTGCTGCACGCGCCGCGGCTCTGGCCCGAGTACCACCCCGCGTACTACGCGGTGTTCCTGCGCGACCCGGACGGGCACAACGTCGAGGCGGTCTGCCACCGCCCCTAGCCTGGACGCCATGTCGTTCACCGGGGAGCTGCGGGAGTCGAGCACGACGGCGTGGGACGCGGCGGTCGGGCACCGCTTCGTCGACGAGCTGTGGGACGGGTCGGTGGACCGCGACGTCCTGCGGCACTACCTGGAGCAGGACCTCCAGTTCGTCGACGCCTTCCTCGCGCTGCTCGGCGCGGCCGTCGCGGACGCGGACCGGCCGGCACCGCGGGTGCGGCTGGCCCGGCAGCTCGGGCTCGTCGCCGGGCCGGAGAACGACTACTTCGAGCGCTCGCTCGACCGGCTCGGCGGCACGAGCACCCCGGACCGGCGGGCGCCGACCGTCGGGTTCGTCGACCTGATGGGCGAGGCACGCGACGCCGGGTACGCCGAGGCGCTCGCGGTGCTGCTCGTCGCCGAGTGGCTGTACCTGGACTGGGCGACGCGGCCGGGTGCCACCGCGCCGGACGACGCGGTCTGCCGCGAGTGGATCGACCTGCACCGCGGCATCGAGTTCGAGGAGTGGGTGGCGTTCCTCCGCGACGAGCTGGACCGGGTCGCCGACGCGCTCGGCCCGGAGCGGCGCGAGCGGGTCGCCGCACTGTTCGTGCGCGCGGTGGACCTGGAGCTGGCGTTCTTCGACGCCGCCTACGAGCTCTGACCCCCGGACCACTCTGTCCGCTCACCGATTGCGGGAGTGCTCGCCGGATCGGGTGAGCGCGGACGGAACCGGTGAGCGTCCGGGTCCGCCCCCGCGCGGCACGGCGGGGGTCGGTGGCAGGGTCGGGGTGTGGGGGACTGTCGGCGGGCCGTGGTGGTGGGTGCCGGGATCGCGGGGCTGAGCTGCGCGATCCGGCTGCGTGAGCGGGACTGGTCGGTACGGGTGCTGGCCGACGTCCCGGTGGAGGGGTCCACCTCGCACCTCGCGGCGGCGGTCTGGTTCCCGACCCGCGCCGGGCCCCGCGACAAGGTGCTCGACTGGGGCCGGCGGACGTTCGACGCGCTCGCCGCACAGGCCCGTGCCGGCGTGCCGGGCGTCGTCATGCGGGAGTCGCTGACGCTGTACCGCGCGGAGCCGGAGCCGCAGTGGTGGGCCGCGGCCGTCGACGGGGTCCGCCCCGCGCGGCCCGACGAACTCCCTCCCGGCTATCGGCACGGGCTGCGGTTCGCGGTGCCGCTGGTGGAGATGCCGGTGCACCTGCCGTGGCTGGCCGGCGAGGCGCAGCGTCGCGGGATCGTCCTCGAACGCCGTCGCGTCGCGTCGCTCGCGGAGGCGGGCGGCGGGGCGGACCTCGTCGTGAACTGTTCCGGGCTGGGGGCGCGCACGCTGGTCGGCGACACCTCGGTGACCCCGGTGCGCGGGCAGATCGTGCGGGTCGCCAATCCCGGTCTCGCCCTCTCGGTGCGCGACGAGCAGCATCCCGGCGGCCGGGCGTACGTCCACCCGCGCGAGCACGACTGCATCCTCGGCGGCACCCTCGACGAGGGTGTCTGGGACGCCACCCCGGACCCCGCGGTCGGCGCGGCGATCGTCGGACGCTGCGCGGACATCGCCCCGGCGCTGCGCGGCGCCGAGGTCCTCGAGCACGTCGCCGGCCTGCGTCCGGCCCGCCCGGAGGTGCGGCTGGAGGCCGAGGACGCGACCGGGGACACCCCGCGGGTGATCCACGACTACGGCCACGGGGGCTCCGGGATCACGCTGTCCTGGGGCTGCGCCGACGACGTCGCCGCCCTCGCCGAGCCGGCCTGAGCCGTCCGGCGCCCGGGTGTCGTGACCCTCCGTCCACAGGCGATCCACATGTGGATGGTTCCGTCCACGATCGGCCGTCACCCCCGCACACGGTGTGTGGGACGACAATCCCGGGCATGAGCGAACACGTCGTCGTCCTCACCACGACCGACAGCGAGGCCGCCGCGCGAGAGCTGGCCGCCGGTGCCGTGGAAGCACGGCTCGGGGCCTGCGCCCAGGTTCTCGGGCCGGTGACCAGCGTCTTCCGCTGGGACGGTGCGGTGCAGACGGAGGCGGAGTGGCGGGTCGAGATCAAGACAGCCGGGGACCGCGTCGACGCGCTGATCGCGCACCTGGTGGAGCGTCACACCTACGACGAGCCGGAGATCATCGCGATGCCGGTCACCGGGGGCAGCACCGGGTACCTATCCTGGGTGGTGGGAGAGACCCGCTGAACCGCTCGCACGGATCGCGCCGACGCGGGTACGTTCGCGCCACGTACGACCGGTCGACGTGCCTGGAGGCGAACGTGACCGAGCACCTGCCCCGGAGCGCCGTCGCCCGGATCAGCTTCCGGTCCGGCACGGCCGCCGAGGTCGAGCGGTTCGCCGCCGAGCACTACGCGGCGACCTCGGTCCGGGACGTCCCGGGCGGACGCGGGTTCGAGCTCGGGCACGAGACCCTCGCCGCTCCCGGGTTCTCGCTCAGCGAGATGTGGCTCTCCCTCGGGCTCGACGCACTGGTGGACCCGGTCGACGAGCACTACGTCGTCGACCACGTGCGTGCCGGCCGGATGCTGTGGGAGACCGAGGCGTTCGGCACGCTGCGGCTGGGCCCCGGGGACATCGCGGTGATGCCGCCGTCGGGCCGGTTCCACGACCGCGTCGAGGAGGCGGACCTCGACGTCGCGGCGCTCGATGCCCGGATCGTCGCCGAACTCGCCGAGCAGGTCCACGGTGTCCCCGCCGAACGGTTCCGGCTGACCGGTCTGCTGCCCGTCTCCCCCGGCCACGCCCGCGACTGGGACCGGACCGTGGTGCACGTCCGTGACCGGCTGCTCGGCAACCCGATGCTGGTCGAGAGCCCGATCCTGCTCGACGCCGCGCTCCGGATGCTGGTCGGCGCGTTCCTGGTGACGTTCCCGAGCACGGTGCTCACCGACGCCGCCCGCCGCAACCGGACCTCGGTCGCCGCACCCCCGGCCCGCGTCACCCGGGAGACCGTCGAGTACCTGCGCACCCACGCCGGTTCCCCCGTCGGTCCGCTCGATCTCGTCCGCATGACCGGCGTTCCGGCGCGCGACGCGGCGGCCGGACTGCGCCGGGCGGGCGCCGATCCGGCCGCGGTGCTCTGGCGGAGCCGGCTCGACGGCGCCCGCCGTGACCTCGTCGCCGGTGACCCCGTCCTGATCCCGGACCTCGTCGACCGGGTCGCGGCGCGCTGGGGCTTCGCCCGCCCGGACCGCTTCCGGATCACCTACACCCGCGAGTACGGGGAGACCCCCGAACGGACGGCGCGGCGCTGACGCTACTTGCTCAGCAGGAAAGTAGGATGGACGGCGCACCTGCCGAGCAAGGAGGGTTCCCCATGACCACCCCCACCCCCGACGACGCCGCGGTCGCAGTCGCCGAGGTCGACGCCGCCCGGGGCGCGGTCGGCGCCGCCACGCACCGGAGCCTGCCGGTCGTCCTCGCCGCGACGTCCGTGCTGACCTTCCTCGACTTCGCCGTGAAGGACGAGATCGCCGGCCCCCGCCGGCGCGCCGCCGCGACCGTGCTGATCCAGACCGCGATCGCCGGGATCGGCCTGCTCGACGCCCGGGCCGGCCAGGTGAACCCGTACGCCGTCGCGACCGGGCCGGAGCCCGCACGGGGCGCGCGGCTCGCCGCGGTCGGCCTGGGCTGGTACGCCGCCGAGCGGCTGGCCGTGCACCTGCTCCGGCGCAGCAGCCTGACCAGGCCGAACACGGTCGCGGGCCTGCTGCTCGCCGTCACCAGGCCCGCCGGGACGCTGGTCACGCTGCGCATGCTGCCGCGGGCGGACGGCCGTGCCTGAGCCCGCCGCCGACTCCCGCCTGGTCCCGCTGCTGCTCGACCCGACCCGCCTGCGGATCGCCGCCACCCTCGTCGCGGCGGGCGAGGTCGAGTTCGGCTTCGTCCGCGACCGTGTCGGCCTGTCCGACTCGGCGCTGTCGAAACAGGTGAAGGCCCTCACCGGAGCCGGCATCGTCACCTCCCGCCGTGAGCCGTCAGGCGCCGCGCGGCGCACCTGGCTCCGGCTGACGACGGAGGGCCGCGAGCAGGTCGGGACGCACATCCTCGCGCTGCGGGAGATCTCCTCCGGGGGCGACCCCGGACCCGCCTGACCCGTCGGCGTACCCCCGCCCCCCTGGCCGGAACGCCTGCTCACGCTCCGGCAGTGGACAGCGACCGACTTCCTGGCCACTATGCGATATGTAGTCGCCAGAAGGCATCGGTGACAGGGGGTGAGGTCGATGACGGGGGAGGCGCCCCTGGACCGGTTCGACGTGCGGTCGCGCGATCCCGAGTTCGCCCACGAGGTGATCCGCGAGGCGTACTTCGACCACGAGGTCCGGTTCCTCGGGTCCACCGAGGACTTCGAGTTCGCCCACACCGGCGTGGTGGCGCCGCAGTTCATGACGGTCCGCTTCGAGTACGCCATGGCTGCCCGGCTCCGGTCGGGGGCGTCCCCGCAGGACCTGGTGATCGACACCGTGGCGACCGGGCGGCTGGCACTGAGCGACGGGCCGGACGTGCTGCGGGTCTCCCCGGGCGAGCCCGTACTGATGCCCACCGACGGGGCGGGCTGGGACTTCGAGATGGCCGCCGTCCAGGTGGACGCGGTCGTGCTGGACCGCACCACCGTGGAACGTGCCGCCGAGTCGCTGTTCGAGGTCGACGGGCCCGGGCCGGTGTTCCCGTCGCGGACCGCGGCCTCACCGGAGTCGGCCCGGTACTGGAACGGCGTCGTCGCCCACGTCCGGGACGCGATCCTTGCCGACGACGAGGTGGCGTCGAGCCCGCTGGTCCTGGCCGAGGCCGCCCGGTCGCTGGCGACGGCCGCGCTGGTGGCCTTCCCGAACTCGGCCCGCACGCGGTTCGACGACCGTGCCCGCGACGGCTGGTCGGGCCCGGCGGTCCTGCGGCGGGCGCTGGACTACGTCGACGAGCACGCGGGCGAGGACATCGGTGTCGCCGACATCGCCCGCGCGGCCCGGATCGGGGTGCGCGGACTGCAGCACCTGTTCCGCAGGCACCGTGGCCGCACGCCGCTGGAGGAGCTCCGCCGGGTGCGGCTCGCCCGCGCACACGCCGACCTCCTGGCGGCCGACCCCACCTACGGGGACACGGTCGGCGCGATCGCCGCACGCTGGGGCTTCGGGCACGCGGGCAGGTTCTCCGTGGAGTACCGGAAGGTCCACGGTCGCGCGCCCTCCGAGACCCTGCGCGACCGGCCGCGTACGGCGCAGCGGAACCGGCCGGGCTGACGGTCCGGACGCCCCGTCGCCGTCCGGATCACGGGTCGCGTTGCGCCTGCTCGATCTCGCGCTGGTCGCGGTCGGCGGCACCGCGGGCACGGTCTGCCGCACCGGTCACCCGGTCCCGGCCGGCGGCTTCGCGGTCCGCGGCGGCTCTGCGCCGGTCCTCGGCGGCGGCGGCGCGGTCGGCCGCCAGCAGCCGTAGCTCGTGGAGGAGCTCCGTCCGCCGGACGTAGTGCTCCCCCACCTGGCGGATCAGGTGGGCGAACTCCGGCCTCGCGGCGTCGAGCATGCTCCGGTCGACCTCGCGGTCGACCTCGGCCTGCTCCCGTCCACCCGAGGCCGGGCCGTCGGCGTCCGGGGCGCCGATGACGTGACCCTCGTGGTCGGCCGGGAGCGCGCCGGCGAGGAGCGCGGCCTGGCGGGCCGCTGCCGCCCGGTCCCGCTCCGCCGCGTGGTCGTCGCGCTCCTTCGCGGCACGTGCCAGACGCTCGGCGCCGCGGTCGCGCCCGTCCGCGTCGTGGTCGGCCTGTGCCGCCCGGCGGTTACGCGCCTCCTCACGAGGATCGTCGTGGTCGGTCTCGGACCGTCTGACCTCGTCCATCGCTGTCGCACCTCGATACGCGGTTCCGGTGCCTGCCAGCGTGGCCCGGTCGTCCCTCCGGGGCAATGCTCCCGGGGCCGTGCGGCGGGACCGGGTACCTCCCCGGCGGGCCACACCGTCCCGGGGACCGTCCGCCCTCCGCCGATCGGCGTGACCTCCGCCCACGAAAACCGGGACGGCGCCGTCCCTGCGGTTCCGCAGGTCACGACACCGTCCCGGTGGGTCGTACGGAGGGATCAGGCGTTCGACGTCTCCCGGGCCCGCAGGTCCTTGCGCAGGATCTTGCCCGACGCCGACTTCGGGATCTGGTCGATGAACTCGACCACCCGCACCTTCTTGTGCGGGGCGACCTTCCCGGCGACGAACGACATGACCTCGTCCTCGGTCAGGTCCGCACCCGAGGCCTGCTTCACCACGAACGCCTTCGGGACCTCCTCGCCCTCGGCGTCCTTGACCCCGATCACCGCGGTGTCGGCGATCTTCTCGTGGGTCAGGAGCAGGGCCTCCAGCTCGGCGGGCGGCACCTGGTAGCCCTTGTACTTGATGAGCTCCTTGACCCGGTCGACGATCGAGTAGACGCCCTCGTCGTCGACGACGGCGATGTCACCGGTGTGCAGGAAGCCCTCGGCGTCCTTGGTGGCGTCGGTGGCGTCGGTGTTGTTGAGGTACCCGACCATCACGTTCGGGCCCTTCACCCACAGCTCGCCGCGCTCGCCGACGCCGACCTCCTGGCCGGACTCGGGATCGACCAGCTTGCACTCGATGTTCGGCAGCGCGAAGCCGGACGAGTTCAGGTCGAGGTCGCCGCGGTCGTCGGGCATGCAGTGGCTGACCGGGGACAGCTCGGTCATGCCGTAGCCCTGGAGCACGGTGCAGTCGAGCCGCCTGGCGACGGCCCGGCCGAGCTCGCCGTCCAGCGGCGCGGCGCCGGAGAAGATCGTCTTCACGCAGGACAGGTCGTAGGAGTCGACGACCGGGTGCTTGGCCAGCGCGACGGCGACCGGCGGGGCGATGTAGAGCCGGTCGACGCGGTACTCGTGCACGATCCCGAGGAACTGCTCGAGATCGAACTTCGGCATCGTGACGACCGTGGCCCGGGCGTGCAGGCCCTGGTTCATCATCACGGTCATGCCGTAGATGTGGAAGAACGGCAGGAACGCCATGATCTTCGTCTGGTCGGTGACGTCCCCCATCGCCTGCACCTGGAGCAGGTTCGCGACCAGGTTGCGGTGGGTGAGGATCACGCCCTTGGCGAGGCCGGTGGTGCCCGACGAGTAGGGCAGCACCGCGGTGTCGGTCGAGCTCGTCGCGAGCTCGGGGGCCGGCGCGCCGGACGAGACGAGATCGGCCAGCGAGTCGTGACCCTCGGTCGCGTCGATCGTCAGCACGACGTCCTCGGAGAGCCCCGCCTCCTTGGCGCCGGGCACGGCCCGGTCCAGGAACGGCGAGACGGTGATGACCATCTTCGCGCCGGAGTCGCGCAGCTGGTGCGCCAGCTCCCCGGCGGTGTACATCGAGTTCGCGCTGGTCACGATGCCGTTCGCACGCAGGATGCCGTGGAACAGCGCCGCCCACTGCGGGAGGTTCGGCGCGAACAGGGCGACGACGTCGCCCTGCACGACGCCGCGGGCGGCGAGCCCGCCCGCGATCTTCTCGACGAGGTCGTGGAACTCGGTGTAGGTCAGCTGGCTGCCGTTCGTGCCGTCCAGGATCGCGGGCGCGTCCGCCCGATCACCGAACCCGTCGGCGAACAGGAACTCGGTCAGCGAGACGTCGGGGATGTCGACATCCGGGTACGGGCTGCGCATCGACAAGGCTTCGCTCCTTCGCGAGGTCCATCTCGGGGGCCGGGCGCCGGCTCGGCCGCCCGGGGTCGCGGGACATGCTAAGGGCACGGTGATCCCCCGCGCCGGGTGCGCCGTGAAAAGTTACCCGCGGGTCACCGGCGGGCCGGCTCACTCGACGAGGTGCTCGAACGCCTTCAGGTTCGCCGTCGACTCGCCGTGCGCGGTCCGCCACGCGTACTCGCGCCGGATCGACGAGGCGAAACCGAGCTCCAGGAAGGTGTTGAAGTCGCCGTCCGCGGTCTCCAGCACCGAGCCGAGGAGCCGGTCGACCTCGTCGGCGGTCACCGCGTGCCGGGGGACCCGGCCCACCAGGTGGATGTCACCGACCCGGTCCAGGCAGTAGTGCACGCCGTAGAGCTTGGCGTTGCGCAGCAGCATGAACCGGTAGACACCCTCGAAGTTCTCGTCCGGCCTGCGGCACACGAACGCCTGCACCGCGAGGGTCTGCTCGCGGACCAGCAGCCAGGTCTGGGTCTGCAGGCGGGCCTCCCCCGGCAGCGTGACGAGCCACTGGCCCGCACCCCGGTGGACGTGGTCGACCTCCATGTCGGCGAGCGCGTCGCCGATCACCGTGTCGAGATCGTCGTCGCTCATACCCGTCCCAGCACCCGCGCGCGGAACTCGGCGCGGGCCTCGTCGTAGGCGCCCAGCAGGGCGTCGGTCGTGCGGTCCCAGGAGAACCGGCGCGCGTGCCCGGCCGCGACACCGGCCATCCGCTCCCGGCGGGCCGGATCCAGCGCCAGCTCGCCCAGCGCGTCCGCCCAGTCGGAGATGTCGTGCCCGGTCACGAGCAGCCCGGACCGGCCCTCGGCGACGGCCACCGGCAGCCCGCCCACCCGGGTCGCGACGACCGGGGTGCCGCAGGCCTGGGCCTCCAGCGCGACCAGACCGAACGACTCGTTGTGGCTGGGGACGGCGACCACGTCGGCCGCCCGGTAGACGGTCACCAGGTCGTCGCCGCCGCGGGGCGGGAGGAACCGCACGACGTCGGTGATACCCAGCTCGGCGGCCAGCTCGTGCAGCGAGGTCGGCTCGGCCAGCCCCGACCCGGACGGCCCGCCCGCGATCAGCACGACCAGCCGCTCGCGCAGCGACGGCGTCCGGGCGAGCAGCTCGGCGGCGGCGCGCAGCAGCACGTCCGGGGCCTTGAGTCGCTGGATGCGGCCGACGAAGGCGAGCACGACGGCGTCGGCCGGGAGGTCCAGCTCCGCGCGGGCCGCAGCCCGGTCGCCGGGCCGGAACCGGTCGGTGTCGACCCCGGGCGGGATGGTGACGGTGCGGCGCGGGTCGGCGTCGTAGAGGTCGAGCAGCTGTTTGGACTCGATCTCGGTGTTCGCGACGAGCCGGTCCGCCTCGGCGACGACCTGGTCCTCGCCGATCACCCGGGCCCGCGGTTCCGGGGTGTCCCCGGCCGCCAGCGCGGCGTTCTTGACCTTGGCGAGGGTGTGCGCGGAGTGCACCAGCGGCACACCCCAGCGGTCCCGGGCCAGCCACCCGACCTGGCCGGAGAGCCAGTAGTGCGAGTGGACGACGTCGTACCAGCCGGGTTCGTGCCGGGCCTCGGCGCGCAGCACGCCCGCGGTGAAGGCGCACAGCTGGCTGGGCAGGTCGTCCTTGCCGAGCCCCTCGAACGGACCGGCCGCGACGAACCGGACCGTCGCACCCGGCGCGAGCTCCACCGTCGGCGGCTGCTCGGACGACGTGGCGCGGGTGAAGATCTCCACCTCGACGCCACGACGGGCCATCCGGATCGCGGTCTGCGCCACGTAGACGTTCATCCCGCCGGCGTCGCCGGTACCGGGCTGTTCGGTCGGGGAGGTGTGCACGGAGAGCACCGCGACCCGGCGCGGCAGCGCCCTCGAGTCGTCGATCGTCACGGGGTCATCCTGACACGGCGTCGCAGGGCCAGCGCGGCCACCAGCGCCCGCAGCGGGTCCGACGCGTGCCACTCACCGGCCGTGCCCGGCCAGGCCGGGACGGTCACCGCGCGGCCGTCGTCGAGGTCGACGACCAGCTCGTCGTGCACCCGCAGCTCGCCGTCGGGCGGCTCGGCGCCGACCGCGAGACAGGCCGGGACGATCTCCGGGAGCGTGGTCCACGCCACCGGCCGTCCGGCCCCGCGGACGGTGCCGGTGACCCGGTCCGACGCCAGCGGGAGATCGAGCAGCTCGGCGAGGGCGACCGGGTCGTCACCGCCCGGGACGGCAGGCTCGTCACCGAGTGCGGGCAGCACCCACGGCGCGTCGAGGACGACGGCGCGGTCCGATCCCGCCACCGCGCCCGTCACCGTGCGGACGTGCCCGGGCGGGTCGAGGTCGTCGAGCTCGACGACGCCCGCGGCGTACGCGGCGGTCAGCGCGGAGTGCACGGTGCCCGCGACGTCCCCGGCGACCTGCCGGTCCGGGTCGGCCAGCCGGTCGAGCAGCTCGACGGCCTCGTCCGCCGCGCCGATCGTGACCCCGTCGCGGACGCCGACCGCCGCGAGCACGGCGTCGTCGACGCCGGGGAGCTCCGGCACCGGGTCGTAGAGCCCGGCCACCGACGACGCCGACAGCAGCCGCCAGGTCGACGGCAGCCGCCCGCCGATCCGCACGTGCCTGCCCAGCCACCAGGCGGTGTACCCGGTGAGCATCGCGGCGCGCGTCTCGCGGCCACCGGCGAGCAGGGCGAGCGCCTCCGGCCAGGCGTCGTCGGCGACGAGGTCCAGGTCCCGGACGGCCGGCGGCTCGTGCTCGCCGTCGTGGTCGTGGTCGTCCGCGTCGTAGGCGTCCGCGTCGTGCAGCACGTCCGGGTCGAACGCGGCGACCACGAAGCCGTCCAGCACCCCGGCCGCGACCAGCGCGTCGGCCCCGGCGTCGAGCCACCCGGCACCGACGGTGCCGACGGGGGCGTCCGGGTCGAGGAGGTCGCGCACCGCGGCACCGGGCAGGACGAGCTCGTCGGCACGCGCCGGGCGGCCCCGGTCGTCGGTGAGGGCGAGGGCCCCGAACCGGCCGTCCCGCTCCGCCGACGGGGTGTCGAGCAGCGCCAGCACCGCGCGGGCGAGCGGTGCGGTGTCGAGACCGGCCTCGGCGTCGTCGAGGGAGCGTTCGACGGCCGCGTGCAGGGCCGGGGCGGCGAGCAGGGCCGCGCGGTCGGCGTCCGCGGCGCCGAGGCGGTGCAGGAGCGGGTGGACGGCGTCCGGGTGCGCGATCCGCAGCTCCGGGACGGCCGGGGTGCCGGTCTCGGCGATCAGCACGGAGGCCGGGCCGGGGACCAGGCGCCCGTCGGCGAGCGGGACGGGCAACGCACCCAGCTCGGCGGCGAGACCGGGGACCGTGTCGACGGCCGGGGCGAGCAGCGCGTAGAGCGACCGCCACCACGCCGGTCCCGCCTCGACGCCGGTGAGCCGCTCGGCCAGCGCCGCCGCGCCGACCCGGTCGGTGTCCAGACCCGCGGGCGGGACGACACCGGACGCGACGAGCCGCCCGAACGCCGGGTCGGCGGCGGCGAGCAGCTCCGGCAGGCCCTCGGCCGGTCCGCCCAGGTCGAGCCACTCGGCACGGTCGGGGGCGAGGAGCCCGGAGGTGCCGTGCTCGCCGGCGGCGGGCAGCCACGGGGCACGGGCCAGCGCCGCCCCGATCGCCTCGCGCAGCCGGCCGTCGAGCGGGGACCGGGGGAAGGCCGGCTCGGGCACCAGCGCCGCCCGGTCCGCGGCGGGCACCGACCGGACGAGCGCGACGTAGGCCGTCGCGGCAGCGTCGACCAGCTCGGCCGTGGCCGGGTCGTCGGCCCGGATCCGTCGCCGGTCCGGGTCGAGCGGGAACGGGGCGAGCAGCCGGGCGGGGAGGGACAGCTGCTCCAGGCTCGGGGTGGGCGCGTGCAGCACCTCCCCGGCGTCGACGGGCAGCGGCCTCGGCCGGCCGTCCTCGCAGGGCAGCGCCCAGCGCACCGCGCCGTCACCCGCGAGGAGGAACTCCCGGTCGCCGACCCGCACGGCGCCGTCGCCGGACGGGGTGCGGGTGAGCACCTCGGTGCCCGCCTCCACCCGCTCGAGAGCGGGCAGCGCGAGCAGCAGGTCGGGGCAGGACCGGGCGAGCTCGTCGAGCAGCGCCGCCGGGTCACCGTGGTCGGGCCGCAGCCGGACCTCGGTGGCGTACCCCTCGGGCGGCGGGGCCTCGTCCGACGGCCAGACCAGCCGCAGCGCGGGTACCCGCGGGTCGCGTGCCAGCTCCGCCTCCGCCGCACCACCGAGCGCGCGGACCTCGTCCGCGGTCCGGGACGCGGAGAACGCGACCCCGCCGCCTGCCGTCACCAGGCGGGGCCGCGAGCAGACGGCGAGCACCGCGGCGAACCCGACGCCGAAGCGGCCGGTCGCGCCCGCGGCGTCCCGCTTCGCCGACGCCCGCAGCGCGGCCAGGGCGGCGACCCCGGCGGCGTCGAGCGGCGCGCCGGTGTTCGCGATCCGCAGCTCGTCCCCGGCGACCGTCGCGCGGACGTGCCCGGGCACCCCGGCCGCGACGGCGGCGTCGGCCGCGTTCTGCAGGAGCTCGGCGACCCAGGTGTCGGCGTAGCCGCCACGGCGCAGGTCGTCCTCGGCGTTGACGTCCTCGCGGAACCGGGTCGGCGACGACGCCCACGCCGCGAGCACGCCCTCCCGGAGCGCGGCGGTGCCGAACGGGTCGGTGCTCAGGACCCCGGACCGACCGGTTCGAGGTCCACGCCGTCGTCGTAGACCAGCGCGGAGACGTACACCGGCGAGCCGGAGGTCTCCGCGACCGACGAGTGCGCGCCGCAGCCGAACCCGACCGCGACGACCTGCCCGTCGGCCGGGGACGACGCGTTGGCGCACGCCCCGAACGAGCCGTGCAGCGCGCCGGCCAGCGGCACCAGGAACCCGCAGGTCCCGCAGGACGCCGGGGCGGAACGGGCGAGATCGGCGGACGGGCCGTGCTCGCCGTCGGTCCAGCGCTCGGCGGCGTCGGAGCGCCCCAGCGGGGACAGCACGCGCTCGCGGCCGAGCCCGGCCTCGCGGGCCAGGTCGTCGACGGCGGGGTCGCCGGAGTCGAGGTAGCCGGGGACCAGGCGCGGGTCGTCCGGCGAGACCGGCAGGAGGTCGCCCGGCTTCAGGTCGTCCGGGCGGATCCGCTGGTCCCACGGGACCCAGTCGGGGGCGACGAGCGCCGTGTCGCCGGGCAGCAGCACCGTCTCGGAGACGGTGACGGGCTCGCCCTCCCCCGCGCTCGCGATCGTGACCGCCCACCGCCAGCCGCGGTAGCCGGGGAGATCGGCGACGAAGGAGTGGGTCACGGCGCCGTCGTCCTCCACGTCCGTCCCCAGGTGCGTCCCCACGGCGGCGGCCGCACCGGCGGCGCCGAGCTCGTCGGCGGCCTCGTCGACGGCGGCCGACCGGGCGGCCTCGACGGCGTCGAACAGCTGGGGCGGCGCGGGCCGTGGCCCGGCGGGCGCGGGGGTCACCTCGGGCACGGGCGTGCCCGGCACCTCGACAGTGGCCTGGTCCTCACCTGCAGTCACCTCACCAGTGTGCCACCCGGTCCCGGGCATGCTGGTGCGGTGCCCACCCGTCCCGCCGACCGGCCCGCGCACGACCGCACGGCGCCGCGCCGGCGCACCGCCCCACCGCTCCCCCGGATCCGCCGGTCGGCTCTCCTCCTGACCCTCTGCGGCTCCCTGGTGCTGTCCGCCTGCGGCGCCGCCGGGTCCGCGACGCCCGCCGTCGTGTCCCGCACCGGCGACATCCCGGTCGTCCGGCCGGAGGTGCTGGCGGAGATCCCGCACGACACGGACGCGTTCACCCAGGGCCTGGAGCTGCGCGACGGGACCCTCTACGAGGGGACCGGCCGGGTGGGCGAGTCCGAGATCCGGGCCCTCGACCCGGGCACCGGTGCGGTCCGGGCGTCGAGCCCGCTGCCCGGTTCCTACTTCGGCGAGGGGATCACCGTCGCCGGGGACCGGATCTGGCAGCTGACCTGGACCGACGGCGTCGCGATCGAGTGGGACCGCGCGACCCTGCGACCGCGCCGCGAGGTGCCGGTCGACGGCGAGGGCTGGGGACTGTGCCTGTCCGGCGGGACGGACGGTGGCGGGGCCCGGGTCGTCCGGTCCGACGGCACCGACCGGCTGCGCTTCCACGATCCTGCCGACCTGGCGGAGACCGGGTCGGTCGCCGTCACCCTGGACGGTGCGCCGGTGTCCGAGCTGAACGAGCTGGAGTGCGTCGGCGACCGGGTGTGGGCGAACGTCTGGCAGACCGACCGGCTCGTCCGGATCGACCCGGCGACCGGTGTGGTCGACGCCGTCGTCGACGCCGCGGGCCTCCTGCCTCCCGGGCGGCGGGCCGGTGCCGACGTGCTGAACGGCATCGCGCACGTCTCCGGCGACGAGTACCTGCTGACCGGGAAGCTCTGGCCGTCGACGTTCCGGGTGCGGCTGCCGGTGCCGGACGCCTGACCGCCGGCCGCTGCGCCGCACGGGTGACGGCGCGCCCGGTCCCCCGGGACGCGGCGAAACCGTCGGTCCCTCTCGGCACAATGGGGGCGTGGCAGGGAACCCGTTCCGGCGCCGTCGTGCACGCACGGCGGCGGGCCCGCCGTCCCGTGCGCCGCGCACCGACCCGCGGACGACGCCGATCAGCTCGGACTCGACGCTCCGGTACCCGGGTACCGAGGCGGACGGCTCCGCGCGGTCCGACACGACCCGGTCCTCGACCGCGACCGCGGAACCACCCCGGGCCGGTGCGTCCGGGCCGCGGAAGCTGACCGTCACCCGGGTGGCGGTGCACCGCACCCGGGAGCTGTCCGGGCGCGCGGTCGGCCTGTTCCGCCGGGCCGCGACCGCCGACGGCGCGGACCGCTCCGGGCTCACGGCGCTCACCTACGCCACGATGCTGACCTACGCGCTCGACGCCGCGGTGGCCGTCGCCCTGGCGAACACGCTGTTCTTCGCGGCCGCGACGGCCGAGTCGAAGGCGAACGTCGCGCTCTACCTGGCGATCACCGTCGCCCCGTTCGCGCTGGTCGCACCGGTGATCGGGCCGGCGCTGGACCGGCTGCAGCGGGGCAGGCGGATCGCGATGGCGGTGTCCTGCGCCGGGCGGGCCGTGCTCGCCGTGGTGCTGGTGTTCCAGCTCGACACCTGGCTGCTGTACCCGGCGGCCCTCGGGATCATGGTGCTGAGCAAGTCGTTCCTGGTGCTCAAGGCCGCCGTGACACCACGGGTGCTGCCGTCCTCGATCACGCTGGCGACGACGAACTCGCGGCTGACGACGTTCGGCATGGCCGCGGGCGGGGTGGCCGGTGCGGTCGCCGCGGGCGCGGCGGCGCTGCTGGGTTCCCCCGGTGCGCTGTGGTGGACGGCGGCGCTCGGCGTCGCCGGGG
The DNA here is from genome assembly GCF_001420995.1 of Pseudonocardia sp. EC080619-01. Classification (NCBI taxonomy): domain Bacteria; kingdom Bacillati; phylum Actinomycetota; class Actinomycetes; order Pseudonocardiales; family Pseudonocardiaceae; genus Pseudonocardia; species Pseudonocardia sp. EC080619-01. Next base: position 3,500,358 of record NZ_CP012184.1, on the reverse strand, counting down.
CCGTCCTGTGCCTGCGCATCCCCCGCTGGGTCGAGTCGACGGCGGGCGAGGTCTCCGCCGCGGTCCCCGCCGGGCGGCCGGGTCCGGCACGGGCCAGGGTGCCGGCGACGCGCGCGGTGCTGGTCGCGCTGTGGGGCACCAGTGCCGTCCGGGTGCTGACCGGGTTCCTCACGCTGTTCGTCGCGTTCGTGGTGAAGGCCGGGGCCGAGCAGGCCCCCGCCGGGGACCCGGCGGGACAGCTGTTCGTGATCGGCATGGTCGGCGCGGCCGCCGGTGCCGGGCTGTTCCTCGGCAACGCCGTCGGTGCGCGCAGCCGGTTCGGCCGGGTGGAGCCGGTGGTCCTGGCGGCGGCGGCCGCGGCGCTGCTCGCCGCCGTCGGGGTCGCGCTGCTGCCCGGGGTCCCGGCGGCGGTGGTCGCGGCGCTGGTGGCGTCGTCGGCGAGCGCGCTGGCGAAGGTCTGCCTGGACGCGGTGATCCAGCGGGACCTGCCCGAGCACGCCAGGGCGTCGGCGTTCGGGCGGTCGGAGACGGTGCTGCAGACGGCGTGGGTGCTGGGTGGCGCGATCGGGGTGCTGGCCCCGCACGACACGTTCCGGACCGGGTTCCTGATCGTCGCCGGTGTGGTGGCGGTGTTCGGGCTGCAGACCGCGCTGATCCGGCGCGGCGGCACGCTGGTGCCGGGGCTGGGCGTCCGGGCCGCCCCGGTCGCCCAGGGCGGGCTCCGCTGATCCGTAGGGTGGTCGGTGTGATCACCCGTCCCCGACGGTCCGCGCGCACGCTCGCCGGGCTCCTCGCCGTCGTCGCGGTCCTGCTCGCCGGATGCGGCGGCTCGTCCCCGACCGTGACCTTCGACGTCGCCGGGAACGCGCTGACCGCCGCGCCCACGCAGTTCTGCGACAACCGCATGGAGGACTGCACCGACGACCCGAACGCCCGGGTCACCGCGGACGTCCCGCCCGCCACCGCGATCCGCATCACCGTGCCGGACGAGGTGTCCTCCGGGCCGTGGCAGGTCGCCTACGCCTTCACCCGCGACGGCTCGCCGCAGCCGATCCAGCAGCGCAGCGACATCGCGCCGGCCGGGAGCCGCACCGAGTTCACCCTGGAGCTCCCGCAGCCGACCGACCGGCTCCTCACCGCGCAGGTGCAGCTGTTCGGACCCGCTCCGGCGATCGACCAGGAGACCCTGCAGATGCAGTTCCCGGTGCGTGCCACCTGGGTGCTGGTGGGCGAGCAGCAGCCGGCGTCCTGAGCGCCGGGGTCACCGACGGGCGCCGGGCGCGGCGCGGGTCGCACCCAGCAGCCTGGCCAGGGCCGCGTCGGACTCCGCGAGCGCGTCCCGGTCCCAGGTCGACGAGCTGACCAGCAGCTCGTCGGCACCGGTGCGCTCCACGAGATCGTCGAGGTGCTCGGCGACGGTGTCCTCGTCGCCGGCGACGGTGCGGCTCAGCGCCGACGCGACGAGCTCCCGCTGCCTGCCGGTCGACCGGCGGTCCCGCGCGGGCGGCTCCAGCGGCGGGAACTCCCCCGTCGTCCGGGCGGCGGCGAGCGCCCACGCCTCCGGCCACGCCAGCTCCGGCGGCCCCACCAGGACGTCCGCCGAGACCACGAGATGGGCGGCCGCCCCGGCCCGCTCGCGGTATCCGTCGAGCGCGGCGCGGTCGTCGAGCACCGGCCCGCCGACGACGACCGGCAGCCCCAGCTCACCCGCCAGCCGCAACCCCGCCCCGGTGGCCAGCAGGAACACCGGCACCGACCGCTCCAGCCGCGGCCGCGCGGTGACGGGCCCGGTGCCGTCGAGGTAGGCCAGGAGCTCGGTGACGCCGGCCCGGAACGCGTCGTCGCCGGCGTCCGCCGCACGCAGCGCCCGGCGGACCGGCTCGGTGAACCCCGGCGAGCGCCCGAGCCCCACGTCGATCCGGCCCGGGTACAGCGCCGCGAGCGTCGCGACCTGCTCGGCGACGACGAGCGGCTGGTGGTTGGGCAGCATGATCCCGCCGGAACCGACCCGGATCCGCTCCGTCGCCGCGGCCACGGCCGCCATCAGGACCGGTGGGCTCCCGGACGCGATCCCCGGCACCGCGTGGTGCTCCGCGACCCAGAACCGGTGGTAGCCCGACCGCTCCGCCCGCCGGGCCCGGTCGACGGTGTGCCGCAACGCCGCCGAGTCGGGTTCCCCCGCCCGGGTCCGGGATCGGTCCAGCAACGACAGGCGCACGCCCGGTGCAACGCGAGCCACGGCCCGGACATTTCGCCTGCCCGTGCCGGGCCCGCCCCCACCCACGGGCCCCCCTCGCGCCACCGCCACCGCCGATCCGGTTTCGCACGGGATCGCTCGCCTCGCACGGGATCCGACCCCGTGCGAACGACGGGAACCCGTGCGAATGGGTGGGCGGGGTGGGCGGATCCGTGCGGCTCACGGGCGCAGGGCCTCGGGGCGCCGGCCGATCCGGCACGGTGGCCCGCCGGCGCGCTCGGCGGCGGGTGAGCTGCACAACGGCTCCGCGCCAGGGCAACGTGCCGCCCGGGACAGCACGACACGCGACCCGATCTGGGGGCCTCCCCACCGAGATCGCTGCCTCAGGAAGCGACCCTGCACAAGGCGACCCAACATCCAAGCGCAAGCGCGGGCGCAGGCACGGGCACGGGCACAGGCACAGGCCGGCACGGGGCGCCGTCACACCCGGACCGGCCGCCGTCTCACCGGGTAGAGATCGCTGCCTGGGGAAGCGATTTCACAGAAAGAGGCACGCCGGGCACAGCGCTACGGGGCCAGGCCCCGCCACCGAGGGCGCTGCGACGCCCGCCTCTCGGGCCCGCCAGGGCCGCCCACACCGCCGCGCCCGGGCTCGAGGGTCCCCGGCGTACCGCGCTCGATCCGCGGCGCTCAGCCGTCGAGGTCCCGGGCGACCGCGCGGACGACCTCGGCGGCCAGCTTGCACGTCTTCCGGTCGGGGTACCGGCCGTGCCGCAGCGCCGGCTGGATCTTGTTCTCCAGCAGGCCCATCATGTCCTCGATCAGGCCGTGCAGCTCCTCGGCCGGGCGGCGCGTGTTCTCCACGGCCGACGCCTGCTTCTCGACCACGCGGACCGACAGCGCCTGCGGGCCCCGCCGTCCCTCGGCCATGCCGAACTCGACCCGCTGACCGGACTTGAGCGCCTCGGTCCCGGACGGCAGTGCCGCCTTGCGGACGTAGACGTCCTCGCCGCCGTCCTGGGAGAGGAAGCCGAAGCCCTTCTCCGCGTCGTACCACTTCACCCTGCCGGTGGGCACCGTGCTCCTCGATTCCCTGCGTTCCTGCCTGCACGACGAACGCGCCCGGGGAAGCCGGTGGCTTCCGGACGCGTCGCCTCATCGTACCGCGTGGTAGGTGCCGGGGTCAGGCGTTTCGGGCGCCCGCCGCCTCACCGAGATCGAGCAGGCCGACCGACTTCTCGCGCATCTCGACCTTGCGGACCTTGCCGGTGACCGTCATCGGGAACTCGTCGACGACCAGGACGTAGCGCGGGATCTTGTAGTGCGCCAGCCGTCCGGTCGCGAACTCCTTCAGGGACTCCGGGGTCATCGCCGCCGCACCCTCGCGGAGGACCACCCAGGCGCAGAGCTCCTCGCCGTAGCGGGCGTCGGGGACCCCGATGACCTGCGCGTCGAGCACGTCGGGGTGGGTGTAGAGGAACTCCTCGATCTCGCGCGGGTACACGTTCTCCCCACCCCGGATGACCATGTCCTTGATCCGGCCGGTGATGTTGACGTAGCCCTCGTCGTCCATGACGGCGATGTCCCCGGTGTGCATCCAGCGAGCCCGGTCGATCACCTCCGCGGTCTTCTCCGGCTGGTCCCAGTACCCGAGCATGACCGAGTAGCCGCGGGTGCAGAGCTCACCGGCCTCGCCCCGGGGCAGGGTCTTCCCGGTCTCCGGGTCGACGACCTTGACCTCCAGGTGCGGGTGCACCCGGCCCACGGTGGAGACCCTCAGGTCCAGCGAGTCGTCGGCGCGGGTCTGGGTGGACACCGGGCTGGTCTCGGTCATGCCGTAGCAGATCGTCACCTCGGTCATGCCCATCCGCTCGACGACCTGCTTCATCACCTCGACCGGGCACGGCGAGCCGGCCATGATCCCGGTGCGCAGGCTGGACAGGTCGTACGACGCGAAGTCCGGGTCGTTGAGCTCGGCGATGAACATCGTCGGGACGCCGTAGAGCGAGGTGCAGCGCTCCTGCTCGACGGCCTTCAGCGTCGCCTTCGGGTCGAAGCCCTGGGCCGGGATGACCATCGTCGCGCCGTTGGTGGTGCACCCGAGGTTGCCCATGACCATGCCGAAGCAGTGGTAGAAGGGCACCGGGATGCAGACCCGGTCCGCCTCGGTGTAGCCGCAGAGCTTCCCGACGTAGTAGCCGTTGTTGAGGATGTTGTGGTGCGACAGGGTCGCGCCCTTCGGGAACCCCGTGGTCCCGGACGTGTACTGGATGTTGATCGGGTCGTCGGCGGTCAGCGACGCCTGGATCTCGGCGAGCCGGACCCGGTCCGCGGCGGCGCCGCCGGCGGCCAGGGCCGCCCACTCGTCCGACCCGGCGATGACGACGCGCAGCAGGTCCGGGCAGTTGCCGCGGACCTCGGCGATCATCTTCTCGTAGTTCGAGGTCTTGAACTCGCGCGCCGCGACCAGGGTGGAGATCCCGGCCTGCTTCAGCACGAACTCCAGCTCGTGCGTCCGGTACGACGGGTTGATGTTGACCAGGACGACGCCGAGCTTCGCCGTGGCGTACTGGGTCAGCGTCCACTCCGCCATGTTCGGGGCCCAGATGCCCAGCCGGTCCCCGGTCGCGACGCCGGCGGCGAGCAGGCCGCAGGCGAGCCGGTCGACGTCCTCGCGCAGCTGCGTGTAGGTCCAGCGACGCCCGGTGGCCACCTCGACCAGCGCGTCGTTGTCACCGAACGCGGCGGCGGTGCGGTCGAAGTTGTCGCCGATGGTGTCACCGAGCAGCGGTGTGTCCGAGATCCCGGATGCGTACGACGGGACGACGGGGTGTCCGGCGGCGGGGGAGGTCACGACGTTGTTCTCCTCGACGGTGCGCGGCAGAGCGATCTGCGACACATCCTCGTCCTTGAGCAGGCCGGTGCCAACACCCCCTCGGGAGAGGGCTACGACGACAGCCTGCGCCCGGCCCGCCTGCCCGACTCGGCGACCCGCGTCGCCCCGCGCCGGGCTCCGCGGGCGGCCCGCTGCAGCGGCTTCGGCGACGGCTCGGGCCACGGACCGACCGGGACGAGCACCCGTTCGGCCGGGGCGAACCCGGCCGGGTAGCCGGGGACCCGCCAGGTGCCGGCCGGTGCGTCCGGCGGCAGCCACTCCGGGCGCCACATCCCCAGGGCCAGTGCCAGGTCCTCCAGCGACGGTCGCAGTTCCTCGGTGAGGTCCGTGCGCAGGTGCTCGGCCCACAGCCGTACCCGCAGGTCACGGACCTGGTCGCCGGTCGTGACGAGTGCGGTGCTCAGCTCGGTGTCGGTGCCGCGCATCGACCGCGAGAAGAAGTTGGCCGACCCGACGGCGGCGAACACGTCGTCGACGAGCATCAGTTTGGTGTGGACCGTGAGGTCCTCGATGCGGTGCATCATCACGTTGCCGCGGTCGGCGGGGTCCAGCTGGTCGACGACGCCACGCTGCACGTCGCCGGTGACCCGGCGACGGAACTTGTTCACGCCGGCGTCCACCGGGTCCCGCCGGCCGGAGCAGACGAGCACGATCTTCACCCCGCGGGCGGCGGCGTCGCGGAGCAGGCCGTAGAGCCGGAACGCGCGCCGGCCGCCGGGGACCTCGAAGAAGTACTGGTCCTCCAGGTAGACGTAGTGCCGCGCGGCGCGGATCGCGGCGCTCAGCGCGTGGAAGACCTCCTGGACGCCGTCGCGCGGCAGCACCGTCCAGTGCCGCCGGTGGAGCATCCCGAAGTGGTCGATCTTCCACGGCCGGAACGAGCGGAGCACCTGCACCGCGGTACCCGGCTCGTCGCGCGGCGGCGCCGGCGGCGACGGCGGGAGGAGCGGCGCGACCGGCTCGGGGTTGATCGGCTCCCAGTCGACCGGGTTCACCATGAACCTGCGCGGCGGGAGCGTCACCGCCTCGGTCCAGCGGGCCCGGTAGACCTCCCAGACCCGGGCCGCGGCCGGACCGCGGAGCCGGACGGCGCCGTCGTGCCAGCCCCACCGCTCCGCACCGATCGAGAGCCGGTCGTGCGGCTCGGCGTCGAACCGGTTCGCCGACAGGTCGAGCCCGCCGACGAAGGCGGTCAGCTCCCCGCCCACGTGTGCCAGCACGATCTTCTGGTGGTGGCAGCCGATCCCGGAACCGGACCAGTCCAGCAGCACACGGCCGCGCAGCTCCGGGCGGCGCCGCAGCTCCAGCGCGGCGAACGCGTTCGCCCGGAACGGCCCGATCGCCACCCCCGGCACCGAGCCGGAGAACAGGGCCCCGGTCAGCAGCACGCGGACGTCCACACCGGCGGCGACGAGCCGGGCCAGCCGGTCGGCGAGGGGCTCGTAGCCGTCGTCGCCGGGTTCCCGCCCGGTCAGGTCCATCTCCGGTTCCAGGTTGAGCCCGGTGATCAGCACGGAGTCCCCGGCGCCTGCCCGGTCCAGGAGCCCACGCAGGTCGGCGAAGTAGGTGACACCGTCGACGATCGGGTGCCACTCGGTGTCCTCGCGGAACGTCGGGGACTCCGGGGTCCCGGGAACGAGGTAGCGGGAGACGAGATCGTCGAGCGACGGGCCGGGCATGGGCCGACGCTATCCGCCGGTCCCTCCGCCGGTCTCTCCGTGGGTCACAGCCCGCCGGTCTGCAGCAGCCGGTTCGGCGTGCCCCCGGTCTCGCCGCCGCTGATCTTCCCTCCGACGGCGTTGTCGAGCATCCACGACCGCACCGTCGCCGCGGGCTGGTCGCCGCGGGCCTGCTTGTAGAGGGCCGCGACACCGGCGGCGAACGGGGCCGCCATCGACGTCCCGGTGTAGGAGGCGGTGCCCCCGCCCGGCACCGGGGCGACGATCCGGGATCCCGGCGCGTAGAGCGACACGCAGCGCCCGGTGGAGGAGTTGGAGGCCCGGCGGTCCTCGATGGTGGAGTTCGCGACGACGAGCACGCCGTCGACGGCCCGGGGCAGCGCGGTGCAGTCGTCGCCGCCGGTGTTGCCCGCCGAGGACGCCGAGAACACCCCGGCACCGATCATCCGCTTCACGGCCTGCTCCAGCATCGGCGAGTTGCCGTAGCTCCAGGACATGACCGCCACCGACGGGCCGCGCTTGTTCTGCACGACCCAGTCGATCCCGGCCAGGAGCGACGACAGCGTCCCGGTGCCGTTGCAGTCCAGGACCTTCACGGCGCGGACGTTCGCGCCGGGCGCGACGCCGTAGTCCTTCGCGGCGGCGATCCCGCCGACGACGGTGCCGTGCCCGTCGCAGTCCTCGTTGCGCTGGTCGATCGTGTTGGTCTCCAGCTTCGCCCGGCCGCCGAACTGCGGGTGGCTCGCGTCCACACCGGTGTCGAGCACGAACACGTCCACACCGGAGCCGTCCGCGGTGTGCCGGTACCGCCCGTCGAGCGGGAGGTCCGGCTGGTCGATCCGGTCGAGACCCCAGTTGCCGGGGGCCTGCTCGTCCTGCGCCGGGTCGGCCGGTGCGTCCTGGTGGGTGCCCTGCGGGTCGACCGCACTGATCGTCCGGTCCTCCTCGACGCCGACCACGCCCGGCCGTCCGCGCAGCTCGGCGGCCTGCGTCGCGTCGAGCTGCGCGGCGAAGCCGTGCACGACGGTGTCGAAGGTGACGCTCGGCCGGGCGCCGACCGACTCGGCGGCGGCCCGGGTCTGGCCGGCCGAGGCGGTCTGCACCAGGTAGCCGGTCGGCGCCCCCGGCGCGGTCTCGGCGGCGGACGCCTGGGTCGCGAGGGGAACACCGAGAGCCACCGCCAGGACACCGGCAGTGACCGAGCGGGCGGCACTGGAACGCAGGAGGCTCACGGACAGCGACGCTATTCGCCTGTGACGGATGGTGCGAGAGACACGATGGTGTCTCGGGTGAACGGCGGTACCGGTGGGGTGAACGAGGTTTCGGGTGCGGACGGGGCGCAGGTACCCCGCTCCGGCCCGCGACCGGTCACGAGAGGCGGCCGTGCACCGCCACCTCGGTCGCCTTCACGGCGAACCACACGTCGTGACCGGGTTCGACACCCAGATCGGCGACGGCGGCCGGCGTGACGTCCGCGGCGAGGCCGTCCGTCCAGGCGGGGCCGCCGGCCGGCGCCGCGGCCCGGAGCCGCACGGCGTCGCCCCGCGGTTCGAGCGCCGCCACCCGCACCCGGAACACGTTGCGCGGGCTCCCGTCGGGCCGGTCGACGTGCACCGAGACCGCCGACGGCGGGAACACCGCCACGGCGGGCTCGCCGTGGGCGACCTCGACCGCCCGGCCGTACAGCTCGACGCCGTCGGCGGTGCGGATCCCGTCGCCGTCCGCGGTGCCGGGGACCAGGTCGAGGCCGGCGATCCGGGCCGAGAAGGGGCTGCGCGGGCGGGCCAGCACGTCGCGTGCCGGTCCCTGCTCGACGATCCGCCCGCGGTCCAGGACGACCACCCGGTCGGCGAGCACGAGGGCGTCCAGCGCGTCGTGGGTGACCAGCAGCGCGGTCTGCTTGGCGTCGGCGATCACCCGCCGGAGGAGGGTCCGCATGGCGGGCGTGGCGTCGACGTCGAGCGCGGCGAGCGGCTCGTCGAGCAGGAGCAGCCCGGGCCGCGGGGCGAGCGCGCGGGCGAGCGCGACGCGCTGCTGCTGCCCGCCGGAGAGCTGGGCCGGGCGGCGGGCGGCGAGCTCGCCGACGCCGACGTCGCCCAGCAGGCCGCGGGCACGCTCGTCGGCCTCGGCCCGCGGGGTGCCCTGCGCCCGCGGCCCGAAGGCCACGTTGGCCAGCGCGGACAGGTGCGGGAACAGCAGCGCCTCCTGGGCGAGCAGCCCCACGCCCCGCCGGTGCGCCGGGACGAACGCGCCGGTCGCGGTGTCGAGCAGGGTGCGCCCGCCGACCCGCAGGTGCCCGCTGTCCGGGCGGAGGAGCCCGGACAGGACACCGAGCATCGTCGACTTCCCGGCCCCGTTCGGCCCGAGGACGGCGAGGACCTCCCCCTCGGCGACGCTCAGCTCCAGGTCGAGGTCGAAGCCGTCCCGCTCCAGACGGGCGGCGAGCTCGACGCCGCTCATCCGCGGCCGTCCATCCCGCGCGGCCGGCCGACCACGATCACGACGAGCGACACCACCACGAGCAGCAGCGACAGCGCGACCGCGCCGGCGACGTCGGTCTCGCCCTGCAGGTAGACCAGCAGCGGCAGGGTCCGGGTGGTGCCCTCCAGGCTGCCGGCGAACGCGATCGTCGCGCCGAACTCGCCCATGCACCGCGCGAAGGCGAGCACCAGCCCGGAGGCCAGCCCGGGCAGCACCAGCGGCACCGTCACCCGGCGGAACGCCAGCCCCGGGGACGCGCCGAGGGTCGCGGCGGTCGCCTCGTACCGCTCGCCCGCGGTCCGCAGCGCGCCCTCCAGGGAGACGATCAGGAACGGCATCGCGACGAACGTCTGGGCCAGCACCACCGCGACCGTGGTGAAGGGGATGAAGATCCCGAAGGCGGCGTCCAGGCCGTCGCCGACCAGGCCGTTCGCCCCGAGCAGGAACAGCAGCGAGAGACCGCCGACGACCGGCGGCAGCACCAGCGGCAGCAGCACGACCGAGCGGATCCCCCGCATCAGCCGGGGCAGCCGGTTGATGCGGCCCCGGGCGAGGACGACGGCGAGCGGCCCGCCCAGCAGCAGGCACAGCGTCGTCGACACCGCGGCCGTGACCAGCGACAGCCGCAGCGCCGACAGGGCGGCGGTGCTGGTCAGCAGGCTGGGCATCTCCGCCCAGTCGGCCTCCCACAGCAGCCCGGCGACGGGCAGCGCGATGAGCAGGAAGCCGATGCCGGCCGGGACCCACATCCACGCCGGCAGCCCGACGCCGGTGCCGTGCCGGTCGGCCGCGCCCTCCCGGCGGCGTGGACGCTCCGGGGCCACCACCGTCACAGGTGCCCGCCGGGTGTCTCCACCACGACGTTCGTCGACTTGATCACCGCCACCGCCAGCGCGCCCGGCTCGAGCCCGAGGTCACGGACGGCCTCGCTGCTCATCAGCGACACGACGCGGTGCGGCCCGCACTGCATCTCCACCTGGGCCATCACGGTGTCGGCGATGACCGAGGTGACGAGCCCGACCATGCGGTTGCGGGCCGAGCGCTGGACCACCGACGGGTCCGGCGGCGCCGACGCGTGGTCACGCGCGAACTCGGCCAGCGCGGCGCCGTCGATCACCTTGCGGTTCGACGCGTCGTTCTGCACCGGCAGCGTCCCCGCTTCCACCCACCGGCGGACGGTGTCGTCGCTGACGCCGAGCAGGCGGGCGGCCTCGGAGATCCTGAAGTGCGGCACGGACCGGATACTAGGGTCCGCCGCTGCGGCGGTGCCACGGCGGGAGAGCACGCAACTCCCCACCCTCGTCGCGTGCCGGTCCGCGGGGGCGTGTGATGTGATCGCGGCGTGGACTTCGCACCCAGTGCCGTGGCGACCGACTACACCGCGCGCATGCGCGCCTTCCTCGACGAGAAGGTCCTGCCCGCCGAGGCGGAGTACGACGCCTTCCGCGCCGAGCGGCGCGGCACCGCGGCGGAGTGGGACCTCCCGCCGGTCGTGGAGGACCTGAAGGCCGACGCCCGCGGGCGCGGTCTGTGGAACCTGTTCCTGCCCGCCCTGTCCGGCCTGTCGAACCTGGAGTACGCGCCGGTCGCCGAGGTCTCCGGCTGGTCGCCGGTGATCGCCCCGGAGGCGATCAACTGCCAGGCCCCGGACACCGGGAACATGGAGACGCTGCACCTGTTCGGCACCGACGAGCAGAAGGAACAGTGGCTGGAGCCGCTGCTCGCGGGCGAGATCCGGTCCGCGTTCGCGATGACCGAGCCGGACGTGGCGTCCTCCGACGCCACCAACATCGAGACCCGCATCCGCCGCGACGGCGACGACTACGTCATCGACGGGCGGAAGTGGTGGATCTCCGGCGCCGCCGACGAGCGCTGCCGGGTCTTCATCGTGATGGGCAAGACCGATCCCGAGGCATCGACCCACCGCCAGCAGTCGATGATCCTGGTCCCGCGCGACGCCCCCGGGCTGGAGATCGTCCGGCACCTGCCGACCTTCGGCTACCAGGACCAGCACGGCCACTCCGAGCTGCGGTTCGACGGCGTACGGGTGCCGGCGTCGAACCTGCTCGGCGAGGAGGGCGGCGGCTTCGCGATCGCCCAGGCCCGGCTCGGCCCGGGGCGCATCCACCACTGCATGCGGCTGATCGGGATGGCCGAGCGGGCGCTGTCGCTGATGACGGAGCGGGCGCAGTCCCGGGTCGCGTTCGGGCGGCCGCTGGCCGACCAGGGCGTCGTGCGGGAGCAGATCGCGCTGTCCCGGATGGAGATCGAGCAGGCCCGGCTGCTGACGCTGAAGACGGCGTGGCTGATCGACGAGCACGGCGCCAAGGGCGCGGCCACCGAGATCGCCGCGATCAAGGTCGTGGTGCCGCGGACGGCCTGCGCCGTGATCGACCGGGCGATGCAGGTGCACGGCGGTGCGGCGATGAGCGACGACACCCCGCTGGCCTACTTCTACGCCTGGGCGCGCGCGCTGCGCTTCGCCGACGGCCCGGACGAGGTGCACATCCGCTCGGTGGCGCGCCAGGAGCTCAAGGCCCACCCGCGGCCCGAGTAGTCGCACCGGCCCGCCCGTTCGACTAGGTACACGGTGACTAGTTCCGCATCTGCGTGCGTGTGGCCAGAGCCACTCCCGCGGCTGCGGATCATGTGGTTGAGCTGCGGAAACCCGCCCTGGGCGACCGCCGGGGGACACGGTTAGCCTCGGGGACATGACCACCGAGCTCGGCCTTCCGGCGCTGCGGGGCGGCCCGTCGCGGGACCCCGCCCGGCCCGACGATCCGCGGCTGATCGACGGGTTCGGACGGGTGGCGACCGATCTCCGGATCTCGCTCACGGACCGCTGCAACCTGCGCTGCACCTACTGCATGCCCGCCGAGGGCCTCGACTGGATGCCGCGCGACGAGCAGCTGACGGACGACGAGCTCAACCGGCTCATCGCCGTCGCCGTGCACGAGCTCGGCGTCGAGGAGCTCCGCTTCACCGGCGGCGAGCCGCTCCTGCGCAAGGGCCTGGAGAACGTGTTGTCCGCGGCGTCGTCGCTGCGGCCGCGGCCCGACATGTCGCTGACCACGAACGGGATCGGGCTGGCCCGGCGCGCGGAGTCGCTCGCGGCGGCCGGGGTGAACCGGCTCAACGTCTCGCTGGACACCCTCCGCCCGGAGCGGTTCGCCGAGATCACCCGGCGGGACCGGCTGCAGGACGTCCTCGACGGCATGGCCGCCGCGCAGGCCGCAGGGCTGTCGCCCGTCAAGATCAACACGGTGCTGCTCCGCGGCGTGAACGACGACGAGGCGGCCGATCTCCTGGAGTTCGCGCTGGCCCACGGCTACCAGCTGCGGTTCATCGAGCAGATGCCGCTCGACGCCCAGCACGGGTGGCGCCGCTCGGAGATGATCACGGCCGAGGAGATCCTGGAGCGCCTGGAGCAGCGGTTCGTCCTGACGGAGTCGGACGAGGACCGTGGGGGCGCGCCGGCCGAGAAGTTCGTCGTCAACGGTGGCCCCGCCACCGTCGGGGTGATCGCCTCGGTGACGCGGCCGTTCTGCGGCGCCTGCGACCGGACCCGGCTCACCGCCGACGGCCAGGTCCGCACCTGCCTGTTCGCCACCGGCGAGACCGACCTGCGGGCGATGCTGCGCGGCGGCGCGTCCGACGCCGACATCGCCGCCACCTGGCGCGACGCCATGTGGGGCAAGAAGGCCGGCCACGGCATCGACGACCCCGGGTTCCTGCAGCCCACGCGCCCGATGAGCGCTATCGGAGGATGAGTATGACCACGAGCGTCACCCCGGACCTCGCGACCCGGACCCTCACGGTCCGCTACTTCGCGGCCGCCAAGGCCGCCGCCGGCACGCCCGAGGAGACCGTCGAGCTGCCCGCCGGCGCGACCGTCGCCGACGCCGTCGCCACGCTGCGGGCCGCGCACGGTCCGGAACTGGCCCACGTCCTGCAGCGGTGCAGCTTCCTGCTCGACGAGGTCGCCGTCCGGGACCGGTCGGTGGCGCTCGGCGGGGCGGCCGCACTCGACGTGCTGCCGCCGTTCGCCGGGGGCTGACCCGCCGGGCTCAGCCCGCCGCCAGGTCCAGGATCGTCAGCGTCCCGTCCTTGAGGTTGCTGACGTAGGCCTTCTTCCCGTTCGGCAGCACCGCGATGCTGGTCGGGCCGTTGCCGACGGGCAGCGTCGCGGTGACCGTGAAGGTGTCGGCGCTGATCACCGACACCGTGTTGTCGGTGACGTTCGCGGTGTAGGCGAACCGGCCGTCCCGCGACCAGGCGATGGCCTGCGGGTTCGTCCGCACCGGCACGGTGGCGAGCACGGTGTTGCTCCCGGTGTCGGTGAAGGACACCGACGCCGAGTCGTAGTTGACGTTGGCGACCATCGGCCGGACCGGGTTGACGGCGACGCTGTGCGGGCTCCGTTCCACCGGCACCTCGGCGACGACGGCGTCGTCCGACGTGTCGAGCGCGCTGATCAGGTTCGACTCGTGGTTGGCGGTCCAGAAGCGCGTGCCGTCCGGGGTGATCGCGACCCAGTGCGGGTTCGGGGCGACCTTGATCTCGCTCGCGACCCGGTTCGTCGCGGTGTCGATCACCGAGACCGTCCCGGAGTCGTGGTTGGGCACGTAGACCTTGCTGCCGTCGGGGGTGACGGCGAGCGCGAACGGCCGGGTCTGCACGGGGACCGTCGCGACGACCGAGTTCGTGGTCGTGTCGAGCACGGCGACCGTGGCGATCGTGCGTGCCTCGTCGAACACGCTCACGTAGACGTGCCGCCCGTCCGGTGCGAACGCGAGGTACTGCGGCGGGCCCTCGGGCACCTCGATGGTGGCGATCTCCCGGTTCACCGACGTGTCGATCACCGTGACGACGCCTGCCGCCCGGTTGGCGACGTAGGCCAGCCGTCCGTTCGGGGACACCACGACGAAGCCCGACGTCGGCCCGGCCGGGACGGTTCCGCCGAGGGTCGGGATCGGGACGGCGACGGCGACGCCCTCGGGTGCCGCCGGTTCGGTCGCGGTGCTGTCACCGAGCAGGAGCCCGAACCCGCCGGTGCCGAGGTAGACCGCCCCGGCGGCGAGGACGAGCACCGCCACGACCGCGACGGCGAGGAGCCTGCTCCGGCGGCGGGGACGCTCCTCCGGGAGCGGGGCCGGGTCGCCGACGGTCGTCGGCGGGCCCGGTGGGGGCGCCGCCCCGCCACCCGCGGCCTGCGGGTCCGGCTGCGGAGCGGCGACGGGACCACCGGCGCCGGCCGGGCCGCCGGGTGGTCCGGCGGAGCCGTTGGTGGACGTCCCGTACGCGTAGCCGTTCGCGGGTGGTGGGGCGGCGGACGGCAGCCCGGATCCGGCCGGGGTGGACGACGCCGGGGCCGCGGCGGCCGATGCCGGCGGCGGCCAGGTGCCGGGCCGCGGCATCTCCGCCGCGGGCACCGCGGCGCGCGGCATCCCCGCGGACTCCCCCGGGCGCGGCATCCCCGCGGTCCCCCCGGGGCGCGGCATCCCGGCGGTCTCCCCCGGGCGCGGTGTCCCCGCCGCCTCCCCCGGACGCGGCAACCCGGCGGACCCCGCGCGGCCCGGCGTCCCGGAGGGTTCCGCGGGACGCGGGATCCCCGCCGCGTGCTCGGCGGGCCGGGGCACACCGCCCTCGGCGGGCCGGGGCATCCCGGCCGGCCCGGCGGAGGTCTGCGTCCCGGCAGCGGCGCGGTCGGCACGCTGCGCCCCGGGTTCCTGCGCGTCACCCGAGGCACCCCGGCCGACGGTGGCACCGGCGGCTCCCGCGGCGGCCACCGCCCCGGCGGCTCCCGCCGCACCCACGGCGCCCGGCGCCGCCGACCGCCGCTCCGGCGGCGGGACCGTCTCCACCCGGGCTGCGGCACCACCGGCACCGGACGCCGAGAGGTCCCCGCGCGCGAGCTCCGCCGCGCCTAGGGCGACGGCGTACTTGGGGTGTGCGTCGACCACGATCGGCCGCCCGAGCTCCTCGGACAGCATCCGCGCGACCAGCGGGATCCGGGAGGAACCACCGACCAGGAGCACCGAGCCGAGCTCGGCGGGCGCGACCCCGGCCGAGTGGAGGGTGCGGGTCAGTGCCCCGATCGTCGACTCCACCTGGGCCCGGATCATGCCCTCGAAGTCGCCCAGGGTGAGCCGCACGTCGAAGTGCCGCTGCGGCAGGAACACCGGGATCGTCGTCTCGGTGTCGACCGACAGCGCCTCCTTTGCCAGCACGCAGTCCTGGCGGAGCCGGGCCATCGCCACCGACGTCTGCAGGTCGCCCAGGTCGAGCTCGGTCAGCGCGTTGCCGGACTGGTAGTTGACGTAGGACAGGATCGCCTCGTCGAAGTCGACGCCGCCGAGCCGCTCGATCCCCTCCGGGGTGCCGAGGATCTCGATGCCGTCGCCCTTCTTGCGCAGCACCGTCGCGTCGAACGTCCCGCCGCCCAGGTCGTAGACGGCCACGGTGTCGTCCTCGGCCAGGCGGCGCGCGGCCGCGTAGTGCGCGGCGGCGGCCTCCGGCTCGGTGACCGCCCGCAGCACCGTCGTCGGGCCGCTGTGCAGCCCGGCCGACTCCGGGACCTCGTCGAAGAGCTCCCGCCGGTACGGCCCCCAGTTCGCCGGGTGGGTGAGCACCAGGCGCTCGGGCGGAACGCCCTCGGTGCCGCCCACCCGATCGACGACGTCGCGCAGCACCGCGCCGAGCAGCATCGACACCGGGAACTCGGACCCGCCCAGGAACACCGGGGTCGGGTCGCCGAGGCGCCGCTTGAACTCCCGCGAGACCCGGTCCGGCCTGCTCACGGCGCGCCGGACCGAGGCCTCGCCGCTGACCAGCACGCCGTCCTCGCGCGCGTACACCGCGGCCGGTGACACGACACTGCGGTCCCCGAGGGTGAACATCTCCACCTGGGACGCGTGCGCGACAGCCGCGGCGACGAACGTCGTGCCGAGGTCGACCCCCAGGCTGTAGGACACCGTCGCACCTCCCGTTCCGACCCGTGACACTCGCCACAGAGCGCGCGGCGTTACGGGGGACGCGCAAGGGGGCTGTCCCTACCTCCGGGTGGGGTCCGCACGCTTCCGCCACCACCCCGGGCGGGGCACGCTCGGCGCATGACCGTCGATCCCGCGTGCCGGGACACGGGCGCGGGTCCACCGGACGGCGGGACCGCGGCCGGGTGGACCCAGTGGTCGCAGCGGCGTGGGCTGGAACGCCGGCTCCACGACGGCGCCGCGCTGCGGCTCTCGGCGCTCGCGCTGCAGCTCGGGCTGGTCCGCCACCGGCTGCCCGACGACGACGTCGAGCTGCACGGGGCCGTCGACGACCTCCAGGGCGAGCTGCACGCGGTCCTCCAGGAGCTGCGCGGGATCGCCGCCGAGCTGTACCCGCCGCTGCTCGACGAGGCCGGGCTCGGCCCGGCGCTGCGCGAGGAGTCGGCGCGGCGCGGCCTGCCGGTGACCGTCGAGGTGCCCGACGACCGGTTCGGACCGTCCGCCGAGGGTGCCGCCTACTTCGCCGTCGTCGCGGCGCTGGACCCGTGCCACGCGGAACGGCTCGTCGTGACCGTCCGCCGGGACCACCACGACCTGCTGCTGCGGCTGGACGGCCTCCGGCCGGCCGGTGCCGCCCGGGTCCGGGACACCGCCGGGATCCTCGGCGGGTCGGCCGGGCCGGCCGTGGGAGCCGGCCCCGGCACCGTGACGATCACTGCGAGGTTTCCGTGCGGGTAGCGCTGGCCGAGGACGGGGCGTTGTTCCGGGAGGGCCTGCTGATGCTGCTGCGGGCGGCCGGGCACGAGGTCGTCGGGTGTGCCGCGGGCGGCGACGAGCTGGTCGCGATCCTCACCCGGGAACGGGCCGACGTCGCGCTGCTCGACATCCGCATGCCCCCGGAGCCCGACGGCGGGCTGGTCACCGCCGAGCGGCTCCGTGCCCTCTACCCGGACATGGGCCTGCTGTTCCTGTCGCACTACGCCGAGTCGCACTACCTGATGCGGATCCTCGACATCGGCACCGACGCGATCGGCTACCGGCTCAAGGAGAAGGTGGGCAGCGTCGAGGTCCTCACCGACACCCTGGACCGGATCCGGGACGGAGAGATCGTGATCGAGCCGGTGCTGGCGAAACGCCTGGTCGAACGGCCCCGGGGGGACCGCCGCGACGCCCTGTCCGGGCTGACCGAGCGGGAGCTCGACGTGCTGCGGCTGATGGCCGAGGGCCGCTCGAACGCCGGCATCGCCGGGCAGCTCTACGTGACCCCGAAGGCCGTGGAGAAGCACATCGCGAACATCTTCGGCAAGCTCGGCCTGACCGCGGAGACCGCCGAGCAGCACCGGCGGGTGCTCGCGGTGCTCACCTACCTCCGTTCGCAGGACGGCGGCTGAGCCGCCCGGTCCTTGGCCGGCGGCATCGGCCGGGCCTAGCGTTGCGCTGCTCGTATCCGGGAGCGGGTGGTGGGGATGGGACGGGCCGCGGCAGCACGTCTGGTGCCCCCGTTCGTCGTCGGGGCCGGTGTCCTCGCGGTGGTCGTGCCGGTCGTCGGCACGGGGCCGTGGGCGGGGCCGGGCGCGCGGGGCGTCGTCACCGCGTTCGTGGCCGCCGCCCTCGCCGCCGTCGGCACCACCGCGGTGCTGCCGCTGCTCGACCGGTGGGCCCGCCGGCTGGACCCGCGCCGCGCCGCCACCCCGTACTCGGCCCTCGCCCGCGCCACCGCCGGGATCCGGTCCGGGAGCCTCCCGGCCGCGCTGCCCGGCCTGGCCGGGGCCGTCGCCGAGGGCACCGGCGCCGAGCGGGCCGTGGTGTGGCTGACCGTCGAGGACCGGCTGGTCGCCGCCGCGGTGCACCCGCCGGGCGGCGCGGACGGGGCCGGCTCCGGTGAGGACGGCACCGGCGAGGTCTCCGTGCCGGGGCTCGCCGTGCTCCTCGCGCGGCCGGGCACCGACCACGTCGTGCCGGTGCTGGACGGCGGGCACCTCCGGGCGGCACTGGCGATCGGCAAGGCCGACGCCCCGGTCACCGCGGACGACCGGCGGCTGCTGCGCGACCTCGCGAACGGCGCCGGTGCGCTGCTGCGCGAGGTGCAGCACGGCGTCGAGCTGGAGGCGCGGGTCCGCCGGGCGGACGAGCTGGCCGACGAGCTGCAGCGGTCCCGGGAGCGTCTCGGCCGGGCCCGCGACGTCGAGCGGCGCCGGCTGGTCGGCGAGCTCTCGCACGCCACCGCCGGCCGGTTCGTCGCGCTGCGCGACGGATTGAAGGGCGCCCGCGGCGAGCTGGCCGCCGGTGCCCCGCCCGACGACGTCCGGGCCGGACTGGCCCGCACCCGGGAGGGCCTCGAGGAGCTGCTCGAACGCTTCCGCGCGATCGCCCGCGGCGTCTACCCGTCGGTGCTGCGCGACCAGGGCCCGGCGGCGGCGCTGGAGGAGCTGGCCGCCGACCTCCCGCGGGTCGTGCGGGTGGGACCGGCGCCCGACCGGCGGCTCGACTGGGAGATCGAGTCGGGGATCTACTACCTGGCCGCGGCGGCGGTGCAGCACCTGGCGGCCCGCCCCGGCCCGGAGCTGTCGGTGGAGTTCGACCGGGCCGGTGGACGGCTGACGGTCCAGGTCGACGACCCCGGCACCGGCGGCACCGCGGGGCTCGGCGAGGCGCTCGCGATCGACGCCGAGCGGCTCGACGCGCTCGGCGGGACCGTCGACGTCACCGGTGCGGGGACGGGCGCGGTCGTCGTGCGGGCCTGGCTGCCGGAGCGGCTCGAACCGCTGGTCGAACCGGCCCGCGGGGTGTTCCCGTGACCGGCCCCCGCGGCCGGCCGGGCGAGCGCGTCCTCGTCGGCGGGCTGACGGTCGTGCTGGTGACGGCCGTCGCGGGCGGTGTCCTCGCGGGGGTGCACGCCGTGCTGGTCGGCGCCGGGCTGACGCTCCCGGTGGCGGCCGTGGTCGCCGCCGTACCGGTCGCCGCCGGTTTCCTGCCGCTGTACACGGCCGCCCGGCGCCTGGTCGACCGTGCGGTCCGCGGCGACCGGCCGACGCCCTACGGCGTGCTGGCCGGGGTGACCGCGCTGTCCCGGTCCGCGCCCGCGGACACCCCCGACCTCGCCGGGGCGGCCGAGGCCGTCGCCCGCGGTGTCGGGGCCACCACCTGCCGGCTGACCGTCCACCGGAGCGGGCTGCGGGACCGCGCCTACACCTGGACGGCGGCGGGCACCGTCGCGGCGACCGGTGACGCCCTCGTCCGGGTGCCGGTGCGGCTGGGCGAGGAGGAGCTCGGGGAGCTGGCCGTGGACCGTGCCGCGGCGAGGGCGCTGCGCGGCGAGTGGGCGACCCTGCTGGCCGACATCGCCGACGGCCTCGCGGTGGCGGTGCACGCGAACCGCTCGGCGGTCGAGCTGGAGCGGCAGCTGCGGGCGGCGCTGGCGCACGGCGAGCGGATCGCCGCGGCCCGCCGGGACGCCGTCGCCGCGATGGACGCCGAGCGGCGCCGGATCGAGCGCGACCTGCACGACGGCGCCCAGCACCACCTCGTCAGCCTCGGGCTGAGCCTCGGCCTGGTCGAGCACCTGGTGTCGGCCGCTCGGCCGGAGCAGGCCCGCGCCGGTCTGGACGAGCTGCTGGAGCGGGTCGACGCGGCGGACGCGGTGCTGGCCGAGACCGTCGGCGGGGTCTCCTCCGCCGTGCTGGCCGGGCAGGGACTGGTCGCCGTGCTGCGGGACCCCCTGGCCGGGTCCGAGCCGCCGGTGACCGTCGAGCACGACGGCGTGCCCGCGGGGCGGCGCTACCCGGACGGGATCGGCGACACCGCGTACTTCTGCTGCCTGGAGGCGGTGAACAACGCGCGCAAGCACGCGCCGGGGGCCCCGGTGACCGTGAGCATCGCGGAGCGGGACTCGACGCTGCGGATGGCGGTCCGCGACGAGGGCCCGGGCTTCGTCCCGGACCCGGGGCCGGGCTCCCCCCGCGGACAGGGCCGCGGCCTGCGGAACCTCACGGTGCGGCTGGTGGCGGTCGGCGGGACGGTCGCGGTGCGGTCCGCGCCCGGCGCCGGGACGACCGTCCTGTGGTCGTTGCCGCTGCCCCCGGACCGCGAGGGCGTCGTGGACCCGGAGGAGCCGGAGCTCCCGGAGCACGGGGCCGACGGGCGGGCCGGGCGCGCGCCGGACGGGTTCCCGGCCGAGGTCGGGGAGCTGCTCCGGACCGGAGCCGGGGTCTACGCCGGCACCCCGCACGCGGCGGCGCTCGGGGCGACGGCGGACGCGCTCGGCCGGGTCCCGGCGGACGACCGCGTGGCCCGGATGCGGGGCGCGCGCGCCGCGCTGGCCGCGCTGGAGGAGGTGCTGGGGACCGTCCGGCCGGTGCCGCGGGGTGCCGACCGGCTGCGCTACCTCGTCGAGCGGCTGCGGGCCGAGGCCCACGAGCTGGTGGAGGCGGAGCTGGCCGAGGCCCTGCGCGGGCCCGGCCCGGTGCTGCCGGGTGAGCTGCGCGCGTCCGCCGAGCGGCTGCTGGGGATGCTGGGGGTGGCGCCGCGGACCCGGCTGGGGCTCCCGGCCGACGCCGGCGCCGACGAGGTCCGCCGCGCGGCCGAGCTCGAACTGGCCCGCTGGCAGCGGCTGGCGGCGCACCCGAGTGCCACCGGAACCGTGCGGGACGCCGCGCCGGTGCTGGTCCGGACCTGCGAGCGGCTGCTCGCCGACCGTCCCGGCTGACCCGGCGCGGTGTCTCACGCGGCGGCGAGGGCCGAGTCGTCAGCCAGGGCGTCGGCGCCGTAGAGGTCCTCGACCCAGTGCGGCTGGTAGATCGTGTCCAGGTAGCGCTCGCCCAGGTCCGGCGCCAGCGCGACGCAGGTCGTGTCCGGCGTGCCGTGCTCGGCCAGCCACGCCTCGGCGCCGCTGACGACGGTGCCGGTGGAGCCGCCGAACAGGTAGCCGGTACGGGCCAGGCGGTGGCAGGTGCGGACCGTGTCGGCCTCCTCGACCAGCACGACGTCGTCGACGTAGGACTCGTCGAGCTGCGGCGGACGCTCACCGCTGCCCAGGCCCGGGATCATCCGGCGCGACGCCGGACCGCCGAACGTCACCGAGCCGACGCTGTCGACGGCGACGATGCGGACGTCCGGGTTCCACTCGCGGAAGAACCGGGCGACACCCATCAGCGTGCCGCAGGTGCCCGCACCGACGAAGACGACGTCGACGTCCGGGAACTCGCGGGCGATCGCCGGGCCGGTGGTGGCGTGGTGCGCCATCCAGGCGTTCGGGTTCTCGTACTGGTTCAGCCAGACGAAACGCTCGTCGGACTCGCACAGCTCCCGGACGTGGTTCTTGCGGGCGCCGAGCAGACCGCCCTCGGGGTCCGGCTCGGTGATCACGTGCACCTCGGTGCCCAGCGACTCCATCAGCCGTCGGGTCGCCAGGTTGCAGCGGGAGTCGGTCACGCACACGAACCGGTAGCCGCGGTTGGCGGCGATCATGCTGAGCGCCACCCCGAGGTTGCCGGACGAGGACTCGACCAGGAACGAGCCCGGCCGCAGGATCCCGTCCCGCTCGGCGGCCTCGATCATCGCGGTCGCGGCCTTCAGCTTCACCGAGCCGGCGAAGTTGAAACCCTCGCACTTGAGGTACAGGGCGTGTCCGACGACCGACCGGAGGTCGACGTACAGGTCGTCCTGGTTGAACTGCTGGGGGCCGGTGATGACGGTCATGGGATTCGCCTCGTTTCCGCTCGTTGCGACTGCCGTCAACGGTCGCGGCACGGGGCCTCCCGCTCGATCGTGTGCACACCCGCTCCGCCGGAGGCGCCCCCCGTTCCGTGGTGGGGTCAGCACCCGCGTGCGGGCACCGCCCCGTGGGGGGTCCGCCCGGCTCCGCCGGAGCCGCGCGCGGCGGATGCTCGGCATGTCCGGCCCCAGCCGGTCACCGCGATCCCCACCGGCGAGGAGCGCCATGTCCGCACCGACCGTCCCGGGCCCGCCCGTCGTCAGAAGTGGCTATACGGGCCCCGCGCACGCCGTACAGCCGTTGACCCGCCCGGACGCCGGTGCCAGCCTTCCGAGCTGCGTCAGTGACCGGGGGCAACCGGCCGGTGCCCTCCCGTCGCCCGGGGGAGGCCAGGTGCCGCAGCACGCCGGATCACCGGTTCCGGGACCCGGACCGCGGATCTCCGAGCTGGTGCTGGTCGACACCGACCGGCCCCAGGGACGCCGCGTGCGCCGGGACGAGCGGCTGGACCACCTGTTCGAGCAGCGGTGCGACTGGAACCGGAGCTACGGCCGTCCGGACCGGCTCGCCGTGGACTCCCCCGAGCTGTCGCTGACCTACGACGAGCTCGACGCCCGGGCGAACCGCCTGGCCCGCTACCTGCGAATGCGGGGCGTGCGCTGCGGGGACAGGGTCGCGCTCCTCATCGACGTGCCGGTGCACGCGCACGTCGCGATGCTCGCCGTCCTCAAGATCGGCGCCACCTACGTCGCCCTGGACGTCACCGCGTCGACGGGGCGGTTGGTCTACATCGTCGAGGACGCACGGGCCTCCGTCGTGCTGTCGCTGTCGCACCTTGCGCAGCGGGTGGACCGGATCGAGCTGCTGACCGCGAGCGGTGCGGAGCTCGTGCACCTCGACGCGGTCGCACCGCTGGTCGACGAGCTCGACGGTCGCCGCCTGATCGACGCCGAACGCGGCGTCCTCGACAACCCGCTCGCCTACATCAGCTACGCGTCGGTGTCGGGCAGGCCCGAGGGCGTGGCGATCGACCACGCGAGCATCGGCAACTTCGTGAAGGTCGCCGCGGAGACCTACGGCATCCGCACCGAGGACCGCGTCTACCAGGGGATGCCCCTCGCGTTCGACTTCGCCGTCGAGGAGATCTGGGTCCCGTGGACGTGCGGGGCGACGCTGGTGCCGCGCCCGCCCGGTCCCCCGCTGCTCGGCCCCGCGCTCACCGCATTCCTCACCGAGCACCGGGTCAGCGCGCTGTGCACCGTCCCGGAGGTCCTCGCCACCCTCGACGCGGACCTGCCGGGCCTGCGCTTCCTGCTCGTCTGCGGCAAGGACGCCGGCCCCGACCAGCTGCGCCGCTGGTGCCGGCCGGGCCGCCGGCTGCTGAACGTCTACGGCCCGACCGAGGCGACCGTGACGGCGACCTGGGCCGAGGTGCGTCCGGTCGGCCCGGTGACGATCGGGCTCCCGCTGCCGACCTACAGCACCGTCGTCCTCGACGTCGCGGACCCGCACCGGGCGCTGCCGCACGGGCAGGCGGGCGAGATCGGGATCGCCGGGATCGGGCTGGCCTGCGGCTACCTCAACCACGACGACCTGACCGAGCAGGTCTTCGTCCGGGACTTCCTGGAGATCCCCGGCAACCCGTCGGGGCGCATCTACCGGACCGGGGACCTGGGCCGGGTCAACGCCGCCGGTGAGCTGGAGTACCTCGGCCGGGTCGGCGGGCGGGACCGGGACCGGGACCGCTACGGGCCGCGGACCGCGCTCGACCCGGCTCCGGCCACCGTGGCCGCCGCCGCACCCGCCCCGGTCCCGGAGAGCGCGCCGGCCGCCGGTCCGACGACGACGCTGGCCGAGGTGCTGTCCGGTGTCCTGGGCGCCCCGGTGGGTCCCGACCAGCACTTCTTCGACGACCTCGGCGCCGACTCCATGACGATGGCCCGGTTCTGCGCGACGCTGCGCGGCCGCGACGACCTGCCGCCGGTCTCGATGAAGGACGTCTACCGGTACCCGACGGCCCGGGCGCTGGCCGCGGCCGTCGCCGACGACGGGTCCAGCCCGGCCCAGCGGAGCCTGCTGGAGGCGCTGGCCGGGGTGCTGGGCGCCCCGGTGGGGCCCGACCAGCACTTCTTCGACGACCTCGGCGCCGACTCCATGACGATGGCCCGGTTCTGCGCGGTCCTGCGCAAGCGGGTGGACCTGCCCCCGGTCTCGATCAAGGACGTGTACCGGTACGGCACCGTGCGCGAGCTCGCGGCCGGGCTGGGCCTGGCCGGTCCCGGGTCCGGCGGCGGTGAGCCGGCGCAGCAGGCCCCGGACGGCGAGATCGCGCTGCCCGACCCGGTCGGCACCCCGCGGCACGCGCTCTGCGGCACCCTGCAGGCGCTGGTGTTCCTGCTCTACCCGGCGCTGCCGATGCTGATGACCTACCGGGGCCTCGAGTGGGCGCTGGCGGGCACCGGGCCGGTCGAGATCTACCTGCGGGTGGTGGCCTTCGCCGGAGCGACGTTCGTGCTGCTGTGCGCCGTGCCGATCGCGGCCAAGTGGCTGCTGGTCGGCCGGTGGCGGCCCCAGCAGATCCGCGTCTGGAGCATGGCCTACCTGCGGTTCTGGTTCGTCCGGTCGCTGATCCGGTCCAGCCCGCTCGCGCTCTTCGTGGGCTCGCCGGTCTACGTGTTCCACCTCCGCGCGCTGGGGGCGCGGATCGGCGGCGGCGTCACGGTGCTGACCCGGCAGGTGCCGGTGTGCACCGACCTCCTCTCGATCGGGCGGGACACCGTCGTCCGCAAGGACTCGTTCCTGTCCGGCTACCGGGCGCGCGACGGGGTCGTCCAGATCGGGCCCGTCACGCTCGGCCGGGACGTGGTCGTCGGGGAGAAGACGGTGCTCGACATCGGCACGGCGATCGGCGACGGCGGCCAGCTCGGGCACACCTCGTCGCTGCACACCGGGCAGGTGGTCCCGGCCGGGGAACGCTGGCACGGGTCGCCGGCCCGCCGGACGGACACCGACTACCGCGTCGTCCCGGCGCTGCCCTGCTCCGCGCTGCGCCGGGCGCTGTTCGCCGGGATGCAGCTGCTGGTCCCGCTCCTCGTGGGCATGCCGCTGGTCCTCGGCGGGGCGGCCCTGCTGCTCACCCTCACCCCGGTCGGCGCGCTCGCCGACACCGGCACCCCGGCGTTCACCGCACCCGGGTGGTACGCCGAGGTGCTGCTGGCCTCGACGCTGATGTTCGCCGGGGGCACCCTCCTCGCGCTGCTGGCGGTGGGCACCGTCCCGCGGCTGCCGGCGCTCCTGGTGCGCCCGGACCGGGTGTACCGGCTGCACGGCGTCCACCACTGGCTGCACGGGCTGGTGTCCGGGAGCACCAACCGGAAGTTCTTCACCGAGCTGTTCGGCGACTCGTCGTTCGTCGTGGGCTACCTGCGCTGGCTGGGGTACCGGCTCACCCCGGTCGTCCAGACCGGCTCGAACTTCGGGATGGCGGTCCGGCACGGGTCCCCGTACCACTGCTCGGTCGGGCGGGGCACGGTCGTCGCGGACGGGCTGTCGATGATCACCACCGACTACTCGGCGTCGTCGTTCCGGGTGTCGCGGGTGTCGATCGGCGCCGACAACTTCCTCGGCAACAACATCGCCTACCCGCCGCAGGGCCGCACCGGCGACAACTGCCTGCTCGCGACGAAGGTGATGGTCCCGATCGACGGGCCGGTCCGGGAGGGTGTCGGCCTGCTCGGCTCGCCGTGCTTCGAGATCCCCCGCTCGGTGGAGCGGGACACCGGCCTGGAGCTGCCGCCCGACGAGCTGCACCGGCAGCTGGCCGAGAAGGACGCGCACAACGAGGTGAGCATCCTGTTGCGCCTGCTGACCCGCTGGCTGCACCTGACCGGTGTGCTCCTGCTGGCCACCGCGGCGTGGGAGCTGTCCCGCACGGCCGGGGTGTGGGCGTTCCTGCCGCTGCCGGCGGCGACGCTGCTGTTCACCGTCGCGTTCTTCGTCCTGGTCGAGCGGGCGACCGAGCACATGCAGACCCTCGCCCCGGACGGCTGCTCGATCTACGACCTCACGTTCTGGCGGCACGAGCGCGCCTGGAAGATCCCGTCCGAGTCGTACTTCCCGACCTTCGACGGCACCCCGTTCAAGGCCGTGCTCTGGCGGCTCCTGGGCGTCCGGATCGGCCGTCGCGTGTTCGACGACGGCTGCTTCCTCACCGAGCGCTCCTTCACCGCGATCGGCGACGGCTGCACGCTGAACGCCGGGAGCATCGTCCAGTGCCACTCGCAGGAGGACGGCGCGTTCAAGTCCGACCGGACCGTCCTCGACTCCGGTGTGACCCTCGGGGTCGCGGCGTTCGTCCACTACGGCGTGCGGATCGGCGCGGACGCGGAGATCGCCGCCGACTCCTTCCTGATGAAGGGCGAGGAGGTGCCCGCCAGGGCGTACTGGGGCGGCAACCCGGCGGGCGAGATCCGTTCCGGGCGCCCCGCCCCCGCCGGTGCGGTACCGCCCGCGCCACCGGTCCGGCAGGCCGCCTGATGCGCCGGCCCCACCCGATCCCACCTCCCGAGAGGACGATCCGATGACCACCCGGCCCGCTCTGCCGACCCCGCCGGGCCGGCCCGCGCCTCCCGTCACACCGGGCACCGCACCGCCGGCGTCCGCGCTCCCGGTCCCGCCGGCCGCCACGCCGGACGGGCCCGGCCCGGCCGCGCCCCCGTCACCTCCGTCCGGGACGCGGGCACCCGCCACCCGGATCCCCCGCTGGACGACCGATCCGGTCCCCGGCACGGGCGTCGCCGACGTCGCGCTGCCCACCGACGGGCCGGTCGGGCCGGCCGCCCTGCTCGCCGCGCACGCCCGGGTCCTCGCGGCGCTGTCCGGCGAGACGGGGATCGTGACCGGTGTCCGCGGCGCGGCGGGCGCGGCCCCCGTGGCCCGGCGGCTCGACACCACCGCAGGGTCCTGGCGGGACCTGGTGGAGGCGGCCGGGGAGAACCCCGCGGTCCCGGAGGACGCCGGGTTCGAGACCGTCCTCGACCCGTACGGCGACCCGGGCGACCCCACCGGCGACGTCGTGCTGACCGTCGGCGTGGTGACCGGCTCCGACGGGCCGCTGCTGCGGCTGCGCTTCCGCACCGACGTCGCCGACGCCGGGTTCGCCGCGCGGATCGCCGGCTACCACCTCACGGCGCTGGCCGCGCTCACCGCGGAGCCGGACGCCGCCCCCGCCCGGCGCTCCCTGCTCGCCGACGACGAGCTGCACCACCAGCTCACCGAGCGGGACGGTCCCGACCGCGAGCTGCCGGACGCCCGGTTCCACGAGCTCGTCGAGCGGCGGGTCGCGGCCCACCCGGACGCCGTCGCCGCGGAGCTCGGAGACGTGCGGTGGACCTACCGCGAACTCAACACCCGGGCGAACCGGCTGGCCAGGGCCCTGCTGGACCGCGGGCTCGCGCCGGAGGACCCGGTCGCGGTGGTGACCGAACGGAACCTCGGCTGGATGGCGTCGGTCCTCGCGGTGTTCAAGGCCGGTGGCGCCTACCTCCCGATCGAGCCGCACTTCCCGTCCGAGCGGATCGCGACGACGCTGTCCCGCGCCGGCTGCCGGCTGGTGCTCACCGAGCGGGGGAGCACGACGAACCTCGACGGGGCGCTGGCGACACTGCCCGGCAGCGGCACCGTCGGCACCGTCGACATCGACGACCCCGCCCTCGACGCGCTCCCCGGCACCGACCCCGGCCTGGAGATCGGTCCGGACCGGCTCGCGTACCTGTACTTCACCTCCGGCTCGACCGGCGTCCCGAAGGGCGCCATGTGCGAGCACGCCGGGATGCTCAACCACCTGTTCGCGAAGATCGAGGACCTCGGTGTCGGGGAGGGGCAGGCGGTCGCCCAGACCGCGCCGCAGTGCTTCGACATCTCGCTGTGGCAGCTGATGGCGGCGCTGCTCGTCGGCGGGCGGACCGTGATCGTCGAGCAGGAGCTGATCCTCGACGTCGCCCGGTACACCGACCGGCTCGCGGACGCCCGGGTCGACGTCGTGCAGGTCGTGCCCTCCTACCTGGAGGTCGTGCTGTCCTACCTGGACGCGAACCCGCGCGACCTGCCGGACCTGCACACCGTGTCGACGACCGGGGAGGCCCTGAAGCCCGAGCTCGCGGCGCGCTGGTTCGCGGCCCGGCCGGGCGTGCGGATCGCCAACGCCTACGGCCTGACCGAGACCTCGGACGACATCACCCACGCCGTCCTCGACCGGCTGCCGGCGCACGGCCGCGTCCCGCTGGGCCTGCCGGTGCGCAACACCGCCGTCCGGGTCGTCGACGACGACCTGGTGCCGGTCCCGCTCGGCGCGCCCGGTGAGATCGTCTGCTCCGGCGTCTGCGTCGGCCGGGGCTACGTCGGCGACCCGGAACGGACCCGGCAGGTCTTCACCACCGACCCGTACCGGCCCGGGCAGCGGCTCTACCGCAGCGGCGACCACGGCCGGTGGCTCCCGGACGGCACCCTGGAGTTCCTCGGCCGCCGCGACACCCAGGTGAAGATCCGCGGGTTCCGCATCGAGATCGGCGAGATCGAGAACACCCTCGCCCGCGTCCCCGGCGTGCGGGACGCGGCAGTCGTCGTCGCCGAGCGGGCCGGCGGGAACAAGCACCTGGTGGCGTTCTACGCGTCCGGCGCCCCGATCGAGGACGTCCTGCTCCGCGAACGGCTGGCGGCGTCGCTGCCCGGCTACATGGTCCCGTCGGCGTTCCACCACCGCGACGCGCTGCCGCTGACCGCCAACAGCAAGGTCGACACGAAGGCGCTCGCCGCGATCGCCGCGGAGACGGACGCCGGGGACACCGCGGGGCCCGGCGACGGCCACGAGCCCCCGCAGGGCCCCACCGAGCAGCGGATCGCCGGCGTCGTCGCCCGGGTGCTGGACCTGCCGCCCGACGGGATCGACCGCCGGGACCACTTCTTCGACCTCGGCGGGACGTCGCTGTCCGCGGTGAAGGTCGTGATCGGACTGGACCGCGTGGTGTCGCTGGCCGACATCACCCGCCACCCCGTGCTCGCCGACCTGGCCGCGGTCGTCGACGGCCGGGTGGAGGCACCCACCGGGCTGCTGCTCCCGCTGCTGGACGACCCGTCCGCGACCGGGCTGCTGGTGTGCTTCCCCTACGCCGGTGGCAACGCGGTGAGCTACCGGCCGATGGCGGCGGAGCTGCGCGGCAGCGGTCTCGCGGTGCACGCCGTGGAGCTGCCCGGGCACGACCTCGACGCGGCCGAGCCCCGGCCGTTCGCCGAGCTCGGCGACGTCGCGGCCCGGGTCGCCGACGAGATCGTCGCGCTCGCGCCGGGCCGGGTCCTGCTCTGGGGGCACTCGGCGGGTGCCGCGTTCGCACTGGAGACCGCCCGGGCCCTGGAGACGCGCGGGACGGCCGTCGACCGGGTGTTCGCCGGCGCGCAGCTGCCCGGGTCCCCCGCGGCCCGGCGGGCCGCGGTCGCGGCGCTGACCTCGCTGGACGACGCCGAGGTCGCCGCGGGCCCGGTCGCCGAGGGCGGGCACCCCGGCCTCGGCGGGCTGGACGCGCCGCGGGCGGCCCGGGTCGGCGCCGCCTACCGGCACGACCACCGCTCGGCCAACCTGCTGCTCGCCGAGCTGCTGGAGGACCCGCCCGCCGGGCCGGTGGCCGCGCCGGTGACGGTCGTCGTCGCCGCGG
Organism: Pseudonocardia sp. EC080619-01; assembly: GCF_001420995.1. Classification (NCBI taxonomy): domain Bacteria; kingdom Bacillati; phylum Actinomycetota; class Actinomycetes; order Pseudonocardiales; family Pseudonocardiaceae; genus Pseudonocardia; species Pseudonocardia sp. EC080619-01. The sequence continues at coordinate 3,470,694 of NZ_CP012184.1, read as the reverse complement.
ACGACCCGAGCACGACCGGCTACCCGGACCTCTACGACGGCTGGGCGGCGCTCGCCGGCCCGGTCGAGCTGGTCGAGCTCCCCGGCGGGGGCCACCACTTCCTGCGCACCCGTCCGGCCGACGCGGCCCGGGCCGTCACCGCCCACCCGGCGTCCTGACCCACCGACCGAAGGGAGAACCGATGTCCACCTCCTCCGTCCCCTCAGCCCGGCTCGAGGTCGAACTGCGCCCGGGCCGGCCACCGCTGTTGCCCGCCGACGCCGTCCGTGGCATGGCCTGGGAGGACTTCCGGGCCGCCCTGCGCGGGCTGGTGACCGAGCACGGCGCGGTGCTGGTCCGCGGCTTCGGGCTGGCCGGCACCGCCGACGTCGAGGGCGTCTTCCGCGGGCTGTCCGACGCCCTCATGCCCGAGCGGGAGGCTTTCGCCGCCCGCACCGTGTACGCCGATGGCGTCTACTCGGCCACGCCGTGGCCCGCCGGCCAGCAGATGTGCATGCACCACGAGCTGAGCTACGCCGCCGAGTTCCCCTCCATGATGCTGTTCGCCTGCCTGGTCGCCCCGGCCTCCGGCGGCACGACCGGGGTCGCGGACTCGTCGGCGGTGCTGGAGGCGCTGCCACCGGACCTCGTCGGCCGCTTCGAGCGGGAGGGCTGGCAGCTGGTCCGCACCTACAACGACGAGATCGGGGCCTCGGTGGCCGACTCGTTCGGCACCGGCGACCCGGCCGCCGTCGAGGCGTACTGCCGGGCCGCCGGGATCGAGTTCGCCTGGCAGCCCGGCGGTGGCCTGCGCACCCGGCAGCACCGCCGCGCCGTACTGACGCACCCCGTCACCGGGCGGCGGTGCTGGTTCAACCAGATCGCCTTCCTCAACGAGTGGACGATGGAGCCCGAGGTGCGCGACTACCTGGTCGACGTCTACGGGCCGGACGGGCTGCCGTTCACCACCCGGTTCGGCAACGGCGATCCGATCGACCGGGACGTCGTCGAGCTGCTCACCGGCACCTACGAGCAGCACACCCTGCGCGAACCCTGGCAGGCGGGCGACATGCTGCTCGTCGACAACATCCGGACCGCGCACGGCCGCGACCCGTTCGACGGCCCCCGCGAGATCCTCGTCGGCCTCGGCGACCCGGTGCGGGCGGGTGACCTGCGATGACCGACGTGCAGGAGAACGCCGCCGCCGGGGCCGGGGAGACGCTCGACCCGCCGCCGTTCTCGGTGATCTCCGGCGGCCAGGTCCGCCGGGTACTGCAGGGCCGCGAGCGCGAGATCGTCGACCTCGTGGCGGACACCTACCGGCTGCACGGGGCCGGGGACTCGGTCAACCCGCCGTCGTACTTCCTGCGGTTCCCGGACCGGCCGGCCTCGCGGATCATCGCGCTGCCCGCGTCGATCGGGGGCCCGTCCCGGGTGGACGGCCTGAAGTGGATCTCCAGCTTCCCGGGCAACGTCGCGTCCGGACTCCCGCGGGCCTCCGCCGTGCTGATCCTCAACGACCCGGCGACCGGCTACCCGTTCGCGGTGCTGGAGAGCTCGATCATCAGCGCCACCCGCACCGCGGCGTCCGCGGCGCTGGCCGCCGACCGGCTGTCCCGTGACCGGGACCGGCCGCTGAGGGTCGGGTTCGTCGGGACCGGGCTGATCGCCCGCTACATCCACACCTTCCTGGCCGGGACCGGCTGGGAGTTCGACGAGATCGGCGTGCACGACCTGTCCGCCGACAGCGCGGCCGGGTTCCGCGGCTACCTGGAGCGGTCCGGGGCGGGCGGCCGGATCACGGTGCACGACGACGCCGGATCGCTCGTCCGCGGCAGCGACCTGGTCGTGTTCGCCACCGTCGCGGCCCGCCCGTACGTCGACGATCCAGGCTGGTTCTCGCACGCCCCGCTGGTGCTCAACGTGTCGCTGCGCGATCTCGCGCCGGAGGTCCTGCTCGCGTCCGCGAACATCGTCGACGACGTCGAGCACTGCCTGAAGGCGGACACCTCACCGCACCTGGTGGAGCAGGCGACCGGGAACCGGGACTTCCTGGACGGGACGCTCGACGACGTCATGTCCGGCCGGGTCCGGGTGCCCGCCGACCGGACGGTGGTGTTCTCCCCGTTCGGGCTGGGCGTGCTCGACCTCGCGGTCGGCCGGTTCGTGCACGACGAGATCGCCCGGACCGGCGAGCTCGCCGTGGTCGAGGACTTCTTCCACGAGCGGAGCAGGCACGGGTGACGCCGCGGCGGGATCAGTCCTCGGCGAGGACCGTCACCTGACCGGAGGGGACACCGTCCGCGCAGCTCAGGGCCACGACGACGTCGACGTCGTCGCCGTCGAGGCCCACCCGGCCCGGGCCGGCGTCATCGTCGTCGTCGCGCTCGAAGCCCTGGGCCGGGTTCACCGACACCACCTCCGGGGTGGTGCCGGCACAGCGGGCGAGGATCGTCCCGCCCGGTCCGGCGGGCACGACGGCGGGCGGGGGCTTCCCCGCGGGCTGCTGCGCCGCGGGCTGTGGCGCCGCGGGCTGCTGGGCGGCGGGCTGCTGCGGTGCGGGCGGTGCCGCCCCCGCCCCGGGCTCCGCGGCCACCTGCCGCGCGAGCCGTGCCTCGATCTCCTCGGCCGCGAGCGGCTGCGTCCCGCTGTCGCCACCGAGGCCGGAACCGATCGTCCCGACCGCCGTCATCCCGAGCACCAGCGCGCCGACGGCCGCCGCGATCCAGAGCCCGACCTGGAGCCCGGGCCGCGCGGTGCGCTTCGTCGATCGGTCCATGCCGACAGCATGCCCCGGCCCCGGGTTAACGCATCCCTAATAGGGACACAAACGACACCCAGGACGTCCCGTCCCGCCCGTCGCGGCGGATAGGTTCGGTCCCCGTGGCCCAGATCCTGATCGTCGAGGACGACCCCGGCATCCGCGGAGCCCTGATCCGGGGGCTCTCCGAGCGCGGGCACGCCGTCGACTCCGCCCCCACCGCCATGGCCGGCCTCGAGTCCGCCGTCGGCACCCGGCCCGACCTGGTGGTGCTCGACCTCGGGCTGCCCGACATGGACGGCACCACGATGCTGCGGATGCTGCGCGGCGCCAGCTCCGTCCCGGTGATCGTCGCGACCGCCAGGGACGACGAGTCCGAGATCGTCGCCGTCCTCGACGCCGGCGCGGACGACTACCTGGTCAAGCCGTTCGCCGCCGCGCAGCTCGACGCCCGCATCCGGGCCGTCCTGCGGCGGCTCGGCGACGGGACGCCGGACCCGACGGTCGTCGTCGGGGGGTTGTCGGTGGACCCGCGGTCGCGCCGCGCGCACCTCGACGGCGGCGAGCTGGAGCTCACCCCGCGCGAGTTCGACCTGCTGCACTACCTCGCCGCCCGGGCGGACCAGGTCGTCAGCAAGCGGGAGCTGGTCACCGAGGTGTGGCAGCAGCCCTACGGCGGCGCGGACAAGACCGTCGACGTCCACCTGTCGTGGTTGCGGCGCAAGCTCGGGGAGACCGCGCAGGCCGCGCGCTACCTCCACTCGGTGCGCGGGGTCGGGGTCCGGCTCTCCGCACCCACCGGTGACGCCTGATGCGCCGCCGGATCCTCGTCCTGGTCGGTGCGACGGTGCTGCTGGTGCTGGTCGCGTTCGCGATCCCGCTGGCCACGCTCATCCGTTCCGTCGCGGAGGACTCCGCACTGTCGGGGGCCACCTCGCAGGCCCGGTCGCTGACCCCGACCGTCGCGACCGGGGACCGCGCCGCGATGCAGCCCGTCGTGCAGGGCGCCGACGCCGCGGACGTCACCGACGTCTCGGTGTTCCTGCCCGGCGGCGACATCGTCGGCGCGCCCGCACCGCGCAGCCGGCTGGTGGAGCTCGGCCTGCTCGGGCAGAGCGCGTCGACCGACGCGCCCGGCGGCCGGGAGATGGTCTTCGCCGTGCAGGGCACGCCCGCCGGGAACGCCGCGATCCGGGTCTTCGTGCCCGACGACGAGCTGTACCGCGGCGTCGTCCGGTCCTGGCTGCTGCTCGCCGGGCTGTCGGTCGTCCTCCTCGCCGGTGGCCTGCTCGTCGCCGACCGGCTGGCCCGCACCCTCGTCGACGCGACCACCGACCTGTCCGAGGTCTCGGAGCGGCTCGCCCGCGGCGACCTGTCGGCCCGCGCCGATCCGGAGGCCCCCGCCGAGCTGGGCGTCGTCGCCGGGGCGCTGAACGGGCTGGCGGGCCGGATCTCGGAGCTGCTCAAGGAGGAGCGGGAGAACGTCGCCGACCTGGCCCACCGGGTCCGGACCCCGCTCACCGCGCTGCGGCTCGACGCCGAGGCGCTGCGGGACCCCGACGAGTCGGCCCGCATCTCGTCCGGTGTGGACGGTGTACAGCGGGCGGTCACCGGAGCGATCGAGCAGGCCCGGCGCCGGGGCGGGGAGAGCCGGTCCGCCGACGCCGCCGCCGTCGTCCGGGAACGGGTGGAGTTCTGGCAGGTGCTCGCCGAGGACACCGACCGCGCCGTCACCCTGGACCTCGCCGACGGCCCGCTGCCGGTCGGCTGCGCCCGCGGCGACCTCGAGGCCTGCGTGGACGCGCTGCTGGGCAACGTGTTCGCCCACACCCCGGACGGGACGGCGTTCGGGATCGAGCTCACCGGCCGGTCCCGCGGCGGGGCCCGGCTCGTCGTCACCGACCACGGGCCCGGGCTGCCCCCGGGCTCCGACCCGACGTCGCGCGGGGTCAGCGGCGGGGGCTCGACCGGGCTCGGCCTCGACATCGCCCGCCGCACGGCCGACTCCGGGGGCGGCCGGCTCGCCCTGCACTCCCCGCCCGGCGGGGGCCTGCAGGTCGAGCTGGAGCTCGCCGCACCGGCGGAGTGACGCCGACCCGACGGTCTTGAGGTCGCCTTAGGACTCGCACAGCGCGGCCTTGTCCTCCGCGGCGGCATCGTTCTCCCTGTCACCGGGACACACCGGTCGACCAGCGGACACGACACGGAGGACGATCAGAGATGCGTACCAGGACCACCGTTGCAGCCCTCGCCGCCGGCCTGTTCCTCGTCGGCGGAGGGACCGCGCTGGCCCTCGCCCCGGGGGACGCCGCGATCGCCCCCGTCGCCCTGTCCTCGGTCACCGGGGCCCCGCCCGCGGGCGCCGCGGCACCGGCCGTCGACCGCGCCGCCGCCGAGCGCATCGCCCTGGAGCGGGCCGGTGGCGGGCAGGTGACCGAGGTCGAGTTCGACCGGGCCGACGACGACCGCGACGACGCCGACGACCGGGACGACCGGGACGACCGGGACCACTGGGAGATCGAGGTCCGCAACGGCGGCACGGAGCACGACATCGACGTCGACGCCGCCACCGGGGAGATCCTCGACCACGACGTCGACGGCGACGACTCCACCGACGACCGCGACGACCGCGACGACGACTGATCGGTCCGTCCCCTTCCCCGTCCCCGGTTCGCACGGGATCCCTCTCCTCGCACGGGGTCCGATCCCGTGTGAAGAGAGCGAACCCGTGCGAACTCGGGTCCGGGCGGGGCGGGGCGGGGTGGTCAGGTCGGGGGGAGGCCGGTGCGCCAGTCCCGGCCTGCGGACAGGACACGGTGCCCGACCGCCTCCTGGGCCAGCCTCATCCCGGACGCGAACAGCTCCCGGACCGGGCCGCGCAGACCGGGATCGAGCCAGTCCACGTCGGAGTGGTCGATCCGCGCGGACGGTGCGGGCACCCCGTGTTCCAGCAGCGCCCGGTACAGCCCGGTCGCCGGACGCACCTCCGGCAGCCCCTCCGCCACGGCGAGCTCGGAGGCCCGGCGCGGGATCCGCAGGCCGGCGGCGTCGAGATCACCGAAGTACCGGATCGCCGCGGGCGGGTCGTCGCGCAGACGCAGCACCGACGCCGTGAACGCGTTCCCCGCCCCCCACGCGACACCGGCGACCGGGCCGGGATCGTCACGCAGGGCCCGGACCAGCGAGTCCGCGGTGTCGGCGTTCTCGACCACCAGCAGCACCGTGCCCCCGGCGGGCAGCGACTCGACATGCAGCGGCGGGACCACCCGCCGGGCGCGCAGCGTCGCCAGGTCGAGCCGGCCGGGCAGCCTCCCGTCGAACGCCTTCTCGTCACCGGTGATCTCCAGCGCGCGTTCGCGGAGCGGGACCTCCACCGCCCGGGTCCCACCGGCGAAGAGCCAGTCGCTGACCCGGCGCAGCACCGGCGGCGGGTGCGGGAGGTCCGCGGCCCAGGCGAGCTCGGCGTGCCACGGGACGCCGCGCCCGCCCGGTCCCGCGGCCACCGGGCCCACTGCGCCGGGCCGGAGCAGCTTCACCGACTTCGGCAGCGGCGGGACGCCGTCGTCGGTCTCCCGGGTCGGGACCAGCACACCGGCGGCCGCCAGCTCGTCGAGTGCCGCAGCCAGGCCACGACGCGCCCCCGCGGTCCCCACCGACGACGGGTCGGCCTCGAGGTGGGCGCGCTGGACCGCGGCCCGTGCGAGCCGGGTCCGTCCGGTGGCCCGCAGCAGCTCCGCCAGCCGCACCGCGACGGGACCGGCCTCGGGACCGGTCACTCCTGAACCGGGCCGGTGACGTCGCCCGTGCCGGGCCGGTCGCCCGCTCCCGGGGACCCGGCGGGACCCGCCGCGTCGACGCCGTCCGGGCCGGCTCCGCTGCCGGTCCGCGGCCCGGCGTCCTCACCCGGCTCGGGGCCCGTGGCCGGGACCGTCTCCGTACCCGGATCGGTGGGCGCGTCGGCGCGCCGGTAGACGCGGGCCGCGCTGATCCGGCCGCCGCCCTCGTCGCCGTCCGGCACCGACCGCGTCACCCGCTCGTCGACCGAGAGGTACTTCCGGCCCGCGCGCAGGTCGGCGTCGTTGCGGAGCCGGATGAGCAGCGGGAACCCGGACAGGGCGCCCGCGTCGAACAGGCCTGTGGTGTAGACGAGCTGCACCCCCAGCGCCTGCGCGACACCGAACTGCAGCTCCAGCAGGTATCCCGCCGACGCCCGTCCGATCGGGTTGTCCAGGAACAGCACCCCGGCGTGCGCACGACGCCCGTGCCCGCGCTGGTGCGCCCGGAGCGCGGCCATCGTGCAGTACAGGACGATCGCGGCCGTCAGCTGCTGCCCGCCGGAGAAGACGTCCTTGATCGCGGAGACCCGCAGCCGCTCGGTGCGGAGCACGGCGTCCGGCTTGAGCATCTCCACCCGGACGCCCTTCGGCATCGCCGCCCGCACCCCGCGCAGCAGCATCGACATGCCGTCGCGCCGGTCGCGGGCCGGGCGGCCCGACTTGGCCGCGGCCGCCTCCGCCGTCCGGTCGACGACGATCCCCAGCTCGTGCCGCAGCGCGGTGTCGGGGAGCTCCTCGAACCGGATCCGCAGGAACTGCTGGCCGGACCAGTCACCGAGGCCGTCCGGGAGCTGCGAGACCTTCTGCGCGAGCCGCACCATCCGCAGCGCCTCGCCGACCATCCCGGACAGCCGCGTCACGATGCCGGAGCGGTGCCGCTCGATGTTGCCGAGATCGTCGTCGAGCGAGCGCAGCCGCGGGCGCAGCGCGTCGATCCACTCCCGGGCCAGACCGGGCATCTCGGCGCGGTCCACCCCGCCGATGTGGCGGTGCACCGGCGACGACAGCGTCGCGAACCGCGGGTCCTGGGCGAAGCGGGCGACGGCGTCGACGCCCTCGCGCACCCGGCGGTCGGCGCGGCCGCGCTCGGCGACCGCGTCGCGCACCCGGGCCTGGTGCCGTTTCAGGGTGGCGACGGCCTCGTCGACGTCGCCCTCGAACGGGAGCCCGCCCGCCTCCGGCGTCTCCTCCAGGCCCTCGACGATCCGGGCGAACCCGCGGGACGCGTCCTCGGCGTCGCGGTGGGTCTCCTCGGCGGCCTGCCGGGCCCGCCGGGTCCGCTCCAGCTCGGTGCCGGCCGCGTCGAGCTCCGCCGACGCCCGGGCCACCAGCTCGCGGCCGTGCTCGACGTCGCGGGGCGGCTCGTACGGGTCGATCGGGCGCTCGCCTGCGGGCTGCGAGGCCAGCTCGCGGCGGAGCACCTCGACCTCGGTGTTGGCCTTCTGCCTGCGCTCCTCGGCCTGCTCGTAGGCCTCCCGGGCCTGCTCGGCGGCGGCCCGGCGGCTCGCCGCGTCGGCGCCGTCGGGGGTGTGCAGGAACGCCGTCGCGGCCTCCACCACCGAGCGCGGCAGCCCGTCGACGGTGACCCGCTTCGACGCGGCGTCGGCCTCGGCCCGCTCCAGCGACCCGCGCAGGTCGGTGTCGACGGCGGCCGAGGCGTAGGCGTCGCGGGCGCGCTGGAAGACGTCCCGCAGCTCGGCCAGCGAGGTGTCCGGCGCACCGGCCGGGTCGGGGGCCTCCTCCAGCGGCAGGCCGGCGGCCTCGTCCCGCGCGTTCGCCGCGATGCTCTTCTGCCGGTCCCGGGTCTGCTGCGCGGCCGCAGCCTCGCGTCCGGCCCGGGTCGCGCTCTCGCCCGCGGTCTCCGCCTCGTCGCGCAGCCGGGCCGCGTCCGCGGTCCCGGTCCGGCGGCGTTCCTCCACACCGGGCCGCCGGGCGAGCTCGTCACGGAGCGCGGCGAGCGCCTCGGCACGGCGACGGGCGTCGGCCGCGGTGCGCTCCAGGCCGGGCCGGTCGGTGGTGAGCCGGTCGGCGCGCTCGTCCAGCGCGGCCACCTCGGCGACGGTCTCCTGGTAGGCGCGGACGGCCTCGTCGCGCTCCCGTTCGGCGCCGGCCGCCGCGTCGGTCAGCTCGTCGACGGTGGGACGGCGGTCCCGCAGCGCCGCGAACCGGTCCCGCAGCCGGCGGTCCGAGTCGAGCGTCTCCTCGAGCGCGGCGATCCGCGCGGACCGGTCGGTGGTCTCGGCGACCAGCCGGAGCCGGACCTCCTCGGCGGCGTCCTCGTCGTGCAGCGCCGGGTTCGGCGGGACGACGAGCTCGATCCCCGGTGCCGCGTCCGTCGCGGCGTCCACCGCGGCGGTGGAGCCCACCGCGACGAGCGACGCCGGGAGCAGCCGGGCCTCGTCGAGCTCGGTGCGGGCGCGCGCGGCGTCGGCGGCGTCGTTGAGGAGGATCCCGCCGGCCAGGTGCGGCAGCCGCTCCAGCACGGTCGCGCGGTCCGCGGCCGGGAGCGTCGCGATGTACCGGCGACCGGACCAGGCGGTGATGCCGGCCTTCTCCAGCACCTCCAGCACGGACTCGATCTCCTGCGGGTCCGGGAGCAGCCCACCGTCGCCGAGGGCGTGCAGTGCGCGCTCGTCCCGGCGCTGGTCGCCGAGCAGCGAGGTCCGCTCGCGCTCCGCGCCCCGGACGGCGGCGGTGATCGTCTCGACGACGAGGCCGGCATCCGCGGCGGCCCGGACCGTCTCGACACCGAGCAGCTCGGCCGGGCGGGGCTCGCCCGCCAGGTCGTCGCTCTCGGCTGCGGCGCCGGCCCGCGCGGTCTCCGCCGACGCCGCGGCGGCCCGGGCGGTGGCCGCGGCGTCCTGGGCGGCGGTGCGGCGCGCCTCGGCGGCCCGGCGCTCGTCGCGGATCCCGGAGGCGGCGGTGTCGGCGTCGGCCAGCGCCGTCGCGGTCGCAGCGGCGTCCCGCTCCGCGGCGGGGGCCTCGTGCTCGACGTCGTCGGGCCCGGACCCGGCCTTCAGGTGACCGGCCTTCACGGCGGCGGCGACCCGCCGGTCCAGGTCGGCGAGGGACTCCTCGGCCTGCGAGACCGCGCTCTCGGCGCGTGCGGCGTCGGCCGCGCGGGCGACCTGCTCGGAGCGGGCCTCGGTGGCCCGGTCGTCGGCGGCCGACCGGGTCTCCTCCGCTGCCTCCGCCGCGGCGTCGGCCTCACCGGCGGTCCGCAGCAGCGCGGCGGACAGCTCGCGGGCGGCGTCCTGGCGGGCCTGCAGGGCCGGACGGGCCTTCTGCTCCTCCTCGTCGACGCGGCTGCGCAGCCGCGCGGCCTCGGCCGCGGCGACGCGGTGGGCGAGCACCGGCTCGACCGCGTCGCGGGCCGACGACACGGACGCGGCCTCGTCACGCTCCCGCGTCGCCGTCGCGGCGGTCTCCTCCGCGGCCCGCACCGCGAGCTCCGCGGTCAGCCGGCGCAGCTCGCCGACGGTGTCCTGCAACCGTTCCGACGAGGCCGCGGCCTCCTGCTCGGCCGCGACGGCCTCCGTGACGGTGGTCCGGGTCGTCTCCGCGCGGGTCGACTCCGCGACCCGCCGGGCGGCGATGCCCTCGGCCGTCGTGCGCAGCGCAGCGCGGGCCGTGTCCTCCGCCGACCGCGCGGCCGCCGCCGTCTCCTCGGCCTCCACCATCGGCTCCAGCCGGGACAGCGTGCCGTCGACGAACTCGCGCTCCGATTCCAGCTCCTCCCGCTGCGCCAGCCGGTCGGCGTAGCCGGCGACGAGCTCGGCGACGTTCTGCGGTTCCTCCGGGTCCAGCACCGCACGGAGCAGGAAGTCGACGAACGCCTCGTCGCTGGAGAACGAGAACGCCTCCGCGGCCTCGCCCTCGCCGGCGTTCATCGCCCGCTGGTAGCGGAACAGCTCGGGGTCCAGCCCGATCTCGACGAGGTGCCGGGTCCAGTCCCGGTGCCCGGTCTCCCAGGCCAGCTCGATGCCGGGATGGTCGCGGTGGGCGGCGTGCAGCCGCTCCCGGAACGACGCGAGGGTGATCCGCTTCCGGTCGTGGGTGAAGGGCAGGTCGTCGAGACCGAACCCGGGCGCGGGACGGAACGCGTACCAGGCGTCGGCCAGCTTCTCCGGGTCCGACGACGCCACGTGCCCGCGCCACTCCGACGCCTTGCCGGTGACCAGCAGCGCGCCGGTCCCGACGTGCATCCACTCGCAGACGACGTGCGCGACGTCCTCGGCGAGCACGAAGTTCTCCAGGACCGTCGTGCTCGTCGTGCCCACGACCTGGCGGCGCCCCGGCAGCAGCACCGAGAAGATCAGCTTGAGCAGGACGGACTTGCCGCCGCCGTTCTCCAGGAACAGCACCGACGCCGGCGACGGCCGCCGCGGGGTCGTGCGGTCGAGCGCGTCCGGCGCGAACAGGTCCTCCTGCACCGCCACCTTCACCGGGCGCCCGACGCCGCGCAGGTCGAGCGAGACGTCCTGGTAGCGGGCGGCGGTGGGGCCGACCGAGAAGAGACGGACGCGGGTCAGCTCATACATGGCGCTCCTCCGGCCGGTCCGCCGGCTCGTCCCCGGAACCCGTGTCCGGCGGGCCGGACGCCGGGGCACCGCCCGCATCGCCTTCTGCGGAATCGCTTCCCCAGGCAGCGATGTCGCCGGAACCGGCACCCGACGGGCCCGACACCGCAGCGCCACCCGCCTCACCCTCCACGGAATCGCTTCCCCAGGCAGCGGTCTCCGAGGAGGTGCCCCCGGCGCCCGGCCCGTCGACCACACCGTTCCCGGCCGGCTCCGCCACCAGCGTCCCCGCCGCGGCACCGGCCGGGAGCACCCCGAGCGACAGCAGCTCGTCGAACGCGCGCTGCGCGGCCAGCTCACGGACCTGCACCTGGTAGCGCGGCGTCGTCCGGAAGGCGCCCTCGGCACCGACCGGCACCAGGAAGCCCTGGTCGGCGAGGAACCGGAGCGCCTTCCCGACGATCCCGCGGGTGGTGGACTCGCCGGCCCGGCCGTCCTTCGTCGCCGTCGCCTCGGGACGGCGCAGCCACACCCGCCAGACCTCCTCGAGCTGCGGCGCGTCCGACTCGGGGTCGGCCGGGCCCGCGGCCCGCTCGTTCAGCGCCCGGCACGCCTCGCGGACGGCGCCGTCGACCAGCTCCACCGAGACGCGGCCGACGTACGAGTCGTCGCCGAGGTCGTCGGGACGCGGGAACGCCAGCGCGGCGACGGCGAGGTGCGCGATGCCGTGCAGCACCTTGTCCGCCTGCCGGTTCGCCAGCGCGGTGCGGCGCGCGTACTCGTCCATCCGGATCTCGAAGACCGAGCCCTCGGTCGCGGCGAGGACGATGCCCGGCGCAGCGTCGACGGTCAGCACGACCAGCCCCAGCCCGGACGCGACCCGCTGCACGGTGGTGCGGAAGTCGTCGTCCTCGCGGTAGCGGCGGACCAGGTCGGCATAGTCGGGGTCGCGGCCGGGCAGCGCCTTGGGCCGCATCCCGAACGCGACGAGCCGGGCGGCCGTCTCGACGTCGCTCATCGCTTCTCCCCCTCGACGCCGGCCACGGCCAGCAGCAGGTCCGCGCCGCCGAACTCCGGGTCGTCCAGCACGGTCCCGTCGTCGACCGCGATCAGCACGGACGGGTCGCCCTGGGTGCGGGCGGTGCCGATCGCCGTGCCCAGCGCGTGCACGGCGCGCAGCGCGACGAGCTGCGGCAGGTCGGGCCCCGCGGCGCGGGCCCTGGCCAGCGCCTCGGACAGCCGCACCGGGTGCTCGGCCTCCTGCGGCAGGACGGCGTCGGTGCCGGCCCAGGTGTCCACGCCGAACCGTTCCCGCGGCTGCGGCGCGAGCTCCGGCGCGGGGACCTCGGAACCGAACGGGTCGCGGTCGGTCGGCGGCGTCAGCAACGTCTCGACCAGCCCGCCGAGGCTCGGCACCGACGGGTTCCGCACCCCGGTGCCCGCGGTGAACCACGCGGTCGCCGGATCGTGCGCGGCGCCGACGGTGAGCCCCAGCGACGGGCGCAGCAGCTGCCCGAACACGTCGACCGAGGCCCGCTTCGGTTTCCCGGAGAACTGCTGGCGGTCCTGCTCGGCCCGGAAGGCGGCGCCCGCCTCCTGCAGCCTCGCCTGCAGCTGGGTGTGGCGCTGGATGCAGTCGTCCACGACGGCGACGAGCTCCGCGGCCTGGCGCCGCCGCTCCGGCTCGGCCGCCTCGTCGCGGGCGTCGGCGATGTTCGCCTTGATCACCGTCTCGGCGCGGTACCGGGCCTCGATGTGGGTCAGTGCCTCGTTCAGCAGCTGCGGGACGGCGTCCAGCCAGTCCACCGAGCGTACGTCGCGGCGGGTGGCCTCGAGCTTGCGCCGCAGCGACTCCGCGTACTGCACGGTGCGGTAGCGGGCCTGCTCCGCGGCGAGGCGCGCGTCGCCGAGCCTGCCCCGGACGATCAGCGTCTCCAGCTTGGTCTCGGCCGCCTCCTGGGCGGACTCCACGTCGGTGTCCAGCGCCCCGACCAGCACGTTGATCGCCTCGTCGGACGCGCGCAGGTACACCCCGCCGTCCGGCGCGGCGACCTCGACGAGCAGCTTGAAGTCGAACCTGCGGCGCACGTAGCGGCCGTCGGCGTCGGTGGCGCCGTACTCCACGGCGAACCCGCGGTCGATGCTGCCGACGTTGACCAGGTTGTCGATCACCCACTGCGCGACCCTGGCGTGCTCGGACCGCGGCGCGTCCGGCACCTGGGCGGCGACGAACGGCAGCAGCCGCCGCACGACCTCCGGGTGGTCGGCGCCGTGGTCGAAGTCCATGGCCAGCGTGACCTGGTCGATCGCCTGCAGCCCGATCTCCGCCATCTGGTAGCCGACGGCGTCCCACTCGAGGCGGCCCTTGCGGGCGTCGAGGTCGTGCAGCGGCGCCGTGCAGGCCAGGGCCTTCAGCCGGCGCGCCACTCCCTCGTCCGGGCTGATGGTCGACACCCGGACGACTGTAGTTCGGACCCGCAGATCCCTAACGACGCCTTAGGGATCGCACAGCGCGCTCTTGGTGCGCCGGTCGGCAGAGTTCTCACCAGTCACCGGGGCACACCGCCCCGGACCAGCGAGAACGTCCCGGAGGAAGATCCACGATGCGTACCCCGCTCACCGTCGCCGCCGTCGCCGCCACCGGTCTGCTGCTCGTCGGCGGGGGCACCGCCCTCGCGCTCGGGCACGGCGGACCCACCGAGCTCACCGCGCAGCCGGTCGCCGCGGTCGCCCCGGCGTCGTCCGGTGGTCCCGCCCCGACGACGGGTGTCGTCCCGCCCGAGCTCCCCGTCCCCGCCGCGGAGCGGGCCCCGGCCGGCGCCGCCGTCGACCGTGCGGCCGCGGAGCGCATCGCCCTCGACGCCGCCGGGGCGGGCCGGGTCACCGACGTCGAGTTCGACCGCGCCGACGACGACCGCGACGACGACCGCGACGACCGCGACGACCGGCACGACGACCGCGACCACTGGGAGATCGAGATCCGGGACGGCGGCACCGAGCACGACGTCGACGTCGACGCCGCGACCGGCGCCGTCCTCGACCACGACGTCGACCGCGACGACCGCCACGACGACGACCGGCACGACGACCGGGACGACGACTGATCCGGCACGTGGCCGGGGCGGACCGTCAGGACGCCCCGGCGGTCCGGTCGGCGGCGGCCAGCGCGGTCGCCCGCAGCATCACCCGGTCCTCCGGTGCCGCGACGACGTCGAGCAGCTCGGCGAGCGTGTGGCACAGCGTGATGTGGCCGCTGACGGTCGACACCGTCCAGCCGTGGTCGAACGCCCGCACGTGCACCCCGCGGACGACGTCGTTCACCGCCCACCAGCCGGATCTCGTCCGGGTCGGGCGCCGGCTCCGGGCGGGCCGGGCGCGGCCGGCCCAGCCAGGGGTTGGGCTCGCTCATCCGGCCACCAGCGACGAGTACGACGGCCGGTCCGGTGCCGCCTCCGCCGCGAGCAGGGCGTGCACGACGGCCCGCGCCGTGACGTCGGCCGCCGCGGCCTGCAGCTCGAAGGTCCCGGCCACGTCGGGTGCCGGGCCGGTGCCGGTCGCCAGGCCGAACGCGCAGTCGCCGTCCCGGAGGGTGTGCACGGGATGGATGGAGCGGGCGAGGCCGTCGTGCGCCATCGTCGCGAGCCGGGTGCAGCCCGGCTTGTCCAGTGCGGCGTCGGTCGCGAGCACCACCAGCGTGGTCGCCGTGCCGAGCGGGTTGACGTGCCCCTCGTACAGCTCGGCGACACGGTCCGCGGGGGCCGGGGCCCCGGGGAACTCGCCGGGCAGCCCGTAGCGGGCACCGAACGGGACGCCGGTCGCCGGGTCCACCGCCGTCCCCGCCGAGTTCAGCACCACCAGCGCGGCGACGGTCGCGCCGGAGCCGAGGACCGCGGACGCCGTGCCGATCCCGCCGCGCAGGCCACCCGCCACGGCCCCCGTCCCGGCACCGACCGAGCCCTGCCCGACCGGGCCGTCGTGGGCGGCGTCGTAGGCGGCCGCGCCGGTCTCCGCGGTCGGCCGGGCGGCCGGGTCACCACCGCGTCCGAGGTCGAAGACCACCGCCGCCGGGACGATCGGGACCACCGCGCCCGGCACCGGGAAGCCCTCGCCGTCGCGTTCCAGGCGGGCCATCACACCGGACGCCGCGTCGAGGCCGAACGCGCTCCCACCGGACAACGTGATCGCGTGCACCCGCTGCACGGTGGCGGTCGGCAGCAGCAGGTCGGTCTCGCGCGTCCCGGGCGCGGCCCCGCGGACGTCCGCCCCGGCCACCGCCCCGCCGGGCGGCGCGAGCACCACGGTGCTGCCGCTCCGGGCGCCCGGCCCGGTCAGGGCGGCGTGCCCGACCCGCAGCCCGGTCACGTCGGTCAGTCCGTTGCCCGTTCCCGCGCGCACCGCACCATCCTCCCCGGACGCCCGGCCCCGCGCAGCCGCACACCCGGGTACCGACGCAGCGCGGGCCGGTCCCCGTGGGGGAACCGGCCCGCGTGCGTCGTCGGAGGCGTGCGAGGACTCAGTCCTCCGAGCCGCCGCTACGGGCCCGCCGGACGATCAGGAAGATCAGCGCGAGCAGGCCGAGCCCGCCCAGCACCGGCGCGAGCCGCTTGAGCACCGGGGCGCCTGCCGAGTCGAGCAGGTCGATGGCCTCGACCGGGTTGCTCTGCGGGCGGGCCACGGGCGCCGGCGAGGCCGCCTTCGCCTGCTCACCCGGGCCCGGCGGGACGGCCGGGATCGGGCCGGTCTCGTCGGCCGCGTGCTTCGGCCCCGCGCCGTTCGACGACGCGCCGCCGCCGGTCAGCTTGTCCGCCACGCACGACGAGAACTGACCGATGATCTTGTCGGCGACGTCGGAGATGACCCCGCGGCCGAACTGCGCCGGCCGGCCGGTGACGGTCATGTCGGTGACCATCGTGACCGAGGTCTTGTCCGGGCCGTCGGCGACCATCGTCCCGGTCACGATCGCCTTCGCGGTGCCGTTGCCGCGGGCGTCGCGGCCGGACGCGTCGATGACGACCTTGTGGTTGGCGTCGTCGCGCTCGACGTAGGTGCCCTTGCCCTTGTAGGTCAACGAGATCGGGCCGAGCTTGACCTTCACCGTGCCCTGGAACGAGTCACCCTCGTACTCGGTGAGGGTGGCCCCCGGGAAGCACGGCGCGATGAGCTCCGGGTCGTTGAGCGCCTTCCAGGCGTCCTCGATCGGCGCCGCGATCGTGAACTTGTTCTCCAGCTGCATCTTCTCTCACTGCCTCCAGTCAGGCGGGAAACGACAGGGGCGCCCGTCCGGGAGGTCCCGGACAGGCGCCCCTTCCCGAGCTTCGTCGGTCCTCAGCCGGCGGCGGCCAGCACGGCCCGCCCGGTGAGCACCTTCGCCAGGTGCTCACGGTAGTCGGCCGCGGCGTCCGCGTCACTCGGAGCGGAGGTGCCCTCGGTGGCGTGTCCGGCTGCCGCCTTCGCGACGTCCGGACCTGCCGCCTGCCCCACCAGCGCCCGCTCGACACCGGTCGCCCGGATCGGGACGTTGCCCATGTTCGTCAGGCCCACCCGGGCCTCCGAGATGGTGCCGCCGTCCACCTTGAGCGCGACGGCGACGGCCACCATCGACCACGCCTGCGCGACCCGGTTGAACTTCTCGTAGTGCGTCTTCCAGCCGGTGTACTTCGGGAACCGGATCATGGTGAGGATCTCGCCCTCGCCGATCGCGGTGGTGAAGTAGTCCTGGAAGAACTCCGTGGCAGGCACCAGCCGGGTCCCGCCCTGCCCGAGGATGACGAACTCGGCGTCCAGGGCGAGCGCCGCGGCACCCAGGTCACCCGCCGGGTCGGCGTGCGCGAGCGCGCCGCCCAGCGTGCCGCGGTGCCGGACCTGCGGGTCCGCGACCGTCTCGGTGGCCTGCGAGATCAGCTCGACGTGCTTCTTGACCAGGTCGTTGCGCATGACCTCGTGGTGCGTGGCCATCGCGCCGACCATGACGTACTGGTCGTCCTCGCCGATCCGCTTGAGCTCGGGGATCCCGCCGAGGTCGACGACCGTGGACGGCGCCGCCATCCGCAGCCGCAGGACCGGCAGCAGGCTCTGCCCGCCGGCCAGGATCTTGGCGTCCTCGCCGGCCTGCTGCAGCGCGGTCACGGCCTCCTCGACGGAGCCGGGCCGGACGTAGTCGAACTTCGCCGGGATCACTGGACCTCTCCCTTGGGGTTGTTCGGGTCGATCGAACCCAGGCCGGCACCCGGCGAGTGGGTGTCGCTCGGGGTCTCCTGGGCCGCGTGGCCCTTCGCGACCTGCAGCGCGCGCCAGACCCGCTGCGACGTCGTCGGCATCTCGATCTCGTCCACACCGAGGTGCCGGATCGCGTCGAGCACGCCGTTGACGATCGCCGGGGTGGAGGCGATGGTGCCCGCCTCCCCGACGCCCTTCACACCGAGCGGGTTGGTGGTCGACGGGGTCGACACCGTCTCGGTGGTGAAGCTCGGCAGGTCCGCCGCCGACGGCAGCGTGTAGTCGACGAACGTGGCGTTCACCAGGGTGCCCTGGTCGTCGTAGTTCGCCTCCTCGAACAGCGCCTGCGCGATGCCCTGGGCGAGGCCGCCGTGCACCTGGCCCTCGACGATCAGCGGGTTGATGACGTTCCCGATGTCGTCGACGCAGACGTACTTGCGCAGGGTGACCCGGCCGGTGTCGGTGTCGACCTCCATGGCGCACAGGTGCGTGCCGTGCGGGAAGGAGAAGTTCTCCGGGTCGAACACGGCGTCCGAGTCCAGCGACGGCTCCATGCCCTCCGGGTAGTCGTGCGCCATGAAGGTGGCGAACGCGATCTCCTGGATGGCCTTGCCCTTGTCGGTGCCCTTGACCGTGAACTGGCCGTTCGCGAACTCGAGGTCGTCCTCGGACGCCTCGAGCAGGTGCGCGGCGATCTTCCGGGCCTTCTCGATGACCTTGTCGGCCGCGTTGACGATCGCGACACCGCCGACGACCAGCGAGCGCGAGCCGTAGGTGTCGAGGCCCTTCGGCGCGACCTGGGTGTCCCCGTGCAGGATCTCGACGTCGTCGAACCCGACGCCCAGCTTGTCCGCGACGATCTGGGAGAACGCCGTCTCGTGGCCCTGGCCGTGGGCGGAGGCACCGGTGGTGACCTCGACCTTGCCGGTGGCCAGCATCCGGATGCTCGCGGCCTCCCAGCCGCCGGCGCCGTAGTCCAGCGAGCCGAGCACGCGCGACGGCGCGAGGCCGCACATCTCGGTGAAGGTCGAGATGCCGATGCCCAGCTGCACCGGGTCGCCCGACTTGCGCCGCTCCTCCTGCTCACGGCGCAGACCGGCGTAGTCGAACAGCGCCATCGCGCGCTGCGTGGCCTGCTCGTAGTTGCCGGTGTCGTAGGTCAGGCCCACGACGGTGTCGAACGGGAACTCCTCGTGCTTGATCCAGTTCTGCTCGCGGAGCTCCATCGGGTCCCGGCCGAGCTCGACGGCGAGCTCGTCCATCATCCGCTCGATGCCGAAGGTGGCCTCCGGACGGCCGGCGCCGCGGTAGGCGTCGGTGAGCGTCTTGTTGGTGAAGACGTTGGAGCAGGTGAAGCGCAGCGCCGGGATCTTGTAGATCGCGTTGAACATGAACGCGCCGAGGATCGGCACACCGGGCCCGACCAGGCCCAGGTAGGCGCCCATGTCGGCGTAGAGGTGGACGTCGAAGCCGGTGATGGTGCCGTCCTTCTTGGCGGTCATCACCAGGTCCTGGATCTGGTCCCGGGCGTGGTGCGCGGTGAGCATGCACTCGCTGCGGGTCTCGGTCCACTTGACCGGCTTGTTCAGCTTCTGCGCGAGCAGCACGCAGAGCATCTCCTCGGGCAGCACACCGATCTTGCCGCCGAAACCGCCGCCGACGTCCGGGGCGATCACGCGCAGCTTCGACTCGGGGACCCCGAGGGTCACCGTGGTCATGGTGCGGAGGATGTGCGGTACCTGGGTCGCGGCCCAGATGGTCAGCTGCTCGCCGGTCGGGTCCACGACGCAGGAGCGGGGCTCCATGAACGCCGGGATGAGCCGCTGCTGGCGGAACCGGCGGCGGACGACGATCTGGTCGTCGTCGGCCTCGGCGGTCGTGATCGCATCGGTGACGCTCGCACCGGTGCCGACCTCGCCGGAGTCGAAGACCCAGGTGGCGGAGACGTTGGTGCCGAGGTCCGGGTGCACCAGCTCCGCGCCGTCCTGGGCGGCGGCCTCCATGTCGAGGACCGGGTCGAGCGGCTCGTAGTCGATCTCGACGAGCTCGGCGGCGTCCCGCGCCGCGGCGGCCGACCGTGCGACGACGACGGCCACGCCCTCACCCGAGAAGTTGACCCGCCCGACGGCGAGCACGGGACGCTGCGGGGCCTTCTGGTCCGGGGTGATCGGCCATGCGCAGGGCATGCCGACCTCCTCGGCACCCAGGTCGGCCGCGGTGTAGACGCCGAAGACGCCCGGGGCCTTCTCGGCCTCGGACTTGTCGATGGAGGTGATCGTGGCGCGCGCGATCGTCGAGCGGACGACGGCGATGTGCACGGTCCCCGGCGGGGTGATCGAGTCGGTATAGCGGGACCGGCCGGTGATCAGGCGCTGGTCCTCCTTGCGGACCCGGGCCCTGCCGATCTCGCCGGTGGTGGTGGGTTCGGCGGTCGGCGTCAACTCAGTTCCCTCCCGCGACCGGGGCGGCGCTCTGGCCGGCCGGCTGCGCGGCGCCCGGCTTCATGGTCTGCGCCGCGCTCTGCACCGCCCGCACGATGTTCTGGTAGCCCGTGCAGCGGCAGAGGTTGCCCTCGATGCCCTCACGGACCTCGTCCTCGGACGGGTCGGGGTTGTCCCCGAGCAGGTCCACCGCGGCCATGATCATTCCCGGCGTGCAGTAGCCGCACTGCAGGCCGTGGCACTCGCGGAACGCCTCCTGCACCGGGTGCAGGTTCCCGTCCCGGGCGAGGCCCTCGATGGTGGTGACCTCGCTGCCGTCGGCCTGGACGGCGAGGACCGAACAGGACTTCACGCTCTGCCCGTTCAGATGGACGGTGCAGGCACCACAGTTGCTGGTGTCGCAGCCGATCAGCGTCCCCGTCTTGCCCAGCGTCTCCCTCAGGTACTGCGCGAGCAACATGCGGGGCTCGACGTCGTCGGCGTAGTTCACGCCGTCGACGGTGACCCGGACCTCTGTCATGAACTCTCACTCCTCGTACGCGACCCGCACTGGGCCGCGCGGGGTCTACCGGGGACTTCGTTCGAGGTGCGCCGCTGCGGTCGCGACCGACGGTGGCGCGCCTGGCTGCCGACACCGTGTCGTGTGGCAGCGCCCACATCACACTCCCGATCTTCCTGGGTGGCAAGAAGAACGGAGCGGGCCCGACGGCCGGCCGTGCGGCGTGTCGGGGGCGTGACCGGGGCCACTCGGAGCCGCTGTCCGCAACCGCGGGGTGGATCATCGGAACGGACCGCAGACACGGATCCGTGACACAACACAAATCACTCGTTCAGACCAACCCGGACGGAGTGGTCCGGTCTTGACGAGTCAGGTCAGCCTAACCTAGGTCACCGCCCCGGAAGCCGGGGCCTCATCGGCGGGAGCCGGGGCCCGCCGGGCGCAGCGGAGCGGTGGTCCGCCTGCGCCACGCGCCCCACCAGAGACCGGCCCCGTAGGCCAGGTCGTCGAGCCGGTGTGCGACCAGGTGCAGGGCGAACGGCACCCGCACGCGCGGGTCGCGGTCACGGTGCGTCCACCAGTCCGCGACGCCCTCCGCCAGTGCCGCCACCGCCACGGCCCGGCGGGCGCGCGCCGAGAACGGCAGCGCGAGCGCGGCGACCGGCCAGAAGTGCCGGGTCAGCGCCGACGCCGTCTGCGCCAGCGCGGCCCACAGCCCGAGCCCGGTGAGCCGGGCGGCGCTGCGCCGCGGAAGGTCCAGCCGGGTCAGCTTCCGGGACAGCCGCTCGGTGGCCAGCACCGTCACGACGCCCGCGACGGCCGTCGCCCCGCGACGCTGGGCGAGCAGCAGCAGGCACACCGCGGCCGTCCAGGGCGAGAGCACCACCGGCGGGACCGCGCCCGGGTGCCGCTGCGCCAGCGGGGCCGCGCCGGTGCCGTAGAAGGCCTTGCGGCGCAGCCACTCCCCCGGACGCGTGCGGTGGTCGTGGGCGACCCGTGACTGCGGTTCGAAGCGCATCGCCCAGCCCGCGCGGTGCAGCCGCAGCACCAGGTCGACGTCCTCGGCGACGTGCATGTCCGGATCGAACGCCCCACCGGCACCCGCGACCGCCTCGGCCCGCACGAGCATCGCCGCGCTCGGCACGTAGGCGACCCGCGAGCGGGGCACGACCAGCGCCGGGTCCGGCCCCAGGTCCAGCGACGACCGGACGGCCTCGTAGCGCCCGACCGTCCCGCGCAGGCCGGAGCCGCGCTCGGGGTCGAGCGCGACGATCCGCGGGGCGACGAGCCCGACCGCGGGATCGGCCAGGTGCGCGAGCAGCGGTTCCAGCCAGCCCGGCTCGGGGACGACGTCGGAGTCGACGAACACGACGAACGGGGTGCGGGCCGCCGCGAGGCCGGCGTTGCGGGCGGCGGCGGGGCCCTGCGGCGTGGCGTGCCGGACGACCCGCCCGCCCGCGGCCTCGACGTCGCGCCGCAGCGGACCGGGCTCCGTCGACCCGTCGTCGACGACGACCAGCCCGCCGGGTGCCCCCGGACCTGCACCGACCGGACCGAG
Organism: Pseudonocardia sp. EC080619-01; assembly: GCF_001420995.1. Lineage (NCBI taxonomy): Bacteria > Bacillati > Actinomycetota > Actinomycetes > Pseudonocardiales > Pseudonocardiaceae > Pseudonocardia > Pseudonocardia sp. EC080619-01. The sequence goes on along the minus strand of NZ_CP012184.1, from coordinate 3,448,884 downwards.
CGCGGCGAGCAACCGGTCCAGCGGCCGGTCCTTCACGGGGACGACGACGGTCACCGCGGCCGCCGTGTGCCCCCCGGACGCCGGGCCGGCCCCGGCGACGGGGTGGGCGAGACCCGCGTCGAGCAGGGTCCGGGCGAGCGCCCGGTGCGTCGGCGAGGCGACCTCCAGGATCCCGCCCGGCGGGGGCAGCAGCTCCCGGGCCCGCGCCGACAGGTGCACCAGCCGGGGCGGGGCGCCGCCGAGCAGCGCCGCGCCGCCGTCGATCCGCCGGGTCCGCCGGTCGAGCAGCACCCGGAACCCGTCCGGGAGACGCCGGTCCGCGGGCCCGCCTCCCTCGGCGGGGGCACCGGGGGGCGTGGTCTCGGAGCGGGCGGCGGTGGTCACCGGCCGAGCGTTCCATCCCCGCCGCCACCGAGTCGATACTCCCCGGACCGTCGTCCCGTCCGGGCGGCACACTCGTCGTCATGCCGGATCTCCTGCCCCGCTACGGCACCGCGACGCTGGCCGACGTCCTCCCCGCCCTGCTGCACGCGATCGGCTCGCCGCTCGACGAACGGCCGCCGGCGTTCGCGCTGCCACCCGCACGGGCAGCCGTCCTGCTGCTGGTCGACGGGCTGGGCCACGAGCTGCTCCGCGCGCACGCCGCCGACGCCCCGGTCCTCGCCGGCCTCGCCGACGCGGGACCCTTGACCGTGGGGTTCCCGTCGACCACCCCGATCAGCCTCACCTCGCTCGGGACCGGCCTGCCCCCGGGCGCGCACGGGACGCTGGGGCTGTCGTTCCGGGTCGGCGGCGAGCTGCTCGACGCGCTGGGCTGGTCGGTCGCCCGGAAGGACCGCCGCGACGACCTCGTCCCCGAGCGGGTGCAGCCGGAGCCGACCGCGCTGGAGCGGGCCGCGGCGGCGGGCGTCGCGGTGCGGACGGTGTCGCCACGGGCGTTCCGCACGTCCGGGCTGACCCGGTCCGGGCTGCGCGGCGGGGAGTACCGCGGGGTGGCGGCGCTGGGCGACCTCGCCGCGGAGATCGTGGACGGCGCGGCCGGGCCGGGCCCGCGGCTGGTCTACGGCTACCACGCCGATCTCGACGCCCTCGGGCACGTGTACGGCCCGGGCACCCCGGCCTGGCGCTGGCAGCTGCGCCAGATCGACGCGCTGCTCGGGATGCTGGTCGAGGCATTGCCCGCCGGGACGCTGCTGGCCGTCACCGGCGACCACGGGATGGTCACCGTGGACCGGCTCGTCGACGCCGACGAGCGGCCCGAGCTGCGGTCGGGCGTCGCCCTGCTCGGGGGTGATCCTCGGGCCCGGCACGTCTACACCGAGCCGGGCGCTGCCGGCGACGTGCTGGCCGCCTGGCGGGCGGTCCTCGGCGAGGACGCGTGGGTGGCGTCCCGGGACGAGGCGGTCGCCGAGGGCTGGTTCGGCCCGGTCGGCGAGCGGGTGCGGGACCGGATCGGGGACGTCGTCGTGGCGCTGCGCGGGACGGCCGCGGTGGTGCGCTCGGAGGCCGAGCCGTACCTGTCGTCGTTCCCCGGACAGCACGGGTCCTTCACCGCGGACGAGCAGCTGGTCCCGCTGCTCGTGCACTCCTGACCGCGGGGCCTACCGGGCGGGGACGCGCAGGCGCCCGGTCTCCGGGTCCGGGTCCCAGGCGTCGATCGCGGCCGACGCCGCGTCGACGATCGCGGTGAGCACCCGCCCGCCCTCGGCGGCCGACGCGCCCGACGGGTCGCCCAGCACCCCGTTCGGGCTGACCGCGGCCACGCCGCCCGCGCGCAGCTCGCCGATCACCTCGCGCAGCGGCCGGGTGTCCCCGGCGGCCGCGTGCTCCCGGCGGACCAGCGCGGGATCGACGTGCTCCAGCAGCGACGTCTCGTACCGGCCGGCGTGCGCGTCGAGCGGGACCCCCGGGACGGGCGCGGAGCACGGCAGCCAGGCCGCGTCGCGGCCCTCGTACCGCAGGAGCGTGACGGCCGACCGCAGCGCCGCGACGTTCCCGCCGTGCCCGTTGACCAGCACCAGCCGCGACGCCCACCGGCAGGCCGAGCGGCCGTACTCGACCAGCACGGTGCGCAGCGCCTCCTCCCCGATCGACACCGTGCCGGGGAACCCCTCGTGCTCACCGGCCGCCCCGTAGGCCAGTGCGGGGGCGAGCACGAGCTCCGGGTCGGCGTCGTGCAGCACGGCCGCGAGTACCGACGCGAAGAGCGTGTCGGTACCCAGGGGGAGGTGCGGCCCGTGCTGCTCGACCGACCCCACCGGGACGACGACGGTGGGCGCCCGGCCGGTCAGCTCGGTCCAGGTCAGGTCGGCGAGCAGCATGGTGACAGCGTCCCCCGTCAGCGTCCGGCCCCGCGCAGCGCGGTCAGTGCCAGCACGACGACACTGGCCAGCAGTCCCGCACCGACCAGTCCGACGGCGCCGACACCGGTGGTGAACGCCGTGCGCGCGGCGGCGAGCAGGGCCTCCCCGGCCGCGGGCGGCAGGTCCGCGGCGGCCGTCACCGCCCCGGCCATGCCCTCCCCGGCCCGCTCCGCCACGTCCGCCGGCAGCCCGCCGGGGAGCACCAGGCGTCCGGTGTAGACGGCGGTGAGCACGCTGCCCGTCACCGCGACGCCCAGCGCCACCCCGAGCTCGCCCGCGGTCTCCGAGATCGACGCCGCCGACCCGGCCCGTGCGCTCGGCACCGACCCGATCACCAGGTCGGTGGCGATCACCCCGATCGGGCTCAGGCCGAGCACCGTCCCGGTGACGGACGCGACGAGCGCGACCGGGCCGGCGCCCGCACCGGCCAGCCCGACGACCAGCGAGCCAGCGGCGGCGATCCCGGCCGAGGCCGCCACGACCGGGGAGACCCCGAAGCGACGGGTCAGCGCCGGGGTCAGCAGCGACCCGGCCACCGTGGCGAGCGCCAGCGGCAGCATCCACACGCCGGCGACCAGCGGGGAGGCCCCCGCCACCAGCTGCAGGTACTGCGGGAGCACGAAGAACAACCCGTTGACCGCGAGCAGCGAGACCAGCAGCACCGACACCGCCGCGGTGAAGGCCGGCCGGGTGAACAGCGCGACGTCGAGCAGCGGGTCGGCCAGCCGGCGCTGGCGGCGGACGAACACCGTCCCCGCCGTCGTGCCGGCGACGGCCGCGACGAGCACGGTCGCACTCGGCCCGTAGGCCGCGAGGTTCTTGACCGCGAGGACGAGCGGCAACATCGCCGCGAGCGAGAGCGCGACGCTGACGGCGTCGATCCGGCCGTCCCCGGAGCCGCGCTCCTCCGGCAGCAGGCGCGGCCCCAGCACGAGCAGCAGCAGCATGGCGGGCACGCCGACCAGGAACACCGACCCCCACCAGAACGCCTCGACCAGGGCGCCGCCGACCAGCGGCCCGAGTGCGGCGCCGACGGAGAACGTCGTCATCCACACCGCGACCGCGAACCGGCGCTGGACCGGGTCGGGGAACATCGTCGAGATCAGCCCGAGGGTGGACGGCATCAGGGTCGCCCCGGCGACGCCCAGCAGGGCCCGCGCGGCGATCAGCAGCTCCGCGGTCGGGGCGAACGCGGCCAGCACGGAGGCGACGGCGAAGGCGGCGCCGCCGATCAGCAGCAGCCTGCGGCGGCCGATCCGGTCGCCGAGCGTGCCCATCGTGATGAGGAACCCGGCGATCAGGAAGCCGTAGATGTCGAGGATCCACAGCTGCTGGGTGGCCGAGGGCTGCAGGTCCGCGGTCAGGGCGGGCGCGGCGAGGTAGAGGACGCTGACGTCGAGCGCCAGCACGAGGAGGGGCAGGGCGAGGACGGCGAGGCCGACCCACTCCCGTGGCCCGGCGCGGTCGGGGGTCGTCCGTGGATCGGTCTGCATGGCGACGACGCTAGGAACTGGACCTGACTTCAGGTCAAGACCGCGTCTCCCTCCCGGATCGCGGCGTCCATCCGCCGCGGGGCCAGGGCGTCACCGATGCGGTACACCGGCACGGGCCCGCCGGTGAGCGCCGTCCACAGGGTCCCACACGGCACCGACGACGACGCCGTGACGACGGCCGCGACCTCCCGCTGCTCGGTCCGGCCGGTCGGGTGGTGCAGCAGCTCGACGGCCACGCCCCCGCCGGCGCCGGAGACGCCGAGCACCGCACGGTCGGTGCTGCAGCGGATCCCGGCGGTGTGCGCGCGGCGGCGGAACCCCTCGCGGTCGAGGGTGAGCCCGAGGTCCTGGCCGACGACCAGCGCGGCGGTGACGATCTCGACGTCGTGCCCGCGGGCCGCCAGCAGCTCGGCGGTCGAGGTGGCGTGGTGGAAGCCCAGCTCGTCGACGACGAGGACCGGGCCGCCGGGCAGCCGGGCCCCGGCGAGGACGTCGTCGACCGGGACGGTCAGCCGCTCCGGGTCCCAGGCCGGGACGGACGGCCGGGAGCCGGTCGCGAGGACGACGGCGTCCGGGCCCCGGTCGGCGACGAACCCGGCGTCCACGGTGGTCCCGAACCGGATCCCGGCCCCGGCGTCCCGGGCCGCCCGGAGCAGGTCGGTGACGACGTGGCCCAGCTCGCCGCGGCCGGGGGCGGTCGCGGCGAGGGCCAGCCGGCCGCCGGGGGCGTCGGTGCGCTCGGCCAGCAGGACACGGTGGCCCCGCCCGGCCAGCGCACCCGCGGCGGAGAGACCGGCCGGGCCCGCCCCGACGACGAGCACCCGCGCCGGGTCCCCCGCCCTCCTCGCGCGCCGCGGGCGCACCCCCTCGCGTCCGGCCGCGGGATTCACCGCGCACCCGAGGGGCAGGTTGAGCCCGACCCGGCCGATGCAGTCCTGGTTGCACCCGACGCAGCGGCGGACCGGGCGTCCGGCCAGTGCCTTCGCGGCGAAGTCCGGGTCGGCGATCTGCCCGCGGGCGACGCCGACGAGGTCGCACTCGCCGCGCTCCACCGCGTCCGCGGCCTGGGCGGGGGTGGTGAACCGGCCGACGCCGACGACCGGGACGTCCGACCCCGCCTCGCGGACGGCGCGGCGCAGCGTCGCGGCGAGGTGCCCGGCGTACCCGGACGGTGTGTGCATCGACGGCTCGATCAGGTGCAGCGTCGAGGTCGCGACGCCGACCGAGGTGGTGAGGTGGTCGACCGCGCCGGTCGCGACGAGCCGCCGGGCGAGGTCGGCGCCGTCGCCGGGGGAGATCCCGCCGGGGACGCGCTCGTCGGCGCCGATCCGCAGGCCCAGCACCGGGTCCGGGCCGATCGCCGCACGGACGGCGGCGACGACGTCGAGCACGATCCGTGCCCGGCGGGCACGGTCGCCGCCCCACGCGTCGGTCCGCCGGTTCGTCGCCGGGGACAGGAACAGGCGCAGCAGTGAGGCGTGCGAGCACTGGATCTCGACGCCGTCGAACCCGCCGGCGACGCAGCGGGCCGCGACGTCGGCGAACCCGGCGACGATCCCGGCGATCCCCGCGGCGTCGAGCTCCCGGGGCACCTCGCGGAACATCGGGTCGGGCAGCGCCGACGGGCCGACGACGGCCTCCCGCGAGTACATCCCCGAGCCCTGCGCGCCGTTGTGGTTGAGCTGGGCGAGCACGACCGCGCCGTGCGCCTTCACGGCGTCGGTGATCCGCCGGTAGCCGGGGAGGACCGACGGGTCGTGCCCCCGGATCAGGCGCTCGTAGGGCCGGTCGTCCGGGAGGACGGCGTGCTCCTCGGTGATCACCAGTCCGGCGCCGCCCGCGGCCCGGGCCGCGTAGTAGGCGGCGTGCCGGGCGGACGGCAGCCCGTCCTCGGCGAAACCGGTGAGGTGGGCGGTGAAGACGATCCGGTTCCGCAGCTCGCGCCGCCCGAGCCGCAACGGCACACCGAGCCCCCCGGAACCCCGCTCACCTCCCCCGCCCCGCCCGGCCGGACGCCCGTCGATCAGCACGTCCCGGCCATCGCGGGGGCCGGGACGTGCGTCCCGATCCCGTGCGAACGCGACGCGGCGGCCCTCCCGGACCGCCTCCGTCAGGGTGCGGGGGGCGACCCGGTCGCCGGCGGTCGCGCGGCCGGGGGCGTCCGGGACGGTGCGGTCCGGCAGCCGCGCCCCGCAGTCGACGACGGCCGCGCACGGCACCGCGGTGACCGCGCCGGTGTGCACGTCGACCAGCTCGGCGACGCCGTCGCGGACGGCACGGAGCTCGGTGAACAGGGCCCGGGTCACGCCGGCCCGCTCCAGCCGCGCGTTCGCCGGGGCCATGTCCCCGCAACGCCCGAGCTGGTGCCCCGCGACGGCGTCCGGCGTGGACAGGGTGACGGGGTGGCCCGCTGCGGAGAGCAGCTCCGCGATCCCGGGCCCGGTCCAGTCCCCGAGCGGGTCGCGCACCAGGACCGGCGCGTCCCGCGGGACCGGCAGGACGGCACCGGAGGCGAGATCGGCGGCGGCGGCGACCGGGACGTCGGAGCCGAACTCCGGCGGCGCCGCGCGGGAGCCGGTGGCCAGCACCACGGCGGCGCCGCGCGCCTCGGCCGCGCGGACGGCGTCGTCGTCGACATCGGACCGGAGCTCGACCCGGACACCGAGCCGGTCCAGCTCGTCCGACCACCACGCGACCGGCAGCGCCAGCCGCTCCCGCCCGGGCAGCGCGGCGGCGGCGTGCAGGAGGCCACCGAGCCGGTCCGAGCGTTCGTGCAGCGTCACGGGGTGCCCGCGCAGCGCGAGGGTCCGCGCCGCCTCGAGCCCGGCCGGCCCGCCCCCGACGACGAGCACCCGCCGCGCGGGCTCGCTCTCCGGCCCCGGAGCCGGGCTGTTCCCGCCCGGCCCGCCGGCCGTCCCCGGGCCGCCCGCGGTCGTCCCGGTCGCGGGGGGCGTCCCGGTCGCCGGGATCGCCGGGGTCATCGCGGTCGCGGGGGTCGTCGCAGTCGCCGGGGGCCCGGCTCGGCCGGTGCGGGGGTCCGGCTCGGTGCGTTCGTGGCCGGACCGGGGTTCCAGCTCGTCGCCGACCACCGGGTTGCGCGGGTCCCGCGCTGCGGCGAGCGCGTTCGTGAGCAGGCACGGCCGGATCCGCTCCGGCGTCCCCGCGCGGGCCAGTGCGACGAGCCCGGGATCGGCGATCTGCGCTCTCGTCATCTCGACGAGATCGGCGTCACCGCAGGTCAGAACGTCCTCGGCGAGCTCCGTCGACGCGACGCTCCCGGCCAGCACGACCGGCACCACCCCCTCCACAGCTCTGCGCACCCGGGCGCACCGGTCCCGCAGGAACGCCTCGGGGGTGTGCAGGTCCGGCCGCGTCGCACCGGGCGACAGCCCGCTGCCGGCGACCGGGACGAGCAGGTCCACCGCCGGTGCGACGGCACGGGCGAGCGCGACGCCGTCGTCCGGGGTGATCCCCGCCCACGGGGCGAGCTCGTCGACGCACAGCCGCAGCGCCAGCAGCGGTCCGGGCCCCATCGCGTCGCGGACCGCGGCGAGCACCTCCCGCAGCAGCAGCGACCGGTCGGAGCCGTACCGGTCGGTGCGGTGGTCGGTGAGCCCGGAGCAGAACTGGCGGAGCAGCGAGTGCTGCCCGGCGGAGATCTCCACACCGTCCACACCACTGTCCACAGCGGCCCGTGCGGCGTCGGCGAACCCGCGGACGACCGCGTCGATCTCCGGGGTGTCCATCGCGACCGGGGTCTCCCGGGACACGACGTCCGGGACCGCGGACGGCGCCCACAGCGGGCGCCCGGAGTGCGCGGAGGTGCCCTGCCCACCGGCGTGGGCGAGTCCGGCGAGCACCAGCGCCCCGTACGGCCGGCACGCCGCGACGACCGCGGCCCACCCGGGCCCGGCCGGCACAGCGTCCGGTCCCGCGTGAACCGGATCGTGACTCGGCGCTACCGGGCCCGGGCCTCGCCGCGCCGCTACGGGGCCCGGCACCGCCTCCGGGACGGGCACCGGACCGTCCGTGCCCGGATCACCCTCGCCGAGAAGCAGCTCGGTGTCGGCGTAGAGCCCGCCGACGACGCTGATCTGCATCTCGGCGGGATCCGGCCCGGACGAGGACGAGAACGGGGACCCCGACGCGGGACCCGGCGCAGGGCGCGGTCGGGCCCCGGGCACCGGATCGGCCGGGACCGGGGCCGGGAACGCCGCGGGCGCGTAGGCGTAGGGATGGTCCGAGGCGTGCACCGACGCCGGCTCGACCACGATCAGCCCGGCGCCCCCGGCGGCCCGGGCCGCGTAGTAGGCGACGTGGTCGTCGGTGATCTCCCGGGCGGTGTTGCCGAGGTTCGTCTCGTGCGGCCCGAACAGCACACGCGACGGGGCCCACCGACCGCGCAGGTCGACGGGCCCCGTCAGCAGGCTCGTGGTCAGCTCCCCGCGACCGGCGCGGCGGCCGGCTCGGACTCCGGCGTCGGCGTGAACCCGGCGAGCGGGCTCTCGTCACACGCCCGGTCCGGCCGGCGCGGCGGCGGGGCCAGGGACAGCATCGTCGGCTGCTTGGGCTCCCGGGAGTTCCGCGGCGCCGACCGGGAGTGGTCGACGTCGGACTTCGGGATCACGGTCTCGGCGTTGCGCGCCGCGAGCATCTGCTCGCCGTAGCCCTGCACGCACTCCGGGTCCGGGCCGTCGAGCGGCAGCCCGGTGAAGAACTTGGCCGCCATGCAGCCGCCCTGGCACGAGTCGTAGTGCTGGCACGACGCGCAGGCCCCGCCGGTCTGCGGCTGGCGCAGCTCGGTGAACAGGTCCGAGTGCTCCCAGACCTCCTTGAAGCCGCCCTCGTCGCGGACGTTGCCCGCCAGGAAGTTCTCGTGGATCGCGAACGGGCAGGCGTAGACGTCGCCGACCGGGTCGATCAGGCAGACCACGCGCCCCGCGCCGCACAGGTTCAGCCCGGGGAGGGCGTCGCCGTAGGCCGAGAGGTGGAAGAACGAGTCACCGGTCAGGACCTGGTCGCCGTGCGCGACCAGCCAGTCGTAGAGCTGCTTCTGCTGGGCCTGGGTCGGGTGCAGCTCGTCCCAGACGTCGGCACCGCGGCCGGACGGGCGCAGGCGGGTGATCCGCAGCTGGGCGCCGTACTTGTCGGCGATGGCCTTGAAGTCGTCGAGCTGGTCGACGTTCTCCCGGGTCATGACGACCGAGATCTTCGGCGCCTGGAACCCGGCCTCGGCGAGGTTCTCCAGCGCGGTGATCGCGGTGTCGAAGGATCCGGGGCCGCGGACGTAGTCGTTGACCTCGGCGGTCGCGCCGTCCATCGAGATCTGGATGTCGACGTAGTCGGTCGCGGCCAGCTGGGCGGCACGGGCCTTGTCGAGCTTGACGCCGTTGGTGGAGAACTTGACCCCGACGTCGTGCGCGATGGCGTAGTCGAGCAGCTCCCAGAAGTCCGGGCGCACGGTCGGCTCTCCGCCGCCGATGTTGATGTAGAAGACCTGCATCCGCTGCAGCTCATCGATCACCGCCTTGGCCTCGGCGGTGGTCAGCTCACGCGGGTCGCGACGCCCGGAGCTCGACAGGCAGTGCACACACGCGAGGTTGCACGCGTAGGTGAGCTCCCAGGTCAGGCAGATGGGCGAGTTGAGGCCGTACTGGAAGTGGTCGACCAGCTTCACGGGCACCCCTTTGTGGTGGTCGGCGGGCTCTAGCGGGCGACGATGGTCCGGGACTGCAGCAGCCCGGCGAGTGCCTTCAGGTAGGCCTCGTGCTGGGCGGCGGGCACGCCGGCCGCCTCGACGGCGGACCGGGCGTCGGGCTGGTCGGCCAGCCCGCGCACCACCTCGACCAGCTGGACGGTCTTCAGGAACGACAGCTTGCGGGTCGTGAAGTCGTACACCAGGGCACCGAAGGGCTCGGGGCGCAGCGAGACGCTCTCGCTGAGGCGGTACGGCGCCGCGGGGTCGAACGACCCCGCGGCCCCGTCCGAGCTCGGGCTCGGTACCGCGGTGTCGAGCGGCTTAGTAGACACCGCACATGCCGTCGATGGAGACCTCTTCGACGAGGGTCTCCTCGACCAGGGCGTCCTCGTTCTGGTGCTCGCTCATGGGCTACCTCCGCAGGGATCGACTCTCGGCGAGAGAGGTGACGAACCGCCCCCGCCGGCCGGCGGTGGCAGCGAGATCGACGCTATTGGCACCCGGTGCCGGAATGCAAGGACCTCCTCTGACGCCCGTCCGTTCGGAGGGGAGGCATGCTGGCGGTCATGACGGTCGACGGCGCTGACTCCCCTGCCCTGCTGCATCTCTGCACCCCCGCCGAGCGCACCTCCTACGAGCTCGTCGGCGAGATCGCCCCGGCCTCGCTCGACGAGGTGGGCTTCGTCCACCTGTCCACTCCCGACCAGGTCGCGCTGCCCGCACAGCGACTGTTCCCGGGCCGGACCGATCTCGTGCTGCTCGTCCTGTCCCCCTCCGCGATCGCCGACGCCGGCATCGAGGTCCGGTGGGAGCCCGGCGTCCCGGGCGCCCCGGAGGCGATGCGCTTCCCGCACGCGTACGGCGCCGTCCCGGCGTCCGCGGTGCGCGCCGTCGTGCCCTACCCGCCGGGGCCGGACGGGTTCACCGCGCCCGAGATCCCCTGATCGACGGCGCCCTCCCCTCCGTCCGGAGGGGACTCCTGCCCCGGCGAACAGCCGGGTGGTCAGGTACCCATCTGTAGCTGTTGCAGATTGCTGGCAATAGCCATGGTTGTGCTCGTCCGCAACGCCAACGAGGCCGTCGAGGAGAGCCAATGGCCATCGAGCTCAACCAGATCTGGGACTTCCCGATCAAGGAGTTCCACCCGTTCCCGCGGGCGCTCCTGGGGGTCGGCGCGCACGACATCCTGGGTGTCGAGGCGAAGAACCTCGGCATGACGCGCGTCCTGTTCGTCACGTCCGGGCTGCGCGGCTCCGGGATCATCGAGGAGCTCAAGGGCAAGGTCGAGTACCAGGGCGTCGACGTCGTCGTCTACGACCAGGTCGAGTCCAATCCCAAGGACTACAACTGCATGGACGCCGCCGCGCTCTACACGAGCGAGAAGTGCGACGGCATCATCTCGATCGGCGGCGGCTCGTCGCACGACGCCGCCAAGGGTGCGCGCGTCGTCATCGCGCACGACGGGCGCAACATCAACGAGTTCGAGGGTTTCTCGAAGTCCACGAACATGGAGAACCCGCCGCACATCGCGGTCTCCACCACCGCAGGGACCGGGTCCGAGACCTCGTGGGCGTACGTCATCACGAACACGTCGGACATGGACGACCCGAAGAAGTGGGTCGGGTTCGACGACGCCGTCGTCACCACCCTGGCCCTCGACGACCCGCTGCTGTACTACAGCTGCCCGCAGCACTTCACCGCGTACTGCGGGTTCGACGTGCTGGCCCACGGGTCCGAACCGTTCGTGTCGCGGCTGGACTTCGAGCCGTCGCTGGGCAACGCGCTGTACTCGATCGAGCTGGTCGGCCAGTACCTGCGCGAGGCGACCTACGAGCCGCGCAACCTGCAGGCCCGCTCGAAGATGATGCACGCCCAGTACATCGCCGCACAGGCGTTCAACTCGGGTGGCCTCGGCCTGGTGCACTCCACGTCGCACGCGGTGTCGGCGTTCTTCGACACCCACCACGGCCTGAACAACGCCATCGCCCTGCCCCGCGTGTGGGAGTACAACCTGCCCTCGCGCTACGAGCGGTACGCCAAGATCGCGACCGCGCTGGGCGTCGACACCCGGAACATGACCACCGTCCAGGCCGCCGACGCCGCGGTCGAGGAGGCCATCCGGCTGTCCAAGGACGTCGGCATCCCGGACAACTTCGGCGTGCTGCAGTCCGACAGCTACGACAAGAACCGGATGAACACCGGCAAGTACGCCGGCCGCGGGGACACGATCCCCACCGACGACAAGACGATCCGCAGCATCGCCGAGCACATGATGGGCGACTACTGCACGCCGGGTAACCCCCGCGAGTGCACCGTCGACGCGCTGGTGCCGCTGGTCGACCACGCCTTCAACAAGTCCTACTAGGACGCGGTTCGGACCCGCCGCCGCGCCCGGATCAGCCCCCGGGCGCGGCGGCGGCCTGTCCCGACCGTCACGAGACGCTTCTGCGCAGTGCAGCGAGGAGAACGGTGTTCGAGAGCCCCGAGACGCTGACCGAGGCCCTGGCCGGCGAGAACTACGTCATCGACCCCGAGTTCGCGGTGGTGGTGCACCTGGCCACCGCCCTGGAGCGGCCCCTCCTGCTGGAGGGCCCGGCCGGCGTCGGCAAGACCGAGCTGGCCAAGTCGCTGGCCGCCGCGGCGGGCCGGACGCTGATCCGGTTGCAGTGCTACGAGGGTCTCGACGACGGCCGCGCCCTCTACGAGTGGGACTACGGCAAGCAGCTCATGCACGTCCAGATGCTCCGCGACCGGATCGGCGAGCTGCTCGCGGGCACCGCGACGATGGCCGAGGCGTCGGCCCGGCTGCAGGCCGAGGACACCGGCCTCTACACGGAGCACTTCCTCTCCGCCCGCCCGCTGCTCGAGGCCGTGCTCTCCCCCGAGCCCGTGGTGCTGCTCGTCGACGAGGTCGACCGTACCGAGGAGTCGATGGAGGCGCTGCTGCTGGAGGTGCTCGCCGAACGGCAGGTGACCGTCCCCGAGATCGGCACCTTCACCGCGCGTTCGGCGCCGTGGGTCGTGCTGACCTCCAACGACACCCGCGAGCTGTCGCCCGCCCTGAAACGACGCTGCCTCCACTACCAGGTCGGCTTCCCGACCCCCGAGCGCGAGACCGAGATCGTGTCCCGCCGCGCCCCCGACGTCGCCGCCGACGTCGTCACCGACGTGGTCGAGCTGGCCCGGCGGCTGCGCGAGTTCCCGCTGCGCAAGTCCCCGTCGATCTCCGAGGTCGTCGACGCCTCCCGCGCCGCCGCCGTGCTCGGCCTCGAATCCGGCGGTGAGCTGGAGAAGGTGCGGTCCTCGCTGCTCGCGGCGCTGCTGAAGTACGGCTCCGACCGCGAGCTGGCCGTGCGGCGCCTCGACGGCGCCAAGGTCGCGGACGAGGTGGGGGCGGCCGACGACTCGGGCTGGGTGAGCCGCTCGTCGCGGCCCGCGGACACGACGTCCGGCGCGTTCGGCAAGGGTCGCGCCACCTCCACCGGGAGCCGGGCGGCGGCCGACCGGAACCGCCGGGGCCGCCGGTGAGCACGGCGGACGGGCACGCGGAGAGACTCCTCTCGGTGCTCTCCGCCGCCTTCACCCGGGTACTGCGGGCCCAGCGGGTGGCGGTCTCCCCCGCCGAGGCGATCGAGGTCCGGCGGGTACTGGCCATGATCGGCGCCACCGACACCGCGCGGCTGCGGGCCGGGCTGCGCGCCGTCACCGTCAAGTACTCCTACGAGCGCGCCGGGTTCGAGCGGGCCTTCGACGCCTTCTTCGGTCTGCTCCCCGAACCCGCGGGCGACGGGTCCGCGAGCGGCGGGCCCGGACTCCGCGGGCCGGGCGCCGAGGGTCTGCCCACCGACCTGGATCTCACCGAGGACGACGACCCGCTCGGCCGCTACGCCGACTACGACCCGAACGTGGCCGATGTCGGGGACATGCTCGACGCCGACGAGCAGGAGAAGGGCTTCAACCCGCACCGCGACGACGACGACGTGTCGCTGGGCGGGTCGGACTCCGAGCTCTCGGTGTCCTCCGGGGAGGACAGGGGCCGCCGCGGGACGACCTACACCGTGGATCTCGAGCGAGCGGGCGCCGCGGTCGGCAAGGAGCTGACGTCGGGGGCCACGACGCAGGTCTCCGGCGAGATCTCCTTCGACGACCCGGAGGCGATCCTGGCCTGGCTCGCCGCGTACGACCCGCACGCCGTCTACACCGACGGTCCCGAGGGCGAGGAGCTCTCGGAGGTCCAGCTCGGCACTCTCGTCGAGGCCATCGCCGAGTTCGTGACCCAGCTCGCCGAGCGGGTCGAGGCCGGCGAGGGCGAACGACCCGACCCCGCGAGCGACGGCACCGACGGCGCCGACCGGCTGGACTCCGCCGACATGCAGCAGGCCTGCCACGAGCTGCTGCACCGCATGCGCGGCGCACCACGACGGGTCCCGCGCGAGCACGCCCACGGCCCGCTCGACGTGCGGCACACGGTGCGGCGCAGCATGCGCAGCGACGGCGTGCCGTTCCACCTGCTGCACCGTGCGAAGGTCCCGGACCGGGTCCGGCTGCTGGTGATCGCGGACGTCTCGCTGTCGGTCCGGTCGATCACCGCGTTCGTGCTGCGGCTGGCGCGGACACTGCACCGGCAGGCGTTCCGCTGCCGGGTGCTGGCCTACGTGGACTCACCGGTCGAGGTGACCGAGCTCCTGCTGCGCGCGCACGACGACCACGCCCTGGCCGCGGTCCTCGCGGCACCGGGCATCGACCTGGACGCCACCAGCGACTACGGCCGGGTGTTCACCGAGCTGAACGAGAACTTCGCCGACGCGGTCGACCACCGCACCGCCGTGCTGTTCGTCGGCGACGGCCGCTCCAACGGCCTGCCCCCGGGCACCGAGGAGCTGCGGACCCTGGCGCGGCGCGCCTTCCGGGTCGGCTGGATCACCCCGGAACCCGGGCGCTACTGGAACCAGGCGTCGTGCGCGATGGAGGAGTACTCGGAGATCGTCGACCACGTGCTGGTCGCGAAGGACGCCGACGACCTGCTCGCCGGGGCGGGGGAGCTGGGTCACGCGCTGTCGCGCCCGTGAGTGGAAAACACGGTCAGGGCCGTGTTGTCCACTCACGAGTCGCGGAGCGACCGGCGTGGGATGTCCGGACCGGTGGCACCGGCGGCGTCGCGGGGCATCCGCCGGGCGAAGGTCACGACGGTGTCCGCCAGCTCGGCCAGCCGGTCTCGGACGCCGTCGTCGGTCAGCTCGCCGCCGGCGAAGTGGGTGTTGTTGGCGTACACCGCACCCGGCGCCGCCCAGGCGCGGAAGAAGCCGACCAGCGGTTTGAGCTCGTGCTCGATCGCGAGGAAGTGGTGGTCGGTGCCGCCGGTCGCGACCAGGCCGACCGGCTTGCCGGCGAGCGCGTCGTTGGGCAGCACGTCGAACAGGTTCTTCAGCCGGCCCGTGTAGCCGCCCCGGTACATCGGCGTGCCGACGACCAGGGCGTCCGCGGCGACGACGCGGTCGATCACCGCACGGGTGTCGCCGGTGTAGCCGGCGGGATCCCGGCCGTCGGAGAACACGACGTCGTGGTCGCGCAGGTGCAGCAGGCCGGCGTCGACGTCGTCGTGCCCCGCGGCCCGGGCGACCGCGATCTCGAGGAGCAGAGCCGTCTTCGACGGGGTGGAGGGGCTGCCGGAGATCGCCAGGAGGTCCATCCCGGGCACCCTAACCGCGAGGGCGTTCGGCACCCTGGTGCCGTGCCCCTGAGCCGACGCTCGTTCCTGCGTGCCACCGGCGCCGCCGCGGCGCTGGCCGGGATCCCCGCCCTCGCCGCGTGCGGGGCCCCGGCCGACGCCGGCGCCCCGCGCCTGACCGTGGCGTTCGCCGGTGCCGGACCGCTGCCGGTGACCGACCCGCACCAGGTGTGGCGGCCGGTCGACCGGGCGCGCGCAGCGGCGGTGGCGGACACGCTGCTGGTGTGGGGCCAGGACATGCGGCCGGAGCCGCACCTGGCCGCGTCGGTGGGGCCGGACCGCACCGGGAGGCGGTGGCGGGTCCGGATGCGGGAGGCGACCGCGCACGACGGCAGGCCGCTCACCGCGGCCGACGCGCTCGCGTCGTTCCGCCGGATCGCCGCCCCCGCGACCGGGGCGACCGCGGCCCCGCTGCTGGCGAACGTCGACCTCACCGCGAGCCGGGTGGTCTCGCCGACCGAGCTGGAGTTCGTCCTGCGGACCCCGGACTTCCAGTTCCCGCTGGTCCTGGGCGCGCCGGGGACCGGGATCGTCCGCGACGGCCGCGGCGGGACCCCGGTCGGCACCGGCGCGTTCCGGGTCGGGGACACCCCGGCCGTCCTCCTCCGGCACGACGGGCACTGGCTGGGCGCCGCGCTGTCCCCCGAGCTCGAGTTCCTCGTGGACGACGACGAGGAGAACCGCTACCAGTCGCTGCTCGACGGGTACGTCGCCTACGCCCACGATCTCTTCCCGCACAGCGTGCGGCGGATCCTCGGCCGCACCGGGACGGGCGTCGTCTCGACCCCGGCCTCGGCCACCCGGTTCCTGGAACTGGGCACCGGCCCCGCGCGGGCCACCGGCCGGGCCGATCTCGGCGGTCCGGACGACGACGGTCCCGCGCTCGCCGTGCCACCGGAGGGCGCCGACCCGTTCGGCGATCCGCGGCTGCGGGAGGCGGTGCGGCTCGGCATCGACCGCGACGAGCTGGTGCGGAAGGTCCTGCTCGATCTCGGCTCCCCCGGCGACGACCTGTTCGGGACCGGGCTCGCGCACCATCCCGACCGCGTCCCGCCGGTCGCCCGCGACGTCGACCGGGCCCGGGAGCTCGTCACCGCGGCCGGGGCGTACGGAGCGACCGTCGGGCTGGTGTTCGACCCGCTCGATCCGCTCTCCCGCCCGGCCGCGACGGTCGTCGCCGAGCAGCTGGAGACGATCGGTCTGGTCGCCGAACCCCGCGAACCGGATCCGGCGGGTGCCGAGCCGGTCCCGGGCATCCGGTTCCGCCGGGTGCCGGCCCAGCCGGTCCCGCTGTACCTGCGCGCGGTCGCCGCCGGCGGGCAGGACCCGATCCCCGTTCCGGTCGCGGACGACGCCCCGGCAGCACCGGCAGCACCGGCAGCACCGACGCCCGGGACGGCCCGCGCCGACGTGACGGCGCTGCTCGTCACCGCCGCCCGGACCCCCGACGAGCGCACCCGCGACACCGCCCTGCGCCGCTCCCAGGTGCTGGTGCGCGACGCGGCGACGGTCTGGTCGGTGGGCGACGAGCACGTCGGTATCTCCGCCGACCTGACGGGTGTCGAGCCCGCCCGGCCGGACACCGGGACCTGGGCCCGTTTCCACCGCGTCCGCCTGGGCTGACCGCGGGCCGGCCGGAGCGGTCCTTGCACCCGGCCATCGCCCGTGATCCTGTTCAGGTGATCAGGCGAGAGCGGGGAGGACGTCGGGCGTGTGGAGCCGGGTCGACAGGGCTGCCGCGGGGTGAGCGTCGCGCCGTACGCACCGCCCCGCCGCGGCCGTCCGGTCGCCGTCCGGGCCGGGGTCGCCGCCGCCCAGCTGGCCGCCGCGACGGTCATGATCTTCCTGCTGACCACGATGCTCCCCGGCGAGACCGCGGAGATCGTCCTCGGCCCGGACGCCACCGACGACCAGGTGCGGGAGCTGTCCGCCCGGCTCGGGACCGACCGGCCGGCCGTCGACCGCTTCGCCGACTGGGCCGGCGGCGCGCTCACCGGCGATCTGGGCACGTCACTGGTGACGGGCCGGGCCGTCGTCGACGAGATCATCGACCGGCTCGGCTCCACCGTCCTGCTCACCGGCCTGTCGCTGCTCGTCACCGTCCCGCTCGCCGTGCTGGTCGGTGCCGCTGCGGGACGCAGGCCGGGCAGCGCCGCCGACCGGGTCTCCACCGCGGCGGTCTCGGCGCTGCAGGCGGCGCCGCAGTTCGCGCTCGGGCTGTTGCTGGTCGCGGTGTTCGCGTTGCAGCTGGGCTGGCTCCCGGCGACGGCGGGCGGGGGCGCGCTGCTCACCCCGTCGGTCCTGGTGCTGCCGGTCGCCGTGCTGACCGCGTCGCAGCTGGGCTGGCTGTCCCGCCAGGTCCGGCAGGGCGTCCTGCAGACCGACCGGTCACCGCACGTCACGCACCTGCGCCGGCTCGGGCTGCCGGAGCGGGTCGTGCTGTGGCGGCACGTGCTGCCGGGTGGCGTGGCGCCGTCGCTGCAGCAGCTGGCGCGGATCGTCGAGGGCACCCTGGGCGGCGTCGTCGTGATCGAGTCGCTGTTCGCCCTGCCCGGGATCGGCGCCGGTGTCGTCGAGGCGGTGCAGAGCCGTGACCTGCCGCTGGTGCAGGGCTACGCGGTGCTGGCCGCGGTCGTCACGATCGTGCTGAACCTGCTGGTCGACCTGCTGACCGCCCGACTCACCCCCGTCCGGGAGGAGGCGCCGTGAGCCGGGCGACGCTCGGGTTCGCGCTGGCCGGTGTGCCACTGGCGTGCGCGCTGCTGGGCCCGCTGCTCGCACCCCTGCTCCCCGCCGACGACGGCGCGGGCGCGCTGCTGCCGCCCGGGCCCGGCCATCCGCTGGGCACCGACGCGCTCGGCCGCGACGTGCTCACGCTCGCCCTGACCGGAGGGACGACCGTCGTCGGGCTGACCGCCGGGGCACTGCTGCTGTCGTACCTCGTGGCGATGCCGCTCGGGCTGGTCCTCGCCGCGACCCGGGCCCGGTGGGCCGCGACCGCGACCCAGCGCGTGCTCGACGTGCTGCTCGTGCTGCCGTCGCTGGTGGTGTTGCTGGTCCTGGCCGGGACCGGGCGGCGCGGCATCGGCTGGCTGCTGGTGGCGGCGGCCGTGCTGCAGCTTCCCGCGATCGTGCGGCTGGTCCGCAGCGCGGCCGGGGCGCCGTCCCGCCGGGTGGCGCTGGAGACGATGGCGCAGAACGGCGAGCCGTGGTGGCGGATCCACCTGGTGGAGACGGGCCGGTTCGTCGCCGGGCCGGTCCTGGTGGACGCCGGCACCCGCGGCGTGATGATCCTCGGCCTCCTGGCGAGTGCGAGCTTCCTCGGGGTCGGCCTGCCACCGGACACGGTGGACTGGGCCGTGGTGATCGAGCAGAACTCGGCGTCGCTGTTCCTCGCCCCGGCCGCCCTGTTGGTGCCCGCCACGCTGCTGGTCGCGCTGGCCGCGGGGACGAGCCTGCTGGTGGACCGGATCGCCGACCGGACGGGAGCGGTGGCATGACCGCGGCGCTCGCAGTGTGCGGCCTCGGCGCCCGGACCGCGGACGGCACAGTGCTGCTGGACGGCGTCGATCTCGACCTCCTCCCGGGCCGGGTGCTGGCCGTGGTGGGCCCGTCCGGCGCGGGGAAGTCCACCCTGGGCCTGGCCCTGCTCGGCGAGGCGGCGACCGGGGTGGAACCGACCGGCTCGGTGCGGGTGCAGGGCACCGAGCTCCTCGGACTGTCCGGCGGCGCGCTGCGCCGGGCCCGCGCCGGGCGGGTGGGACACCTCCCGCAGCACCCCGGCGTCGTCCTCGACCCGGTCCGCCGGGTCGGTCCGGTCCTCGACGAGCTGGCCGCGACCGTGCACGGACGCGGGCGTGCCCGCCGGGCGGCCCGCGCAGCAGCGGTCGCCGAGTCCCTCGAGCGGGCCGGGCTCGGCACCGAGCCCGGGCTCGCCCGCCGGTTCCCGCACCAGCTCTCGGGTGGTCAGCAGCAGCGGATGGCGCTGGCGCAGACGCTGGTCACCGGCCCCGACGTCGTCGTGCTGGACGAACCCACCACCGGCCTGGACCCGGACACCACCGGCGCCGTGATCGGGCAGCTGGCCGCGCTCGCCCGCGCCGGGACCGCGCTGGTGCTGCTCACCCACGATCTGGACACGGCCCGCAGGCTCGCCGACGACGTGCTCGAGCTCGACGGCGGCAGGCCCGCCCGGCGCGGCACCGCCCGGGAGGTGCTCGGTCCGCCGGTGGCGGAGGCCGGGTCCGTGCAGCGGCCGCCCGGTGACCCGTTGCTGGAGGTGACGGACCTGTCCGTCCGGACCGCCGGGGGGATCACGCTGCTCGCGGGCGTCGGGCTGTCGGTGGAGCGGGGTGGCTGCCTCGCCGTCGTCGGGCCGTCGGGGGCGGGCAAGACCACACTGGGACGGGCGCTGGCCGGGCTGGTCCCGAGCGACGGCGGGATCCTCGTGACGGGCACCCGCGCGACCGGGGACCACCGGGCCGTCCAGTACGTGCACCAGGACTACCGGTCGGCGTTCCTCGACCACCGCCCGGTGCTCGACCAGGTCGCCCGCCCCGCGGAGCTGCTGCGCGGCCTGCCCCGCGCCGACGCACGAGCGGAGGCGACCGCGCTGCTCGGACGGCTCGGACTGGCGCCGGCGGACACCGGCCGGCGTCCGGGCGGCCTGTCCGGCGGCCAGCTGCAGCGGGCCTCGGTCGCCAGGGCTCTGCTGGCGCGGCCGTCGGTGCTCGTCACGGACGAGGCCACCTCGGCACTGGACGGCCGGCACCGCGCGCTGCTGCTCGCCGAGCTCGCGCGGGCCCGGCGCGACGACGGTCTCGCCGTCGTGCTGATCAGCCACGACCCTGCGACCGTCGCCGCGGCGGACCGGGTCCTCGCGCTCGCGGACGGGCGGGTCGTGGACACGCCCGCCCCGGCGACGACCGGGTAGGGGTCAGAGACCGAGGTGCTCGCGCAGGACCGCCGCGGTCTCGGTGGTGGTCTCGGCGTGCAGCCGGCAGTGCTCGTGATGGTCGGCGTGCGCGCCGCAGGCGGCCGCGCTCGCCTCGCAGGCCCGCAGTGCCGCGGCGGCCGCGGTCTCGGCGACGGCCCGGTCCGCCGCCCGCCGGCCCAGGACCCGCGCCGCGGCCGAGCACAGGTCCGCGCAGTCGAGCGCGAGCAGCACCTCCCGTTCCATCCCGCCGCCCGCGACCATCGCGGACGCGCACGCCGTGCTCGCCCGCTCCGCGTCGTGCAGCTTCTCGACGACGACCGCCGGCGTGGTCACGCCCGCGGCGTCCAGTACGTGGTGGCTCATCGCGATCCCTCTCCTCGGTGGTCCGGGCGGGATTCCCGGTGGGACCGGGCGCTACTCCTGTCGGCGTGTCCTTCATTACTGAACACCTCGTCATA
Source organism: Pseudonocardia sp. EC080619-01 (assembly GCF_001420995.1). Taxonomy (NCBI): domain Bacteria; kingdom Bacillati; phylum Actinomycetota; class Actinomycetes; order Pseudonocardiales; family Pseudonocardiaceae; genus Pseudonocardia; species Pseudonocardia sp. EC080619-01. Next base: position 3,428,208 of record NZ_CP012184.1, on the reverse strand, counting down.
TGTGACGTAATGTCGCCGCCATGTCCGCGCTCCCCGCCGTCACGGTCTGCCGGGGGTGCTGCTGCGGCTCCGGCCGGAAGCACCCGGGCGTCGACCACGCCGCCGTCCTCGACCGGATCACCGCCGGCACCGACGGGCACGCCCGTCTCCGGACCAGCGACTGCCTGGGCCCGTGCGCCGACTCCGACGTCGTCGTGGTCGGCCCGGTCCCCTCGGCCCGCCGGTCCGGCGCCCGGCCGGTCTGGCTGCGGCGGGTGCTCGACCACGACGCCGCCGACGCCCTCGCGCGCTGGGTGCGCGCAGGCGGGCCGGGCGTGGCCGAACGGCCCGCCGAGCTGGACGGGCACGTCTTCGCCCCCGGTCTGCGGGCGGCGGGATGAGGCCCCCGGAACTCACCCGGCGCGGCTTCCTCGCCGCGGGACTCGGCGCCGCCGGGCTCGTCCTCGCCGGCTGCGGCGGCGGTTCCGGCTCCGGGACCGACCGGCTGCGGGCCGCGTTCGCCGCGGGCGGATCCCGCGAGTCCCTCGACCCGCACGTCCTGCCCCTCTACGTCGACCAGGCGCGGGCGAAGGCGTGCTTCGACACGCTCACCGGCTGGTCGCAGGACATGACGCCGGAGCCCCGGCTCGCCGAGTCCTGGGAGAGCGACCCCTCCGGCACCCGCTGGCGGATCGTGCTGCGCGACGCCCGGTTCCACGACGACCGGCCGCTGACCGCCGACGACGTCCTGTACTCGCTGCGCCGCATCACCGACCCGGCGACCACCGGGATCGCCGCCGCGCTGTTCCGCGATCTCGACCTCACCGCGTCACGGGCGACGGCGCCGCGGGAGCTGGAGCTCGTCCTGAACCGTCCGAACTTCGTGTTCCCGCTGGCCTGGGGCGCACCCGGCACCGAGATCGTCCAGCAGGGGGCCACGACGTTCGACGCCCCCGTCGGCACCGGCCCGTTCCGCTTCGCCTCCTTCACCCCGGGCGGCCCGGCGCTCTACACCGCGTTCGACGGCCACTGGGACGGCAGGCCGGCGATCGGCGAGCTCGAGTTCCTCCCGGTCGACGACGAGGAGGCCCGGATCGGCGCGCTGCTCTCCGGCCAGATCGACTACGCGCACGACCTCACCCCGGCGGGAGCGGCCCGGCTCGACGGCGACGCGCGGGCCTCGGCACTGTCGGCCCCTGCGTCGGCGAACCAGTTCCTGGTGCTCCGGGTGGACCGCCCGCCGTTCGACGACCCGCGGCTGCGCGAGGCCGTCCGGCTCGGCATCGACCGCGAGGAGCTGGTCCGGATCGCACTGCTCGGGCGCGGCAGGCCCGGGAACGACATGTTCGGGCAAGGGCTGCGCTACTACCCGGACGTCCCCCAGGTCACCCGGGACGTCGATCGCGCCCGGGCCCTCGTGGCCGACGCCGGCGCGCAGGGGCTGGCCGTCGAGCTCCAGACCAGCGGGGCCGACCCGAACTTCGACGCCGCCACCGCCGTCGTCGCGCGGCAGCTCGACGGGATCGGGCTCCGGGTGACGCCCCGTGCGCTGCCGTCGGAGAACTACTTCAAGGCCATCCGGCAGCAGGGCGTGTTCTCCCAGAACAGCACCGGTGCGCTGCCGATCCCCGACTACGTCGGACGCCGGATGCTCACCTCCACCCCCACCTACGACTTCACCGGCTACCGCAACCCGGAGATCGACCGGCTCTACTACGGCGCCATCGGCACCGACGACGAGGCCGCCCGCACCGACGGCTTCGGCCGCATCCTGCAGACCCTGCGCGCCGACTCGGGCGGACTGGTCTGGGGCGTGCGGGACTGGAACGTCGGTGTGTCCGGCGGGGTCGCCGGGCTGGAACCGGCGCGACCCAACACCTTCGCCTGGGCGAACTTCGCCGGCGCCCGGCTCGCCTGACCACCGGCCCGACACGCGGCTCAGCCGACCGCCCGGCCCTGCGCCCGGGCCCGAGCCGCCCTGCTCCCGAAGCCGCACAGCTTCCGGCCTTGTCGCGCATCCTGCGGGATCACCGCACAGGGCCGAGCCCGTGCGGCAGCCCGCCACCCTGTGCGGCTACATGCCTCGGGAGCGCCGCGCTCACCGCGCACCTGGCACGGTCGCCGCACAGGATCCGTCCTCACCGCACACCTCGCGGGGCAACCGCAGAGGACCTAGCTCGTGCGGGAGCCCGGCACCCTGTGCGGCGGCGCTACCGGCGGCCGTCGACCTGTGCGGCTGCGCCTCGACCTGTGCGGCTGCCGGGCATGGGGACCGCGCGGCACGGTGTCCGCGCCGTCGCAGTCCCGGCCCGACAGCCGCACAGCGTCCGCGCACGCCGCTCACACCGCGTCGCAATCGCACAGGACCTGTCCCGTGCGGTGGCCCACCACCCTGTGCGGCTGTGTCGGTCGGATCGGGTGCCCGGCGGGTCAGCGGATCGCGACCAGCATCCGGCGGTCGAAGGTCTGGGTCAGCGTCCCCACCTCGGCGAAGCCGGCTCCGCGCAGCGCGTCCTCCCAGGCCGGGAGGGTCGACCCGCCTGCCACGTGATCGGCGAACCGGCGCTCCCGCTCGGCGAACTCCGTGGCCAGCGCGGGCTCGTCGGCGAGGGCGTCCCACCAGGCGCGGAAGTCCTCACCGGTGGCGAGACCACGCTCGGTCCGCTGTTCGCGCAGCCGCCGGGTCAGTGCGGCGAGGCGCGGTGCCGCCGGGTCGGCGAGGAGGGTGTCGACGTTCACGAACACCCCGCCCGGCCGCAGGGTCCCGGCGAGCTGCGCCGCGAGCGCGGGCAGGGCACCCTCCTGCAACCAGTGCAGTCCGGTCGCCGACACGGCGGCGTCGAACGGACCGCCCACCTGCTCCGTCCATTCCGGACCGGACAGGTCGGCGTCGACCCAGCGGACCCGGTCCCCGGTGGTGCGGCGGGCGAGCTCGAGCATCACCGGGTCGACGTCCACGCCGACGACCTCGGCCCCGGGGAAGCGGTCCGCCGCCCGCGAGGCCAGGGACCCCGGGCCGCAGGCGAGGTCGAGCAACCGCCCCGGGCCGGCGTCGAGCCCGGCGACGACGTCGAGGGCGAGCCCGAACAGGTCCTCGCGGTCGGGCACGTAGCGGGTCTGCTGGGCGTCCCACCGGGCCAGCCAGTGCCCGGCGTCGAGATCGGGGGCGACGACCACGGAACTCCTCCTGCGTAGCGGATGCACCTGCGCCCCGACGCTATTCGGCCTCCGTCCACAGGGGAACCCGCCTTCGATCGCGACGACGGTCACCCGCCGGAGTGGAGTGTCGAGGCGCCCGACCGCACCGGACCTGCGACGTTCACCGCGCGTGACGAATCGGCTCGAGATCCGGACACCTAGGGGTCTCGAACTCAGTGCAGCCCTAGATGTAGTGTCCGCGGCGCTGGTGGTTCACCGGCCCGCCCGGGTCGGTGAGGCAAGAGGGAACCCGGTGCGAATCCGGGACTGCCCCGCAGCGGTGAACGGGAACGACCGCCGTCACGAGCACTGGGAGACCCTCCCGGGAAGCGACGGCCAGTAGGCCGGGCGCCTGCGGCACTCGTGAGTGGAAAAGTCGGCTCAGGCCGCGATAACCACTCACGGGCGCCGAAGGCGCCCGATACCCGTGAGTCCGAAGACCTGCCACCGGTGCGCGCACCGCCCGGTGTGCGCTGCTCCGGGGCCTCGCGGGAGGGCGCCAGGGTGCGGTGCTCCATGCCGTCTCCTCACCTCGCGCGCGGTCACGGACCGACGGCGACTCGCGAGGAGAGAGCCCGTGACCGCATCCACCGCTCCCCCTGCCTCACCGAACGGCACCGCACCGGCCGCGCTGCGCGTGATCCGGCGCGACGGTTCCGAGACGAGCTTCGACGCCTCGAAGATCTCGGTGGCGATGACCAAGGCGTTCCTGGCCGTCGAGGGCGGCGCCGGGGCGTCGTCGTCCCGGCTGCACCCGCTCGTCCAGGAGCTGACCGGCCAGGTCGTCGCGGCGCTGCACCGGCACCCGACGCCGGTCGTGCAGGTCGAGCAGATCCAGGACCAGGTCGAGCTCGCGCTCATGCGCGGCGAGCACCACAAGGTCGCCCGCTCCTACGTGCTCTACCGGGAGCAGCAGGCGCAGGCCCGCGCGAGCGGCACCGGGGCCGCCGGTGCGAGTACGACGATCCATGTCACCGGCCCCGACGGCACCCGCGCCCCGCTGGACCGCGGCCGGGTCGAGACCGTGCTGGCCGAGGCCCTCGACGGGATCGACGACGTCGAGGCCGCCCCCGTGCTGGCCGAACTCGACCGCACGGTCTACGACGGCATCACCGCCGACGAGCTCTCCCAGGCGCTCGTCATGGCGGCCCGGACGCTCGTCGAGCGGGAGCCGGACTACTCGCTCGTCGCGTCGCGGCTGCTCATGGACCGGCTGCGCGCCGAGGCGGTGTCGCACCTGTCCGGTACCCGGGAGACCCCCGACCAGGCCACGATGGCCCGGGACTACGCGTCCTACACGAAGGACTACCTGCGGCACGCGATCGCGATCGGCCTGGTCGACGCCGAGCTGGCCACCTTCGACCTGGACCGCGTCACGGCGGCGCTGCACCCCGAGCGCGACCTGCAGATCGGCTTCCTCGGCCTCCAGACCCTGTACGACCGGTACTTCCTGCACGAGCACGGCACCCGGTTCGAGCTGCCCCAGGCGTTCTTCCTGCGGGTCGCGATGGGACTGGCCGTCCGCGAGGTCGACCGCGAGGCCCGCGCGATCGAGTTCTACGAGCTGCTGTCGAGCTTCGACTTCATGGCCTCCACCCCGACGCTGTTCAACTCCGGCACGACCCGGCCGCAGCTGTCGTCGTGCTTCCTCACCACCGTCGACGACGACCTCGACTCGATCTTCGGCGGCTACCGCAACAACGCGCTCCTCGCGAAGTACTCCGGCGGGCTGGGCAACGACTGGACCCCGGTCCGTGGCCTCGGCGCGCACATCCGCGGCACCAACGGTGTCTCGCAGGGCGTCGTGCCGTTCCTCAAGATCGCCGGGGACACCGCCGTCGCCGTCAACCAGGGCGGCAAGCGCAAGGGCGCGGCGTGCGCCTACCTGGAGACGTGGCACGTCGACATCGAGGAGTTCCTCGACCTCCGCAAGAACACCGGCGACGACCGCCGTCGCACCCACGACATGAACACCGCGAACTGGGTGCCCGACGAGTTCCTCCGCCGGGTGGAGGCCGACACCACGTGGACGCTGTTCTCCCCGGACGAGGTGCCGGACCTGCACGATCTCTACGGCGACGAGTTCGCCGAGCGGTACCGCGCGTACGAGGCAGCGGCCGAGCGGGGCGAGCTGCGCGTCCACCGGACGGTCCGCGCCGTGGACCTGTGGCGGCGGATGCTGACCATGCTGTTCGAGACCGGGCACCCGTGGGTCACGTTCAAGGACCCGTGCAACCTGCGCAGCCCGCAGCAGCACGCCGGCGTCGTGCACTCGTCGAACCTGTGCACGGAGATCACGCTCAACACCCGGGCCGGGCACGACGACGACCGGGGCGAGGTCGCCGTCTGCAACCTGGGTTCGGTCAATCTGGCCGCGCACGTGACGCGCGACGGGCTGGACGCGGACAAGCTGCGCCGCACGGTGACCACGGCGGTCCGGATGCTGGACAACGTCGTGGACATCAACTTCTACACGATCCCGGAGGCCCGCCGGTCCAATCTGCGCCACCGCCCGGTCGGCCTGGGGATGATGGGTTTCTCCGACGCGCTGTTCGTCCAGCGGATCGCGCCCGGCAGCGAGGCCGCGGTCGGGTTCGCCGACGTCAGCGCGGAGGTCCTGAGCTACCACGCGATCGCCGCGTCGTCGGACCTCGCGGCCGAGCGTGGTCGCTACGCGAGCTTCGAGGGCTCGCTGTGGAGCCGCGGCGTCCTGCCGATCGACTCGCTCGACCTGCTGGCCGACGCCCGCGGCGAGGGTGAGCTGGAGGTCGACCGGTCCTCCACACTGGACTGGGCGTCGCTGCGGGAGACCGTCCGCACCCAGGGGATGCGCAACTCCAACGTGCTCGCCATCGCCCCGACGGCGACGATCTCGAACATCTGCGGGGTCGGGCAGTCCATCGAGCCGATCCACCTCAACCTGTACGTGAAGTCCAACATGTCCGGCGACTTCACCGTGGTCAACCCGCACCTGGTCCGCGATCTCAAGGAGCGCGGGCTGTGGGACGAGGTGATGGTCTCGGACCTCAAGTACTTCGACGGCTCGCTGGCCGAGATCGACCGGGTGCCCGGCGACCTCAAGGAGCTGTACGCGACGGCGTTCGAGATCGAGCCGCGCTGGCTGGTCGAGGCCGCGTCGCGGCGGCAGAAGTGGCTCGACCAGGCGCAGTCGCTGAACCTGTACCTGGCCGGGCCGAGCGGGCGGAAGCTCGACGAGCTGTACCGCCTGGCCTGGCGCTCCGGTCTCAAGACCACCTACTACCTGCGGACCAGGGCGGCGACGTCGGTGGAGAAGTCCACCCTCAAGGGCACCGACGGGCGGCTGACCGGGGTCCCGACCGGGACGTCCGGGACGTCCGGGCCTGCCGGGCCTGCGGCCTCGCCCGCCGCGACGGTCCCCGCCGTGCCGGTGCCCGGCACCGCCGTCACCCCCGACCCGGCGGCGGTCCGGCCGGTGACGACCGGGGCGCCGTCCGCCGGCCCGGCGGACTCCACCGCGACCGCGGAGACGGAGCTCGACCTCGACCCCGCCGCCGCCTGCTCGATCGACGACCCCGACTGCGAGGCCTGCCAGTGACCACTGTGGAGAACGACCCCGACACGACCGGCCTCGGCGAGATCGACCGCGGCGCGGCCCCGATCGACGCCGACGACAAGCGCATGATCAACGCGCGGGCGGACGTCAACCAGCTCCTGCCGCTGAAGTACCACTGGGCGTGGGACAAGTACCTGGCCGGCTGCTCGAACCACTGGATGCCGACCGAGGTCGCCATGCAGGCCGACATCGCGCTGTGGCGCAGCCGGGACGGCCTGACCGACGACGAGCGCCTGATGCTCACCCGCAACCTGGGCTTCTTCGCCACGGCGGAGTCGCTGGTCGCGAACAACGTCGTGCTCGCCGTCTACCGGCACCTCACCAACCCGGAGTGCCGGCAGTACCTGCTGCGGCAGTCGTTCGAGGAGGCCGTGCACACGCACACCTTCCAGTACGTCTGCGAGTCGCTCGGGCTCGACGAGGGCGAGCTGTTCAACGCGTACCGGCAGGTCCCGTCGATCACCGACAAGGACGCGTGGGCGCTGCGCTACACCCAGGCGCTGTCCGACCCGGACTTCTGCACCGGCACGCCGGAGAACGACCGGGCGTTCCTGCGCGATCTCGTCGCGTTCTACGTCGTGTTCGAGGGGATGTGGTTCTACACCGGGTTCGCGCAGATCCTGGCCCTGGGTCGCCGGAACAAGATGGTCGGCGTCGCCGAGCAGTACCAGTACATCCTGCGCGACGAGTCGATCCACCTGAACTTCGGCATCGACTGCATCAACCAGATCAAGATCGAGAATCCACACCTGTGGACGGAGGAGTTCGCGGCCGAGATCCGCGCGATGCTGCACGAGGCGTGCGAGCTGGAGGTCGCCTACGCCCGCGACACCATGCCGCGCGGGATGCTCGGACTGACCGCCGAGTCGTGCGAGCAGTACCTGCGGTTCATCACCGACCGGCGGGCCGAGCAGATCGGCCTGGCGCCGCTGTTCGGCCAGGCCGACAACCCGTTCCCGTGGATGAGCGAGGCGATGGACCTGCGGAAGGAGAAGAACTTCTTCGAGACGCGGGTGACCGAGTACCGCACCGGCGGCTCCCTGGAGTGGGACTGACGGCCGGCCCTCCCACTGAGATGCAGTTCAGCGTTCCGGCAGAGGCCCGTGGGCGACGCTGAGCTGCATCTCGGCGAGGTGACCGGCCGGGTCTTCGCAGGATTCGCCGAACGGCCCGGGAAGTACGCAGGACTTCGCCGTCGTGGGCCCCTCGCCCCCGGAGCAGCCGCAGGTCCAGGCTCGATGGGCCGGTCCTCACCGGCGTCGCACCTGGCCCTCCGAAGGCCCGTCCGCTCCGCCGGGAGGAGTTCGCATGACAGTCGAGCACAAGGTCCGCGTCCATCGCAGCGAGGAGGACCTCGCGCGGCCCGACCAGCTCGCATGGAAGATCGCCGAGGTCGCGGCGGATGGGATCGCCCCGCCCGCCGAGGTCGCCGACATGGTCGTGAACCGGTTGATCGACAACGCCGGCGTGGCGACCGCGTCGCTGGACCGCCGCCCGGTCGTCGCGGCTCGGGCGCAGGCGCTGCGGCACGCGGCGGCGTCCGGCCGTGCGGGCGCGGTCGTGTTCGGCACCCGAGAGCGTGTCTCGCCGGAGTGGGCGGCGTGGGCCAACGGCGTCGCGGTGCGCGAGCTGGACTACCACGACACGTTCCTCGCCGCGGACTACTCCCACCCCGGCGACAACATTCCCCCGCTACTGGCCGTCGCCCAACACGTCGGCGCCGACGGTGCCGCTCTGACCCGTGCCGTCGCCGTGGCCTACGAGGTGCAGGTCGCCCTGGTGACCGGCATCTGCCTGCACCAGCACAAGATCGACCACGTGGCGCACCTCGGCCCGTCGGTCGCCGCCGGGATCGGCGCGCTGCTCGACCTGCCGACCGAGATCACCTGGCAGGCGGTGCAGCAGGCCCTGCACACCACGACCGCGACCCGGCAGTCCCGCAAGGGCGAGATCTCGTCGTGGAAGGCCTTCGCGCCCGCCTTCGCCGGCAAGGTCGCGATCGAGGCCGCGGACCGCGCCATGCTCGGCGAGGGCGCGCCGTCGCCGATCTACGAGGGCGAGGACGGGGTGATCGCGTGGCTGCTGGACGGTCCGGACGCCGGCTACACGGTGCCGCTGCCGGAGCGCGGTGAGGCACCCCGGGCGATCCTGCAGACCTACACCAAGGAGCACTCCGCGGAGTACCAGAGCCAGGCGCTGATCGACCTCGCCCGGCGTCTCGGGCCACGCATCCGGGAGGCGGGCGGCCCGGAACGGGTCCGCAGCATCGTCATCCACACCAGCCACCACACGCACTACGTGATCGGCTCCGGCTCGGGCGACCCGCAGAAGTACGACCCGAAGGCGTCGCGGGAGACCCTGGACCACTCGATCCCCTACATCGTCGCCGTGGCGCTGCTCGACGGCGGGTTCCACCACGAGCGGTCCTACCCGCCGCACCGCCCGACCGACGACGAGCTCGTCCGGCTCTGGCACGCGGTCTCCACCGTGGAGGATCCGGAGTGGACGCGCCGGTACCACTCGGCGGACCCGGACGAGAAGGCGTTCGGCGGCCGGGTGGAGGTCTCCCTCGACGACGGCCGGACGCTCGTCGACGAGATCGCGGTCGCCGACGCGCACCCGCTGGGCGCCCGCCCGTTCGGCCGCGACGAGTACCTGGGCAAGTTCCGCGACCTGGCCCGCGACCTGGTGGACCGGGTGGAGCAGGACCGGTTCCTCGACGCCGCGCTGCGGCTGCCCGAGCTCACCGCGGACGAGCTGGGCGAGCTGACGGTCGTCCCGGCGGCGCTCGCCACCCATCCCGGCCGCGGGGTCTTCTGATGCTCGGCACGACCACGACGGCGCACGAGCGGCGGGTCGCGCTGCGGGACGCACTGGCGAGCGGACGGCTGCTGCAGTTCCCGGGCGCGTTCAACGCGCTGTCCGCCCAGCTGATCGCCGAACAGGGCTTCGACGGCGTCTACGTCTCGGGCGCGGTGCTCTCGGCGGAGCTCGGGCTGCCCGACGTCGGCCTGACCACCGCCACCGAGGTGGCCGGGCGGGCGGCCACCATCGCCCGCGCCACCGGCCTGCCCACGCTGGTCGACGCCGACACCGGCTGGGGCGGCCCGGCCAACGTGGCCCGGACGATCCAGACGTTCGAGGACGCCGGGGTCTCCGGCTGCCACCTCGAGGACCAGATCGGCCAGAAGCGCTGCGGCCACCTGTCCGGCAAGGAACTCGTGTCCACCGACGACATGTGCACCCGGATCCGCGCCGCGGTCCGGGGCAGGCGCGACGAGGCGTTCGTCCTCTGTGCCCGGACCGACGCCCGCGCGGTGGAGGGCATGGACGCGGCGGTCGCCCGCGCGCGGTCCTACGTCGAGGCCGGGGCGGACATGGTGTTCGCCGAGGCGCTGACCTCGCCGGACGAGTACGCCGCGTTCCGCGACGCGCTGGACGTCCCGCTGCTGGCCAACATGACCGAGTTCGGGCGCACCCCGCTGCTGGACGCCGCGACGCTTGAGAAGCTCGGCGTGAACGTCGTCATCTACCCGGTGACCCTGCTCCGGCTGGCCATGGGCGCCGCCGAGGCCGGCCTCGCCGAGATCCGCCGCACCGGGACCCAGGCCGGCGTGGTGGACCGCATGCAGACCCGGGCCCGGCTCTACGAGCTCATCCGCTACGACGCCTACGGCGAGTTCGACGCCACGCTCGCCGGCCACCTCGACGAGGAGGACCCCGCATGACCGTCACCGACGCACCTCCGCAGATCCACAAGGGCCTCGCCGGAGTCGTCGCCGACACGACGGCGATCTCCAAGGTGGACTCCGACACCAACTCGCTGCTCTACCGCGGGTACCCGGTGCAGGACCTGTGCGGGCGCGGGAGCTTCCTCGAGGTCGCGCACCTGCTCTGGCACGGCGAGCTGCCGGACGCCGCACAGCTGGCCGACCTCGACGCGCGGGAGAAGGCGCTGCGGCCGCTGCACCGCAGCCTGCGGTCGCTGTTGCTCGCGACGCCGGACAGCTGCCACCCGATGGACACCCTGCGCACCGCCGTGAGCTGGCTCGGCTCGGAGGACGCGCAGGAGGACGACGCCGGGGCGAACTCGGCGAAGTCGCTGCGGCTGCTCGCCGCACTGCCCACCGTCGTCGCACTCGACCAGCGCCGTCGCCGCGGGCTGGACCCGATCGCGCCGGACCCGGACCTGGGGTACGCGGCGAACTTCTTCCAGATGAGCTTCGGCGAGATCCCCGAGCCCGAGGTGGTCCGGGCGTTCGAGGTCTCGATGATCCTCTACGCCGAGCACAGCTTCAACGCCTCGACGTTCACCGCACGGGTGGTGACCTCGACGTTGTCGGACCTGTACAGCGCCGTCGTCGCGGGGATCGGTGCGCTGAAGGGCCCGCTGCACGGCGGGGCGAACGAGGCCGTCATGCACATGCTGGCCGAGATCGACGGCCCGGACGCCGCCGAGGCGTGGCTGGCCGACGCGCTGGCGAACAAGAAGAAGATCATGGGATTCGGGCACCGGGTGTACAAGCGCGGCGACTCCCGGGTGCCGACCCTGCAGACGGCGCTGGAGGAGGTCGTCGCGCTGCGTGGAGCCCAGGAGCTGCTCGGGACGCACTCGGCGCTGGCCGCCGCGATGCTGCGGGAGAAGGGCCTGCACCCGAATCTCGACTACCCGGCGGGCCCGCTCTACCACCTGATGGGGTTCGACATCCCGATGTTCACCCCGCTGTTCGTGATGTCCCGGATCACCGGCTGGACCGCGCACATCACCGAGCAGCTCGCGGCGAACTCCCTCATCCGCCCGCTGGCGGCCTACGAGGGCTCGGCACGCCGCGAGGTCCCGGACCCCGGCTGACCCAGCCGGTCCCCCACCGGCCGGGCCCGCTCGTCGATCACGGGCAGGTCCGGCCGGCACCGGCGGTACCCGGTCGGCCAGTGCGGCGGTGCGGCGCACCACGGGTTCCAGTTCGGCGAACGGCAGCCGGGCGGGCTGGACGTGGCACAGCAGGTCGGTCGCGTAGGGGAGGCACGGGTCGGCCGCCAGCCCGGCGGCCACCTCCTGCTCGGTCCCCGCGTACACGTTGCCCGCGCGCAGGTGCGCCGCCGGATCGCGGCCCCACCGTGCGACGTGCGGCGCGAGCAGGTCGTGTACGGCCACCCGGGACGCACCCGGCACGACGGGGCGGGAGAGCCCGACCCGCCGCCCGCCCAGCGCGCGGAAGCGGGCTAGCAGCCGGGCGGAGCGGACGTCGTCGGGCCCGGACGGGCCGGACCGCCTGCCCGACAGCAGGCCCAGGCCGCGGGCCGCGGCCACCGCGACCCCGTCCTCGGACGACGTCGCGAGCCAGGTCCGCCCGCGCAGGCCCCGGACCGATGGGACGACGTCGGCGCGGACCAGCACGTCCAGCACCTCGGCGAGCCGGGCGTGCCGCTCCTCGGGCCGCACGCCGAACGCGTCCGCCGCCCCCGCGTCGGATCCCGCACCGACGCCCAGCTCCAGGCGGCCACCGCTCAGCGCGTCCACCGTCGCGGCGTCCTCCGCCAGCCGTAGTGGCTGCTCGAGCGGCCCGACGACGACCGCGGTCCCCAGCCGGATCCGCCCGGTCCGGGCGGCGACGGCGGCCAGCACGACGAGCGGGGACGACGCGTGGCCCTGCTGTGCACCGAGATGGTGCTGGGCGATCCAGAACGAGCCGAAGCCCAGCTCCTCGGCGAGCACGGCCAGCCGGACGGTGTCGGACAGCTCGGCCGCAGAGTCCCGCGGGCCGGAAGCGTGGGTCAGGACACCCCAATTCACCCTCGACACCTGATCAATCTTTCATAGATTGTCCGGGTGATCCGATCCCGTCCGGCCCTCGTGGCCGTCGCCGTGTCCGCCGTGCTGCTTCTCGCGGGCTGCGGCTCCGCCGTGCAGGACGCCCCCGCGCCGGGAGGAGGGACGGCGGAGGGCTTCCCCGTCACCGACGACAACTGCGGTGTCACGACGACCTACACCGCCCCGCCGGCCCGTGCGGTCACCCTCACCTCGAACGCCACCGAGCTGATGCTCGAGCTGGGTCTGCAGGACGCGATGGTCGGCACGTCGTACCTGAAGAACCGGCCGATCGGCGAGAAGTACGCCGAGGCCTACGCCGGGGTCCCGGTGCTGGCGCCGGGCCAGCCGTCGCTGGAGCAGCTCGTCGCCGCCGAGCCGGACTTCGTCTACTCCGGATACCCGGACGGGTTCTCCGAGTCCAACGGCCACACCCGGCCGCGGCTGGCCGAGCTGGGGATCGACACCCACCTCAATTCCGAGTCGTGCCGCGAGGGCAGGTCCGGTTTCGAGGACCTGTTCGGCGAGATGACCCGGATCGGTGCGATCTTCGGCGTGGCGGACCGGGCGGAGGCGAGCGTCGGCGAGCTGCGCGGACGGCTGGACCGCGTGCGCGAGCAGCTCGGGAGTGTGGAGCCGGTGCCGGTGTTCGTCTACAACAGCGGCGCCGACGCACCGCGGACCGCGGGCGGCAAGGCGATCCTCACCGAGATGATCGAACGGGCCGGCGGGCGCAACGTGTTCGACGACGTCGCCGAGCGCTGGCCCCAGGTGTCCTGGGAGCAGGTCGCGCAGCGGCGTCCCGCGGTGATCCTGATCTACGACTACCTCGAGCCCAGCGTCGAGTCGAAGATCGCCACGCTGCGGTCGACACCCGCGATCGCGGCGGTCCCGGCCCTCGCCACGGGTGCGTTCCCGACCGTCGCGCTGTCCGAGGCCCAGCCCGGCCCGCGGTCCGTCGACGCCGTGGAACAGCTGGCCCGGGACCTGCACCCCGACCGCTTCCGGTGACCCGGCGCGCCGAGCTCGTCGCCGTCCTGCGGCCCGACGGCGCCCTCCCGCGCGGCGCCGCCGCCGGTCCCGTCGCACGGGCCGCGGGACGGTACCCGCTGCCCCTGGTCGTCGCGTGGGCTCGCGGTGCTGCTCGTCGCCGTCACCGGGGCGGCGCTCGCGACCGGATCGGTGGCGGTGCCGTGGTCGCAGACCTGGCGGATCCTCGCGCACCGCCTCGGCGGGACCGCCCTGGTCCCCGCCCCGGACTGGTCCCGTGCGCAGGACCTCATCGTCGCCGACACCCGGCTGCCCCGGGTCCTGCTGGCCGCCCTCGTCGGGGCGACACTCACGGTGGCCGGGATGGTCCTGCAGGCGGTGGTCCGCAACCCGCTCGCCGGTCCGAGCGTCATCGGGGTCTCCTCGGGCGCCGCGACCGGCGCCGTCGTCGTGATGCGGTTCGGGCTGCTCGGGGCCGGGGCGCTGACGCTCAACGTCGCGGCCTTCGCCGGGGCACTGGCGACGCTGGCCGTGGTCCTGACGATCGCCCGCTCGGCCGGCCGGATCACCGTGCTGCGGCTGATCCTCGGTGGTGTCGCGGTCGGGTCGGTGCTGTCCGCGCTGACCAGCCTGCTGGTGCTCACCGCACCCAGTCCCACCCTCGCCTCGCAGGTGCTGTTCTGGACCCTCGGCGGGTTCGGCGCGACCCGCTGGGAGCTGCTGCTCGGCCCCGCGGTCGTCCTGGTCGCGGGCCTGGTGCTGCTGCTGGGACGGGCCCGCGAACTCGACCTGCTGCTCGCCGGTGACGAGAGCGCCGGGGCACTCGGCCTGGACGTGCACCGGTTCCGGCAGCTGATGTTCGTCGTGATCGCGGTGCTGGTGGGGGTGACCGTCGCGGTGAGCGGCGTGATCGGGTTCGTGGGGCTGATGCTTCCGCACGTCGTGCGCTTCATGGTCGGCGCCGGGCACCGCCGCGGGCTGCCGGTCGCGGTGCTGGTCGGCGCGGTGTTCACCGTGCTCGCCGATCTCGTGGCCCGCACGGTGATCAGCCCCGAGGAGATCCCGGTCGGGATCGTGACCGCGCTGGTCGGCGGACCGTTCTTCGTCTGGCTGCTACGCCGCGACGGGCGCCGGGAGGAGCACCGGTGACCCCGCTGCGCATCGAGGACGTGACGGTGACCGCCGGCGCCGCGACGCTGGTCGCCGGCGTGTCGCTGGAGGTGGGGGCCGGCGAGACGGTCGGGCTGCTCGGACCGAACGGCAGCGGCAAGTCCTCGCTGCTGCGCACCGTCTACCGGGTCAACCGGCCCGCGTCCGGACGTGTGCTGGTCGACGGCGCCGACGCCCGGGAGGGGCCCGCTCGACGGGTGGCCCGCCGGGTCGGTGTGGTGATGCAGGACGTGCCGACCGACTTCCCGCTGACGGTCCGCGAGATCGTCGCGATGGGCCGGTCCCCGCACAAGCGGGCGCTGCAGGCGGACGACCCGGTCGACCACGCCCTGGCCGGAGCGGCACTGGAGGTGCTCGACCTCACCCGGCTCGCCGGGCGCCGGCTCGCCACGCTGTCCGGCGGGGAACGCCAGCGGGCGCTGGTGGCGCGGGCGCTGGTGGGACGGCCGTCACTGCTGGTGATGGACGAGCCGACCAACCATCTCGACGTCCGGCACCAGCTCGCACTCCTGGAGCTGGTCGGCGAGCTGGGGCTGCCAGCGCTCGTCGCGTTGCACGACCTGAACCTCGCCGCGCGGTACTGCGACCGGATCTGCCTGCTCGACGGCGGCCGGGCGGTGGCGACGGGGACGCCCGCCGAGGTGCTCACGCCGGAGCGGATCGGCGCCGTCTACGGCGTCACCGCGACCGTGCTGGAGCATCCCTCGGCGGGCTGCCCGCTCGTCGTCCTCTCGCCCTGAACCCGCACCGGGGCGGGCCGGGACGTCACCGGCCCGCGGGCACCTCCCTCCTCGCCTTCCCGTCGTAGGCGGCGACCGGGCGGATCAGGACGTTGTCGCCGGCCTGTTCGACGACGTGCGCGGCCCAGCCGCTGATCCGCGACATGACGAACAGCGGCGTGAACAGCGGGGTGTCGAACCCCATGAGGTGGTACAGGGGGCCGGCCGCGTAGTCGAGGTTGGGACGCAGCCCCTTGTCCCGCAGCATCGCCCCGGCGAGCACCTCGTAGAAGGCCAGCAGGTCCCGGCCACCGCGCAGGTCGGCGATCCGGCGCAGTTCGCGGTGCAGGATCGGCACGCGGGAGTCCCCACGCTTGTAGACCCGGTGGCCGAAGCCCATGACCGTGTCACCGGCACCGAGCCGCGCGTTCAGCCACTCGTCGACGTCGTCCGGGTCGCCGATCTCGGCGAACTGCTCCATCACGGCCTGGTTCGCCCCGCCGTGCAACGACCCCTTCAGCGCTCCGATCGCACCGACGACCGCGCTGTGGAGATCGGAGCGGGTGGAGGTCACGACCCGGGCGGTGAAGGCGGAGGCGTTGAAGCTGTGCTCGGCGAACAACATCATCGACACCTCGAAAGCGCGCACCACCTCGGGCTCGGGCACCTGCCCGAAGGTCATGTGGAAGAAGTTCTCCGCGTACGGCAGGTCCTCGCGCGGCGCGATCGGCTCCTGCCCCCGCCGGCGGCGCTGCTCCAGGGCGACGACGGTGGGCAGCACGGCCAGCAGCCGCATCGCCTTCTCCCGGCCGGCCTCCGGCGACGGGTCGTCGGCCTCCGGGTCGACCGCGCCGAGCCAGCTGACCGCCGTGCGCAGCACGTCCATCGGATGGCAGGCCGGCGGCAGTGACAGCAGCAACCGCTCCAGCGCGGGCTCGATCGTCCGCAGCGACCGTTCGCGACCGTCCAGTTCCACGAGCTCGCCGGAGTCGGGCAGCTCGCCGGTCCACAGCAGGTGCGCGACCTCCAGGAACCCGTGCCGCTCGACCAGGTCCTGCGCGGGGTAGCCCCGGTAGAGGAGCACGTTGTGGCCGGGATCGACGTCGGAGATCGCGGTCGAGTCGGCGACGACACCGACCAGTCCGCGGCGGATGCCGGGGTCGCCGGTCATCGGGCGCGGGTGAACTGCTCGGCCTCGGTCGACCCGGCCAGCGCCGTCGTCGACGACTCCGGGTTGACCGCGGTGGAGACCGCGTCGAACCAGCCCGTCCCGACCTCGCGCTGGTGCTTGACCGCGGTGTAGCCGTCGGCCTCGGCCGCGAACTCGCGCTCCTGCAGCTCGACGTAGGAGGTCATGCCGTTCACGGCGTAGCCACTGGCCAGGTCGAACATCGAGTGGTTCAGCGCGTGGAAGCCCGCCAGGGTGATGAACTGGAACGCGTAGCCCATCGCGCCCAGCTCGCGCTGGAAGCGGGCGATCGTGTCGTCGTCGAGGTGCTTGCGCCAGTTGAACGACGGCGAGCAGTTGTAGGCCAGCATCTGGTCCGGGAACTCACCCTTGATCGCCTCGGCGTACTTGCGGGCCAGGTCCAGGTCCGGGACCGAGGTCTCCATCCACAGCAGGTCCGAGTACGGGGCGTAGGCCAGGCCACGGGTGATGCACGGGTCGATGCCGCCGGTCACCCGGTGGAAGCCCTCCGCGGTGCGCTCCCCGGTGAGGTACGGCCGGTCGCGCTCGTCGACGTCGGAGGTGATCAGGTTGGCGGCCTGTGCATCGGTCCGGGCCACGATCACCGACGGCACGTCGGCGATGTCGGCGGCCAGCCTGGCCGCGTTCAGGGTGCGGACGTGCTGCGAGGTCGGGACCAGCACCTTGCCGCCGAGGTGGCCGCACTTCTTCTCCGACGCGAGCTGGTCCTCCCAGTGCACGCCCGCGGCACCGGCGGCGATCATGCCCTTCATCAGCTCGAAGGCGTTCAGCGGACCGCCGAAGCCCGCCTCGGCGTCGGCGACGATCGGCGCGAGCCAGTGCGGGTCGACGTCCTCGCGCCGCTCGAGCGTGGTGATCTCGTCGGCCCGCAGCAACGCGTTGTTGATGCGGCGCACCACCGACGGCACCGAGTTCGCCGGGTACAGGCTCTGGTCCGGATAGGTCTGGCCGGCCAGGTTGGCGTCGGCCGCGACCTGCCAGCCGGACAGGTAGATCGCCTCCAGGCCCGCCCGGACGCTCTGCACCGCCTGGTTGCCGGTCAGGGCTCCCAGCGCGTGCACGTAGTCCCGCTCGTGCAGCAGGTCCCAGAGACGCTCGGCGCCGAGCCGGGCCAGCGTGTGCTCCTCGCGGACGCTGCCGGACAGCGCCACCACGTCCTCGGCGGTGTGACCGCGGGTGACGCCCGCCCAGCGGGGGTCCTCAGACCACTGCCGGGTCAGCTCGTCGATCCGCTCCTGCCGGGTGCTCCCGGTCATGTCGTGCTCCTTCTGCGAAGTCTCGTTCGTGCGTCGCCTCACGTGACGGCCGGGGGTGACCGGACGCCGCGTCGGCTCTCGAACGGGGTGTGACCAGCTTCGGAGTGAGAACGGTGATCAGCGACGGTGGCGTCGTGCCAACTTCTGCACATCTTCCGGGGCGATTCTGCGAATCTTGCGAACACCGATCTTCGCTAGCATCCGGGGATGGCTGCCACAGGTGTCCCGGGAACCCGGCTCCGGAGCCTGCGGGAGACGCGGTCGATGAGCCAGGCGTCGCTCGCCCGCACGCTGGGGATCTCGCCGAGCTACCTGAACCAGATCGAGCACGGGTCCCGCCCGCTCACGGTGCCCGTCCTGCTGCGGATCACCGAGGTGTTCGGGGTCGACGCCGCGTTCTTCGCCGCGCGCCGCCCCGAGCGGCTCGTCGCGGAGCTGCACGAGGTGTTCGCCGAGACGACGACACCGGCCGGGGCGGTGTCGCCGACCGAGATCGAGCGGCTCGCCGCCGAGATGCCGACCGCCGCCGACGCGGTGCTGGAGCTGTACCGGCGGTGGCGGCGGGCCGACGAGCACCTCGCCGCGGCGACCGACTCCCCGCGCGACGGCAGCGACCGGGTCCGGTCCGCGTCCCCGCACGAGCAGGTGCGCGACTTCTTCTACCGGCGGCGCAACCACATCGCCGACCTCGACGACGCGGGCGAGGACCTCGCGGCGGAGATCGGTGTACGTCGCGGCGAGGTCCGCCGGGCGCTGGCCGAGCGCCTGCGCGGCCGACACGGGGTGAGCATCGCCGGCCTGGACGACACCGATCCCGAGGGCGCCGGCGAGCTGCACAGCTACGACCGCACGCACCGGGTGCTGCGCCTGTCGCCCACCCTGCGGCCCGGCCAGCAGGCGTTCCGGATGGCGACCCAGCTCGGCTTCCTGGAACAGGACCACGTCATCGACGCGCTCGCCGCCGAGGACTCCGGCGACGAGGCGACCCGCACCCTCACCCGGATCGGGCTGGCCCGCTACTTCGCCTCCGCGCTGACGCTCCCCTACGGAGAGTTCCGGGCCACGGCCGAGGAGTTCCGGTACGACGTCCAGCGGCTCGCCGACCACTTCGGACAGGGTTTCGAGACGATCTGCCACCGCCTGTCGACCCTGCAGCGGCCGTCCGAGCCGGGCGTGCCCTTCTCGTTCGTGCGGGTGGACCGGGCGGGGAACATGTCGAAACGCCAGTCGGCCAGCGGGTTCCACTTCTCGCGGGGCGGCGGGACCTGCCCGCTGTGGAACGTGTACCACGCCTTCACCGCGCCAGGGGAGATCCACGTGCAGGTCGCGTCCATGCCGGACGGTGCCCGCTACCTGTGGGTGGCCCGCACCGTGCACGGCTCACGGCGGCGCTGGGGCAGCCCGGGCAAGACGTTCGCGATCGCTCTGGGCTGCGAGCTCCGGCACGCCCACCGGCTCGTCTACTCCGCCGGGCTGGATCTCGACGACCCCGCCGCGGCCACCCCGATCGGCGCCGGGTGCCGGGTGTGCAGCCGGGACGCGTGCCCGCAGCGCGCGTTCCCGCGGCTGGACCACGCCCCGTCGATCCAGGAGGACCGCAGCACGTTCGTGCCGTACCCGACCGGCTGAGCTCAGCGCGGGCGCGGCAGCACCAGCGGTGTCCCGGTGAGCGGGTCCGGCATGACGAGCGCGTCCACCCCGAACACCGACGACACGAGCTCGGAGGTGACGACGTCGGACGGGGCGCCCTCGGCGACGATCCGCCCGTCCGACATCGCGATCAGGTGGTGCGCGTAGCGCGCGGCGAGCTCCAGGTCGTGCAGCACCATCACGACCGTCCGCCCCTGCCCGGCGTTGACCCCGCGCAGCAGCTCCAGGACGTCGAGCTGGTGGGCGAGATCGAGGAACGTCGTCGGCTCGTCGAGCAGCATCGTCTCCGGGCCCTGGGCGAGCACCAGCGCGATCCAGGCGCGCTGGCGCTGCCCGCCCGAGAGCTCGGCGACGGGCCGGTCGGCGAGGTCGTCCAGCCCGGTCGCGGCCCGGGCGGCGGCGACGGCGCGCTCGTCGTCGGCGGACCACTGCCGGAACCAGCGCTGGTGCGGGTGCCGCCCGCGCCCGACGAGATCGGCGACGGTGATCCCGTCGGGGGTGGCCGGCTGCTGGGGCAGCACGCCGATCCGCCGGGCCACCTCGGTCGCGGGCAGCCCGGCGAGCTCGGCGCCGTCGAGCAGTACCCGGCCGCCGTGCGGGCGCATCAGCCCGGCGAGCCCGCGCAGCAGCGTCGACTTGCCGCACGCGTTCGGCCCGACGATCACGGTGATCCGCCCGTCGGGGATCGTGACGGACTCGCCGTCGACGACCATCGTCGCGGCCGTGTAGCCGAGGCGGAGGTCCTGGCCGGTCAGCGTCATCCGCTCGCTCCGATCCGGTTGCTGCGCACCAGCAGTGCGATGAGTACGGGCGCACCCACGAGCGCGGTCAGCACCCCGACCGGGAGCTCGCGGGGCAGGAACGCGGTGCGGGCCACCAGGTCGGCCGCCACCACGACGAGAGCTCCCGTCCCGGCCGACGCCAGCAGGCCGGGACTGCGCTCGGCCAGCACCCGTCGCACGATCTGCGGTGCGACGAGCGCGACGAAGCCGACCGGCCCCGCCGAGGCGGTCGCGACCGCCGACAGTCCGACGGCGCAGGCCAGCAGCACGGCACGGGCCCGGCCGATCCGGGGCGAGAGCGACCGGGCGAGGTCGTCGCCCAGCTCCAGCACCTGCAACCGCCGGGTCAGGCCCAGCACCGGTGGCAGCAGCAGGCACAGGCCCAGCGCGACCGGCACGACGTCCGGCCACGACCGGCCGGACAGGCTCCCCACCAGCCAGATCGCCGCCTGGTGGGCGGCATTGACGTCGGCCCGGCCGAGCAGGAACGTCGCCGCCGCGCTGAGGATCGCGGCGACGCCGATCCCGACCAGCACGAGCCGGTAGCCGGAGAACCCGTTCCGGTAGGCGATCGTGTACACCGCGACGGCGGCGACCCCGGCCCCGGCGAGCGCCCCGCCGGTCACCCAGGCGGCGGAGGCCCCGAACCCGATGATCATCACGATCGCACCGGCCGACGCCCCCGCGTTGATCCCGATCACGTCCGGGCTGACCAGCGGGTTGCGCGCGATCCGCTGGAACAGGGTGCCTGCGATCCCGAAGGCCGCGCCGACCAGCACCCCGGTGATCGCGCGGGGCAGCCGGTGGTTCACGACGACGTCGTAGGTGAGCAGCGTGCCGTTCCCGGCGAGCGTGTCGAGCACGGTCGCGAGCGGCATCGGGTACTCGCCGACCGTCGTCGCCCACAGCGCGACGGCGACCGCAGCCGGCCAGACCGCTGCCCCGAGCAGCAGCCCGCGGACACCCACCCGCGCGGAGACCGGGCCACGGCGGAACACGAGCGTCCCCGGCGCGCTCACAGGGCGGCCACCTTCCGCGTCCGCACGAGGTGCAGGAACACCGGGCCGCCGAGCACGGCCGCGGTCACCCCGATCTGCACCTCCTCGGGCGCGATCACCACCCGGCCCGCGACGTCGGCGAGCAGCACGAGGCCCGCCGCGAGCAGCGCGGACACCGGCAGCACCCACCGGTGTGCGGTGCCCACCAGCGCCCGCGCGGCGTGCGGCGCGACCAGCCCGACGAACGCCACGGGCCCCGCGACCGCCGTCGCCGTCCCGGCCAGGACGACGACCGCCACCAGCCCGGTGACGCGGGTGGGGCCGGGCCGGGCACCGAGGCTGCGGGAGGTGTCCTCGCCGAGCGCGACGGCGTCGAGGCGCCGGACCAGCGCGACCGCGAGCAGCACCCCGGCGACGGCGAACGGCACGGCCTGCCCGACCGTGAGGAGATCGGCGCGGGCCAGCGAGCCGACGATCCAGTACCGGAACCGGGCGAACAGCTCCCGGTCGAGCAGCACGACCGCCGACGTCGCCGCCGTGATCAGCGCACTGACCGCGGCTCCGGCCAGCGCCAGTTTCACCGGGGTCGCGCCGTCGCGCCCGGACCCGCCGATCGCGTAGACGGCGAGCGCCGCCAGCGCACCGCCCAGGAAGCCGAACCAGACGTGGCCGGCCAGCGAGCCGATGCCCGCCGACGCCATCACGAGGATCATCGCCCCGGCCGCACCGGCGTTCACCCCGAGCGTGCCCGGCCCGGCGAGCGGGTTGCGGGTGATCCCCTGTGCCACGGCACCCGCCAGCCCGAGGCAGGCGCCGGTGATCAGGCCGGCGAGCGTCCGCGGCAGCCGCACGTGCCGGACGACGATGTCGGTCGGCGAGCCGCCGAACCGCAGGAGCCCGTCGGCCAGCTCCGCCCATGACAGCGGCCGGGCACCGACCTTCATCGACAGCACGGTGGCGGCGGCGACCACGAGCAGCCCGCCCGGCACCGCCCACGGAGCGGCCGGCCGGGGCCGGAGCACCGGAGCGGGGGCGGTCGCCGTCACTCGGGGTGGACCAGGTCCGCGACCCGCTCGGCGGCGTGCGGACCGCGGATACCGGCAGCACGGTCGGCGAAGAGGAACGGGAAGACCTTCCCCTCGCGCACCGCGGTGCTGCCGGACAGCGCGGGGTCGTCGCGGACCTTCTGCACGTCGGCCTCGCCGTCGGCGACGGTCGTCGTGGCGTCGCAGCAGGTCGAGGTGAGGATGACGTCCGGGTCCCTGGCGATCAGCTCCTCCTTGGACACCGCGACGTGGCGCCGCTCGCGGAGGTCGGCGAAGGCGTTCTCCGCGCCGGCCATCTCCAGCACCCTGGTGCCGAAGTCGATCCCGGAGGCGACCCGGTAGCTGCCGTCGTCGTCGTTGAGCAGGATCGCGACCGACGGGCGCGGCCTGCCCGCCACCCGCTCCTCGACAGCCGTCGCCCGGGCCTGCAGGTCGGCGACGAGCTCCTCGGCCCGCTCCTCGACGCCGAACACCCGGCCGAGACCGCGGAGGTCCTCGTGGACGGTCTCCATCGACACCTGGTCGGGGTCGATCGCCTCGTCGGACAGTCCGTCCGCGGAGGGGCACAGCGGCGCCGAGATCCAGCTCTGCACGCCGAGCCCCGCGAGGTCGGCCCGGGTGCTGATGCCCTCGGTCCCGGAGGTCGCGAACGCGTTGTTGTAGCCGGACATGACGAAGTCCGGGGTCGCCGCCAGCAGGGCCTCGCGGGTCGGGAGGTCCGGCACGTAGGGCACCCCGGCCTGGGCCTCGGCGTAGGGCTCGAGCACCTGCGCGTCGAGATAGGCGGTGCCGACGAGCCTGTCGGACAGGCCCAGCGCGTGGACGGTCTCGATCGCCGGCTGGTAGAGGGCGTAGATCCGCTCCGGCGGGCCGGGAACGGTGACGGGAAGGCCGCAGTTCGTCTCGGTGACGGCCCCGGCCGCCGCCGGGTCGGCCGCCTCCGGGGCGGGCGGGCCGCCGCAGCCGGCCAGTACGAGGGCCGCCGCGGAGAGCAGGGCGGCCGGGACCAGACGGCGCGGAACGGGTCGGGTGCGCACGGGACCTCCACTGCGAGCGAACCGCATAAAAGATGACAAGTTGTTCATATGTGACAACTGTCCGGTCGCGCCAGAGCTGCGGAGGCAGAGTCCGGAAGATCACGCCGAAGGCGGACCCTTGCCCGACTAGGTTAGGCTCGCTTTACTCGGGACATGCCGCTCCTCGTCGCACCCGACGCCACCGCCGGGCCGATCAGCCGCCGGGACCTCCTGGGGCTCGCCGCCGGCTCGGCCGCCCTGCTCACCCTGTCCGCCTGCGGATCCGGCGGGCAGGCGCCCGCCGGGGCGACCCGCACGGTCGACGGCGCGTCCGGCCCGGTCGAGATCCCGGTCTCCCCGCAGCGGGTGGCGGCGACGGACTTCTACACGACCTACGCCCTGCTCGACGTCGGGTTCACCGTCGTCGCGACCGCGGAGGCCACCGTCGGCGGCGTGCTGCCGGGCCTGCAGTCCGCCTACGACGTCCTTCCCAAGGTCGGCAAGCCGCAGGAGCTGTCGTACGAGGCGATCGTGGCGCAGCGCCCGGACCTGATCCTCGGGACGATGGTGCCGGGTCTGGCCGAGGACCTGCCCGAGCGCCTCGGCGCGGTCGCCCCGACCCTGCTGTTCGCCGCCGGCGGCGCCCCCGGGACCTGGCAGGAGCGGGCCGTCCGCGCCGCCGACGCCGTCGGGCGCGGCGCCGAGGCGGAGGCGCTGCGCGGCCGCTACGAGCAGCGCGCCCGCGAGATCGGTGAGCGGCACCGCGACCTGCTGGGCAGGATCCGGATCGGCCTGGTCCGCGGCGGTCCGCCCGGCACCGCGCTGGTCGACCTGCCGCAGTCGTGGAGCGGCGTGGTGCTGGGCGCGATCGGGGCGCGGCTGCCCGCGGTCGCCGAGGGCAGGCCGGGTGCGTCGGAGCGGATGTCCTACGAGGAGATCGGTGTCCTCGACGACTGCGACGTGCTGCTGCACCTCGCCGACACCCGCGGCGGCGTCGACGGCAACACCACGCGGATGCTGCAGGCGCCGACGTTCCGGGCGCTGCGCGCGGTGCGGGCCGGGAACCTGCACCCCCTGCCGAACTACTACGTCTCGCACTACGGCCAGGGGCTCGCCGTCCTCGACGAGCTCGACCGGATCCTCACCGGGACGGCCTGACCCCCGGCAGCCGGGTCGCGCCCGCCAGGGCGAGCAGGCAGAACCCGAGCACCCACCAGAACGTCTGCCCGAACGCGGCGGCGCTCGCACCCGGGCCGAGCGCCGCCAGCCGGGACTGCAGGATCACCGCCACCAGCGCGGTGCCGACCGACCCGCCGAGCGTGTTCAGCAGGTTCAGCGCGCTCGCCGCGCGCGGGATCATCTCCTTCGCCATGGTCCGGTAGACCAGCGCCATCACCGGTGCCCCGATCAGCGCTCCTCCGGCGCCCCGGACCAGCAGCGACGCGGCGACCAGCGCGTCGGCCGGGCCACGGTCGAGCTGGGTGAACACCACCGTCCCCAGCGCGACCATCGCGATCCCGGCGAGCACCAGGTTCCGCGGCGCGATCCGGTCCACGAGGCGGTTGACCAGCAGCGACCCGGCGAGCGCCCCGATGCCCTGGGGCGCGAGCAGCAGGCCGGTCTCCCAGGCGTCGAGCCCGCGGCCGGACTGCAGGTAGAGCGGGAGCAGGAAGGTCGCGCCGAACACCGACAGCCCGAGGATCACCAGTGCGAGCGCGGCCGGGCCGAACGGGCTGCGCGCGAAGAGCCGCGGGTCGATCAGCGGGGTGCCGCGGAACCGGAGGCCGTGCAGCACGAACAGCCCCAGCATGGCCAGCCCGGCGAGACACACCGGCACCCCGGGCAGCGCGCCGCCGGTGCGCTCGACCTCCGTCAGACCGAGGACGAACACCGCGAGGCCGGGTGAGAGCAGCAGCGCACCGCGGACGTCGAACGCCGTCCCGCGGGCCGCCGCGGAGTCGCGCGGCACCAGCAGCACGGCCGCCACCGCCGCGGCCAGGCCGATCGGCAGGTTCACGTAGAACAGCCACGGCCAGCTCGCGACGCCGAGGATCGCCCCGCCGGCGAGCGGGCCGAGCACCGGCGAGAGCAGCGGGACGACACCGACGATCGCGATCATCCGGCCGATCCGCCGGGGCCCGGCGAGGCGGGCCAGCACCGCCTGCCCGGTCGGCGGGAGCAGCCCACCGGCCAGGCCCTGCAGGATCCGGAACGCGACCAGCGACGTCAGCGACCAGGCCAGCGCGCACAGTGCCGACGCCACGACGAAGCAGAGCACGGCCACGATCCAGGTCCGGCGACCGCCGAACCGGTCGACCAGCCAGCCCGACGTGGGGACGGCCGCGACCACGGCGAGCAGGTACGCGGTGCTCACCCACTGGATCTCGACCGGGGTCGCGTCGAACTCCGCGGACAGGGTGCTCACCCCGACCGCGACGATCGTCGCGTCCAGGGTGGCCATGAACGTGCCCAGGACCAGGACGAACGCGGCCCGCACCAGCGGCGCGTCGATCCGGTCCGAGGTCTCCGGGGCCGCGCCGCTCATCCGGCGGTCCCCTCCCCGGCCAGGGCCACCAGCTCGTCGCGCAGGAGCCCGGCGAGCGCGGCGATCCGGTCCGCACCGAAGAGGGCCTCCGGCCAGGTGAACCGGACGGCGAGGGTGGGCGCGCCGTCCCCGCCGTCGGCGGTCGCGAGCGCGTTCACCGCCAGCTCGTGCGGGAACGGCATCGCGGCCGGGTCGCCGGAGCCGAGCGCGCCGGCGTCGGCCGGGGCCCGCCACGGCTCGTCCGCACCGGTGGGCGCGGTGAACCGGCCCAGGTAGTTGACCGTCACCCGGGGCCGGACGGCATCGCCGAGCGGCCGGTCCGGCGCGTCCCGCAGCAGGCCGTGGCCGAGGCCGTCCCCGGCGGCCCGCAGCTGGGCACCGACCGCCGCCGGCCCCCCGGTACCGGGGCGGACCAGCGCCGGGGTGACCGTGGTGAACCAGCCGACGGTCCGGGACAGGTCGAGCGCGCCGGTGCCGTCCGGGTCCGTCGCCGGACGGCCGTGGCCCTGCAGGTCCACGAGCAGCTCCGGCTCGCCGGTCCGGCCGCGCCAGCGGTGCGCGGCCCGGGCCAGCGCGGTGAGCAGCACCGCGTCGGGTCCGGTGCCGTGCGCGACCGGCAGCGTCGTCAGCACGGCCGCCGTCGTCGCCGGATCGAGCCGGATCTCGTGGTGCCGCGCGGTGGCGGCGGTGTCGCGACCGGGGTCGAGGGCGACCTCACCCCAGCCGGGGTCGGCGGCGGCCGTCACCGCCCGCCAGTGCGGGAGCTCCGCGCGGCGGGCGTCGGTGGCCGCGTGCAGCGCCAGGGCCCAGCCGACCCAGGTCCGCCCGACCGGTGGCAGCGCGGGCGTCGCGCCGGCCGCGACGGCCGGGTGGGCCTGCGCGAGGTCGTCGAGCAGCACCCGCCACGACACCGGGTCGACGACGAGGTGGTGTGCCAGGAGCACCAGCCGGCCCGGCCGGTCCGGTCCGGCGTCCAGCCACTCGGCACGCAGCAGCGGGCCGCGGTACGGGTCGAGCCCGTCCCGTGCGGCGGCGATCCGCCGGTCCGCGACCGCCCTGGCGTCGTCGCCGGGCGCGAGCGCGGTCCGGACGAGCACGTCGGCGCCGGTGACGGCGCCCGGACCGGGGACCCGCAGCACCGGTTCACCACCGGTGTCCGGCACGGCGAGGTGCGCCCGGAGGGCGTCGTGCCGCACCAGCAGCGCGTCCAGGACGGCGTGCCAGAGCGTCACGTCGCCGCCCGCGGGCACGACGGTCTCCGTCCACTGGCAGTACCCGGCGGACGGGGCACCGGGCCGGCCGCTGCCGCCCCGGCGGAGCAGGTCGCGCATCACCGGGGTGAGCGGCGCGTCGCCGGTGACCGGTCCGGCGTCGGCGGGGGTGTCGGCGGCGGGGACCGATCGGATCGCCATCCCGGCCGCCGTGCCGCCGTCGAACACGTCGCGGGCGGTCAGCAGCCGGCCGGCCCGGCGGGCCCGGGAGATCACCTGCAGCGAGACGATGCTGTCGCCGCCAGCGGCGAGGAAGTCGTCGTCGGGGCCGATCGTGTCGTCGTCGAGGACGTCCCGCAGCACGCCGAGCAGGATCCGCTCGGCCTCGGTCGCGGGCTCCCGGGACGGCCCGGCCGTGACGCGGTCCGGCGCGGGCAGGGCGTCGCGGTCCAGCTTCCCGGCCGGTGTCAGCGGCAGCCGGTCGAGCAGCACGAGGTGGGTGGGCACCATGTGCGCGGGCAGCTCCGCGGCGAGCGCGGCCCGCAGTGCCTCCACGGCGGGGGCGGCGCCGCCGGCCGGCACGACGTAGCCGACCAGCCGGTCGTCACGCACGACCACGGTGGCGGCGCGGACACCGTCCTGGGACCCGAGCACGGTCTCGATCTCGCCGAGCTCGATCCGGAACCCGCGGATCTTCACCTGGTGGTCGGCCCGGCCGAGGAACGCGATCTGCCCGTCCGCCCGCAGGTGCACCAGGTCACCGGTGCGGTACATCCGCTCGCCGGGCGCACCGAACGGGTTCGCGACGAACGACGACGCGGTCTCCCCCGGCCGCCCCAGGTAGCCGCGGGCCAGCCCGGCGCCGGCCAGGTACAGCTCGCCGGTGCGGTCCGGGCCGACCGGCTGCAGGCCGCCGTCGAGCACGTAGGCGCGGATGCCCGGGTCGGGCACGCCGATGGGCAGCGGCCCCGGGTCGTCCGGGTCGTACGCCCAGGCCACCGCGTTGATCGAGACCTCGGTGGGGCCGTAGCAGTTGACCAGCCCACGGCGGGCGCCCCAGCGTCGCGCGAGCGCCGGGTCGAGCCGCTCCGCCCCGACGAGCAGGGTGATGTCCGGTGGCAGCGTGCGGTCGTCGGGCATCGCGGCGAGGAACGACGGCAGCAGGTTCGCCAGCGTGACCCGCTGGGCGGCGATGTGGTCGAGCAGCGCATCCGCCGAGTCACGGACCTCGGCCGGTGCGACGACCGAGGTCCCGCCCGAGGCGAGCGCGATCACTGTCTGGAAGAAGGCGACGTCGAAGCTGGTGGAGGCGAACTGCAGCACGCGGTCGTCGGGCGTGGCCCCGAAGGTGCCCTCGGACAGCAGGACCAGGTCGGCCAGGCCGCGGTGCGGCACGCCGACCGGCTTCGGACGACCGGTCGTGCCCGAGGTGAAGATGACGTACGCGAGCCGGTCCGGGTCGTAGGGCGGCAGTGGCGGGCCGTCGCCGCCCGCGAGCACCTCGTCCAGCCGGATCCGCGGCACGCCACGCTCGGCGAGCAGGCGTTCCGCGTCGCCGCCGGTCGTGGCACCGACGGTGAGCGCCGCGACCGGGGCCGCGTCGGACACCATCGTCTCCAGCCGGGCCTGCGGGTAGGCCGGATCGAGCGGCAGGTAGACCGCACCGGCGCGGAGGATGCCGATGATCGCCAGCGGCATCTCGACGTCCCGGTCGAGCAGCACCGCGACCGGCTGCTCGGGCCGCACCCCGCGGCGCACCAGCTCGCGGGCCAGCGCGTCGGCCAGGGCGTCCAGCTCGGCGTAGGTGAGCACCCGGTCCCGGCACTGCACCGCCGGGTGGTCCGGCCGGGAGGCGACCCAGCCGGCGAACCGTTCGGCGAGGGTGAAGGTCGCACCCGGGCCGCCGTCGGCGACGCGGAGGGCCTCGGCGCGGGCCGCGGGATCGAGCAGCGGCAGCGCCGTCGCCGGACGCTCGGGATCGGCGACCAGCTCGTGGAGCACGGTGTGCAGGGCGTGGCCCAGCGCGCGGACCGCGCCACCGCTCAGCGCCGCGGGCTGGTACCCGAGGCCGATCACGATCTCGTCGTCCGGGATCACGACGACGGTCAGCGGGTAGTGCGTCGCGTCGGCGATCTCGACCCCGGCCAGGACGGGGCCCGGGCCGGGGCCGGCGGCCGGACGGCGCTCGGCGGCCGGGAAGTTCTCCATCACCAGCATCGTGTCGAACAGGTCGCCGGCACCGGCGTCGCGCTGCACGTCCGGCAGCCCCACGTGATGGTGCTCGGACATCGCGACGGACCGGTCGTGCACCGTCCCGAGCACCGCGGCCGCCGTGTCCCCCGGTGCCCAGCGGACCCGCACCGGGACGGTGTTGCCGAGCTGCCCGACCATCCGCTCGACGCCGGGGACCTCGGCCGGGCGACCGGAGACCGGCTGTCCGAACAGGACGTCGCGGCGGCCGGTCGCCCGGCCGAGGACGATCCCCCATGCGGTGTGCAGCACCGCGGTCAGGGTGACGCCGCGCTCCCGGGCGAACCGGCGCAGCGACGCGCTGAACCCCGCGCCGAGCGCGACGGGGTGCCGCTCGGGCCGGGCGACCGTCGTGCCGGTCGCGCCCGGCGCGATCCGGGTGCCCTCGTCGACGCCGTCGAGCAGCTCGCGCCAGGCCCGGCGGCCTGCGTCGTGGTCACGGGCGGCGAGCCAGGCGAAGTGGTCGGCGACCGGCGGCGGGGGCGGGACGGCCGGGCCGCCGCCCAGCTCGTCGTGGATCGCGAGCAGGGCCTTCCCGACCAGCGGCATCGACCAGCCGTCGAGCAGCGCGTGGTGGTTCGTGATCGCCAGCCGGTGGTCGCCGGGCCCGAGCCGGGCCAGCAGGAACCGGATCAGCGGCGGGCGGGCCGGGTCGAAGGGCCGGGCCTGCTCGGCCGCGGCCACCCGGGCGAACGCGGCGGCCGGGTCGTCGTCCCCGGTCAGGTCGGCGAACCGCCAGTCGAGGTCGACACCGGCCGGGACGACCTGGACGACCCGGCCGTCGTCGAGCGCGGCCAGGTGGATCCGCAGCGGCGGGTGCCGGCGCAGCAGCTCCGCCGCCGCCGCGCGCATCCGGTCCGGGTCGAGGTCCCCGGCCAGGGTGACGACGGCCTGCACCACGTAGACGTCGGTGTCGCCGTCGGCGAGAGCCATGCTGTGGAACGACAGCCCGGCCTGCAGCGCGGTCGCCGGGAGCACGTCGGCGACCGGGCGCTCCTGCTGGAGCTCGTCGATCGTGGCCTGGTCGAGCCCGACCAGCGGCAGGTCGGACGGGGTGAGCCCGCCGTCGCCGGTGCCGAGCCCGGCGGCGTGCGCGGCCAGCCCGGCGACGGCGGCGGCGAAGGCGCGCTGCACCTCCGCGACCCGGTCCGGGCCGAGTGCGGCACCGGCGGCGGTCCACTCGACGGAGAGGCACTCACCGCCGGCTCCGTCGGTCAGGAAGCAGTTCAGCGCGAGCAGCTGCTCGAGGGCCTTGCCGGGCGGCTCCGTCACCGCGAACGCCGAGCCCTCCGGCATCCGCCAGCCCGCCCCCGGCGATGCGGCGAACCGCCCCAGGTAGTTGACCAGCACGTCCGGCGGGGCGTCGGCGCCGAGCTCCGCGCGGGTGCGCGGGTCGAGCCACCGGAGCACGCCGTGTCCCGATCCGTCACCGGGG
Source organism: Pseudonocardia sp. EC080619-01 (assembly GCF_001420995.1). NCBI lineage: Bacteria > Bacillati > Actinomycetota > Actinomycetes > Pseudonocardiales > Pseudonocardiaceae > Pseudonocardia > Pseudonocardia sp. EC080619-01. The sequence continues at coordinate 3,397,349 of NZ_CP012184.1, read as the reverse complement.
ACGGCGCGGGCGGCCTCCTTCGTCGCGCGCAGCAGGCGGCCGGCGGCGGGCCCGCCGGCGAGCGCCTCGCGCAGCGCGTCCAGGCCGGCGACCTCCCCGAGCGGGAGCCGGACCGGGTGCTCGACGGTGAACCAGCCGACCGTCCCGGCCAGGTCCAGACGGGCGGACTCGCGGCCGTGGCCCTCGGTGCCGACCGTGACGGCGTCGGTCGCTCCCGTGACGGTGCGCAGGGTGAGGGCGAGCGCGGCCAGCAGCACCTCGTCGACACCGGCCCGGTAGGCGGCCGGCAGCCGCTCGACCAGCGCGGCGGTCTGCCCGGCGTCGAGCACGGTCCGGTCGTGGCGTGCGGTGGCGACGGTGTCGCGCCGCGGGTCCAGCGGACGGTCCCCGATCCGGACGGTCGCGGCGGCGGCGGACCGCCAGTACGGCAGCTCGTCGCGGCGGGCCCCGCTCTCGCCCTGCTCGGCGAGCACGCCCGCGTGCCGCCGCCAGGACGCGCCGGTGCGGGGCAGCGCGGGATCGTCCCCGCTGGCCGCGGCGGTCCACGCGCGGTGCAGGTCGGGCAGTAGCACCCGCCAGGAGACACCGTCGGCGGCGAGATGGTGGACGACGACGAGCAGCCGGTCCGGGGTGCCCTCGCCGGTCCGGGCCAGCAGCACCCGGACCAGGTCCGCCGCGGCGGGATCGAGCTCCCCGGCCAGCAGCCCGGCGAGGTCGGCGACCCAGTCGTCGGTGAGCGGCCCGGTCGCGGCCTCCCGGAACGCCCGGGCGGCGTCGACGGCACCGGCCGGGAGCACGGCCGGCTCCCCGTCGACGCAGCGCAGGCGCAGCGCGTCGTGCCGGTCCAGCACCGCGCCGACGGCGGCGGCCAGGTCCGGGGTGCGGGCCGGGACGTCGATCCGCAGCGCGGTCCACTGGGCGTACCCGGCGATCGACGCCGGGTCGCGGTTCGGGGCGAGCAGCCCGCGGACGATGGGGGGCGCCGGGACCGGGCCGGTCGGCTCGTCCGGGACCACGTCCGGGCCGGTGGCGGCCGGGGTGGCGGCACTGCTCATGGCGGCGAGGGCCGCCAGGCTGCGCCGGGCCAGCAGGTCCCGCGGGCGGAGCTCCAGCCCGGCCTCACGCAGCCTGCTGCCGACGGCGATCGCGGAGATCGAGTCGCCGCCGAGGGCGAGGAAGTCGTCGTCGACGTCGACCCGCTCGGTGCCCAGCACCCCGGCGACGACGTCGTGCAGCGACCGCTCGGCGTCGGTCGCGGGGGCCCGGGAGGCGGCCGACGGCGCCGGTGCCGGCAGCGCCGCCCGGTCGAGCTTGCCGTTGACCGTGGTCGGGAGGGCGTCGAGGACCAGCACCGCGGACGGCACGAGGTGCTCGGGCAGGCGCGCGGCGAGCGCGTCGCGCACGGCGTCCGGGGTGAGGTCGCCGGTCACGTAGCCGACGAGCCGGTCACGGCCGGCGTCGGCGCGGACCGTCACGGCGGCGGCGCCGACCCCGGGCACCGCGGCCAGCTCGGCCTCGACCTCGCCGAGCTCGACCCGGTAACCGCGGATCTTGACCTGGCCGTCGTCGCGGCCGAGGAACTCCAGGCCCGCGCCGGTGAGCCGGGCCCGGTCACCGGTGCGGTACATCCGCCCGGGCCCGAACGGGTTCGCGACGAACCGTTCCGCGGTCGTGCCGGGCCGGTCCAGGTAGCCGAGCGCGAGGTGCGGACCGGCCAGGTAGAGCTCGCCGGGCTCGCCCACCGCGACCGGCTCCAGCGCGGCGTCGAGCAGGTGGGCACGGGTGCCCGCCAGCGGGAGGCCGATCGTCGGGTGCCCACCGGTGACGGGCGCGAGGGTCGCGTCCACGGTGGCCTCGGTCGGGCCGTAGAGGTTGTAGGCGGTGATGCCGGACGCGGCGACCCGGCGCCACAGCGGCGCCGGGGTGGCCTCGCCGCCGAGGACCAGAAGCACGGGGCGGTGGTCGCCGTCCAGCAGGCCGGCGTCGAGCAGCGGCCCCGCCAGCGACGGCGTCGTGTCGACGATGTCGATCCGGTCGGCACGCAGCGCCGCGGCGAGAGCCTCGCCGTCACGGACCAGGTCGGTGTCGTAGAGGTGCAGCTCGTGCCCGGTCAGCAGCCAGGTCAGCTGGTCCAGCGCCGCGTCGAAGGCGAACGAGTAGGTGTGCGCGGCACGCAGGTGCCGCCCGGCCGCGCGTTCCGCCTCCGCGACGAGGGTGCCGCGGTGGTGGTGCACCAGCCCGGCGAGGCCGCCGGCGCGGGCGAGGACGCCCTTGGGGCGGCCGGTGGAGCCGGACGTGTAGAGCACGTAGGCCGGGCGGTCCGGGTCGAGCGGCCCGGTCGCCGCGGGCCCGGCCGGGAGCGGTCCGGTCGGGTCGAGGACGGCGCAGGCGGGCGCCGGCAGGTCGGCGACGGTCTCCGGGGTGGCCAGCAGCAGGGCCGGGCGGGCGTCGTCGAGCAGGTCACGGCGCCGCTGCGGCGGGTGCGCCGGATCGAGCACCAGGAACGCGGCCCCGGCGTCGAGCACGGCGAGCAGTGCCACGACCAGCGCGGGTTCGCGGGGCAGCGACACCGCGACCACGTCGCCCGGTCCGAGCCCTCGCCCGCGCAGCGCGGCGGACAGCTCCCGCACCCGCCCGACCAGCTCCCCCGCGGTGAGGCGGACGCCCGCGTGCACGAGCGCGGGCCGGTCCGGGTCCGCGGCGAGGTCGTCGAGCAGCTCCGGCAGGTCCTTCGGGGCGCCGGCCGGGGCCGGGCGGTCGAGCGCGGCGAGGGCCCGGTCCCGCTCGTCGGGCGCGAGCAGCCGCACCGCGCCGACCGGGGGCAGACCGGGCCCGGCGAGCGCGGTGAGCAGGTCGGCCAGCGCGTCGAGACGGCGGCGCAGCACCGGCTCGTCGTTGGTGCGGGCGTCGGCCTCGAAGCCGAGGAGCAGGCCGCCGGCCGCGGTGGGGGTGGCGGTCAGGCCGAGGTCCTCCGGCGGGCCGCCCGCCACGTTCACGAGCACGCCGGTCGACCCGCCCAGCCGGACACCGAAGTCGAACGACGCCTTCAGGTTGATCCCGCGCCCGTGCAGCAGCTCGCCCGACCCGGGCAGCTCCCGGGGCAGGTCCTCGCCACGGAACCGCTGGTGTGCGCGGACGTCGCGCAGCGCCGCGGCGGTGCGGCGGCCCAGCTCGTCGAGCCGGTCCCCGGGGCGCACCGCGAGCCGGAGCGGCAGGACGTTGACCATCATCGCCGGGGTGCGCAGCGCCGCGGACCCGGTGCGGCACATCAGCGGGAGCGCGAACACCACGTCGGTGCGGCTCTCCAGCCGGTGCAGGAACGCGGCGTACCCGGCGATGACCAGCTCACCCCAGGTGACGCCGGCGCCGTCGGCGACCTCCTTCAGGCGGGCGATCGTGTCCGGGCCGAGCTCGCGGTGCGCGGTCACGGTCGCCGCGGCCGGGCCGTCCGGGGGCGGCGGGCCGCCCGGGGCCTCGGGCAGCGGGGTCAGCAGGTCCCGCCAGAACGCCCGGTCCTGCCCGGCCTGCTCGCCGGCCCGGTACTCCAGGTCGGCGGCGACGAGGTCCGCGAACGGCCGGAACGGGCACCGCGGCGGCTCCTCCCCGCGGACGGCGGCGGTGTAGCGGGCCCCGATCCGGCGGCAGAGCTGGGTGGCGGAGTAACCGTCGAACACCAGGTGGTGGCCGAGCTGCAGGTAGTGGACCTCGGTGTCGCCGAGCACCGCGACCGACGGCCGGAACAGCGACCGGCCGGTCATGTCCCGGCAGTCGGCGGCGAGCCGGGCCCGCTCGGCGGCGACGAGGTCGCGGGCCGCGGCGTGCGGGTCGGGGGCGTCCCGCAGGTCGACGACGGGTGGCGGCGGGACCGGGTCCGGGTCGACGTACTGCCGCGGGCCGTCCGGTGTGGTCACCAGCCGCAGGCGCAGCGTCTCCGCCTCACAGACCGTCGCCCGGACCGCCTCGACCAGTGCCGGGACGTCGACCGGGGTGTCACCGGAGATCTGCAGGACGTCGCCGACGACGTAGTACGGCGAGTCCGGCTCCAGGCGCTGGGCGTTCCAGATCCCCAGCTGGGCGCCGGTGAGTTCCAGCAGGCCGTCCCCGGCGGTGCTCCCCGTGTCCACGTCGGTCCGGACGGTCGCCGTGCTCAACAGATCTCCCTCGCTCGCGGTGTCCGGCACCCGCGGCGCGGGCGGCCGGTCCTCAGTGGCCGTGGCCGTGCTCGTCCTCGTCGTCGCCGTGGTCGTCGAAGTCGGTGACGCCGCGCTTCCAGTAGCCGGTGACGTCGCGGTCCGCCGCGTCGAGGCCCAGCTCGTCGCGCAGGAAGCGGCGCAGCGGCTTGATCGCCGTCGTCTCCCCCGCCACCCAGGCGAAGACGCGCGCGTCCGCGGGCGGGCGCACCGCCGTCACCGCCTTCTCCAGGGCGTCCGACGTCCCGGCGGGCACGTCGCCGCGGTGCACCCAGCGCACCTCGACGCCGTCCGGCGCCGACATCGGGAGCTCGTCGGCGGCGTCGGTGACCTCGACGAACGCCCGTCCGCGAGCGTCGGCGGGGAGCCGTTCGAGGATCCGGGCGATCGCGGGCTGCGCGGTCAGGTCGCCGGCCAGCAGGTAGTGGTCGTAGCCGTGCGGGATCGCGAGTCCGCCGGGCGGGCCGGCCACCGGGATCCGCTCGCCCGGCGCCACGGTGCGCACCCAGTCCGAGGCGAGGCCGCCGTCGTGCACCACCAGGTCGATGTCCAGCTCACCGGCGTCCGGGTCGTGCCGGCGCACGGTGTACTCGCGCGACACCGGCCGCGGGCGCGGCCAGTTCAGCATGTCGCCGTCCTGCTCGGGCAGGCGCAGCACGCCGTCCTCGCCGGGGAACACCAGCCGCACGTGCTCCTCGTCGCAGTGGCTGTGGAACCCCGCGAGCCCGGGACCGCCGAGGGTGAGCCGCACCATCGACGGGCCGACCGGCGCGGTCCGCAGCACCTCGAGCTCGCGCAGCAGGATCGGGTACGGCACCTTCGTCGCCCCGGTCTCCCGGCCGTAGGCCGTCGCGAGGTTCCCGGCGACGTCGCCGCGGTCCGCCCGCTTCACGCCGCACCCCGGACGATCTCGATCCAGCGGCTCAGGACGGGCTCCTCGGCCAGGTCCGGGAACTCCAGCGCCGGGGCGCCGCCGTCGCGCCAGCGCTCGACGAGCGTCATGATCCGCATCGAGTCGAGGCCCCGGTCGAGGAGGTCCTCCTCGGGGTCGATCCCCTCCGGCGCGACGCCCAGCAGCTCGGCGACGTCGGATCGGATCCGCTCCGCGGTCGGCGCGCTCATCCGCCCACCCCGGCCGGGGTGGCGGCGAACGCCCCGAGGACGTCGGCGGTGCCGGTCACCACGCCACAGCGCTGGGCGACGTACTCGCACGCGGCGTCGTGGTGGCGGCGGGAGAAGTCGGCGACGGCGTCGGCCACCAGGAACGGGGCGACGTCGCGCATGAACGCCTCGACGGCCGTGGCCTGGCAGCCGATGTGCGCGTAGATCCCGGTGACGAGCAGCTGGTCCCGGCCGCCCTCGGCGAGGCGCTCGGCGAACGTGCTGCGCTGGAACGCGCTGTAGCGCCACTTGGTGAGGACCTCGTCGCCGGGCTGCGGCGCGAGCTCGTCGACCACGTCGGCGGCGGCCGGGTCGTCGTCGATCACCGCGCCGATCCCGTCACCCCAGAAGTCGGTGAGCAGCCCGCGGTCGGCGGGGTCCTGCCGGCCCGGCTGGGCGGTGTAGAACACCGGCACGCCGCGCTCCCGGCAGGCGGCCAGCAGGGCCGCGATGTTCGCGACGACCTCCGGGACCGGGGAGCCGGCGTAGGGCGCCAGGAAGTAGCGCTGCATGTCGTGGACCAGCAGCGCGGCCCGGGACGCGTCCGGCTGCCACGCGACCCGTCCGGCCGGGCGCTCGGCCGGGGCCGGCAGCGGGTAGGGCTCGATCCGGGGCAGGGACATCTCGCTCACCTCTCCTCGTCGGCCGACGAGGGGTCCGCCCCGCCGGTGTCGGCCGCGGCGGGTGCCGCGGCGCGTGCGCGCAGCGCCTCGCGCAGCTCGCGCTTGCTGGTCTTGCCGACCCCCGTCACCGGGAAGCCGGGAACGATCTCGATCAGGTCCGGCACCTTGAACGCGGCCACCCCGCGCTCGCGGACGAACCGGCGCAGCACCGACCCGGCCGGTGCGTCGGTGCCCGGCCGGGGCACGACGTAGGCGCAGGTCCGTTCGCCGAGGTAGCCGTCCGGGACGCCGATGACGGCGGCGTCCAGCACGTCGGGGTGCGCCATGAGGTGGTCCTCCACCTCGGTCGGCGCGACCTTCTCCCCGCCCCGGTTGACCTGCTCCTTCACCCGGCCCACGACCTCCAGGTGCCCGGTCGGGGTGCGGCGGACCAGGTCACCGGTCCGGTAGAAGCCGTCGTCGGTGAAGGCGGTCGCGTTGTGCTCGGCGGCGCGGAAGTAGCCGCGGATCGTGTACGGCCCGCGGGTGAGCAGCGCGCCGGCCCGGCCCGGCTCCACCTCGGCCGTCGACGGCGCCGCCGGGTCGTCCGGGTCGACGACCCGGATCTCGTCGTCGGCCGAGATCGGCCGGCCCTGGGTGGTCAGGACGAGCTCGTCGGGGTCGTCGAGGCGGGTGTAGTTGACCAGGCCCTCGGCCATCCCGAAGACCTGCTGCAACCGGCAGCCCAGCGCCGGGCCGATCCGTCCTGCCAGCTCCGGCCCGCACTTCGCCCCGCCGACGAGGACGACCTCCAGACTGGACAGGTCGTGCGAGGTGCGGGCGGCCGCGTCGGCCCAGGCCGCCGCGAGCGGCGGGACCAGCCCGGTGATCGTCACCCGTTCCCGCTCGACCAGCGCGAACGCCGTCGACGGATCGGGGGCCGGGGCGAACACCGAGGCCGCGCCCGCGTGCAGCGCGCCGAGGACACCGGGCGAGCTGAGCGGGAAGTTGTGCGCCGCGGGCAGCGCGGCGAGGTAGACGCTGTCCGGCCGCAGACCGCAGATCCGGGCGCTCTCCCGGACGCTGTGGAGGTAGTCGTCGTGGGTCCGCGGGATCAGCTTCGGCAGCCCGGTGGACCCGCCGGAGAGCTGCAGGAACGCCACGCCCTCCGGGTCCGGGTCGGGCAGCGCGACCGGGTCGGCGTCCAGGCCGGCCAGCGGGACCGTCCCGTCCGTGGTGCCGCCGGCGCCGGTGTCCAGCACGATCGTCTCGCGGACGGAGCCGACGGCGCCGGCGGTGGCGCGGGCGAGCGCGCCGTGGTCGTACCGGGCGTGCGCGTCGACGGTGAGCACCGCCGCGGCCTCCGACCACTCCGCGACGTGGCGCAGCTCGGTCTCCCGGTGCGCCGGCAGCGCGAACACCGGCCGGGCACCCACCCGGAACAGCGCGAACACGACCGGCAGGAACTCGGGGACGTTCGGCAGCTGGAGCACGACGTTCTCGCCGGGCCGGATCCCGAGCCCGTGCAGGCCCGCGGCCAGCCGGTGCGCCCGGCGGTCGAGGTCGGCGAAGGTCCAGCGGTGCTCGGTGCCACCGGTCCGCCCGACGACGGCGGTGCGCTCCGGGTGCGCCGCGGCCAGCAGCGACAGCCAGGCCCCGAAGGAGCGGCCGTGCCAGTACCCGGCCGCGCGGTACCGCGCGGCGACCTCCGGCGGCCAGGCGACGTGGTCGGGCCCGGTCATGCGACGGCCTCGACCCCGATGGCCCGCAGCATCGTGCGGAACTTCGCGCGGGTCTCGGCGACCTCGGAGTCCGGGTCCGACCCGGCGACGATGCCCGCCCCGGCGTACAGCCGCACGGTCCGGTCGCACACCTCGGCGCTGCGGATGGCCAGCACCCACTCGCCGTCGCCGTCGGCGTCGACCCAGCCGGTCATCCCGCTGTAGTAGCCGCGGTCCGACGGTTCGAGCTCGCCGATCGCCTCCCGGGCGGCGGGCACCGGCACCCCGCACACGGCGGGGGTCGGGTGCAGCGCGTGCGCCAGGTGCAGCGCGCTCACCGACGGGTCGGCGAGCCGCCCGGAGATCCGGCTGGACAGGTGCCACATGGTGGCGGTGCCGATGACCTCGGGCTCGGTGGGCGCGTCGACCTCGGTGCAGAACCCGCGCAGCACGGCGACGACCCGGTCGGCGACGAGCGCGTGCTCGGCGAGGTCCTTCTCCGACACCTTCAGCGCTGCGATCCGGGCCTCGTTCTCGGCCGGGTCGTCGGACCGCGGGATCGACCCGGCGAGCGGGTTGGTCACCACGGTGCCGCCCTCGCGGGAGACCAGTAGCTCCGGGCTCGCACCGACCAGCGTGCGCAGCGCGGGGTCGCCGGGCGCGGTGACGTCCGCGGCGAACGCGAACGCGGCCGGGTCGGCCAGCGCGAGCCGGGTGAGCAGGTCCCGCACCGGGACCGGGGTCTGCGAGGTCAGCTCCAGCGCCCGCGCCAGGACGACCTTCTCCAGCCGGCCCTCCCCGATCATGCCGAGCGCCCGGCGCACCCCGTCGGCGTAGGTCTCGGGGGCCGGTTCGTGACGCACCGACCAGCGCGAGCCCGGCGGTTCCGGGACCCGGACCGGGCCGGACGCCGCCGGGGACGGGGCGGCGCGGCGCACCAGGGCGGGGACGTGGAGGCTGCGCGGCGCGCCGGGGGCGAACCCGATCGCACCGACCACCACCGGGTCGGGGTGACCGGCGTCGGCGACGGCGGCGAGCGTCCCGGCGACCGCGTCCCCGGGGGAGCCCGGGGACTCCGGGACGACGGTGTGCACACCGTCGGCGAGCAGGGTCCCGCGTGGTGACCGGTGGAAGAACGACCCGGGCAGGTACGCGGCGAGCAGGTCACCGCTGTCGTGCTCCGGGAGCGGACGCGCGGGGGCGGGGCTGGACAACTGACGTTTCCTTCCGGTCGTCGCCGGGCGGCGGAGGGTGGCGTCTCGTCGGGGCCGGGTACCGGCCCGTCTCGTGGCTCAGAGACCGAGGCTCGCGCCGCCGTCGACGGTCAGGGACTGCATGGTGACGTGCCGGGCGCCGTCGCCCGCGAGGAACAGCACGGCGGCCGCGACGTCGCCGGGGTCGGCGATGCGGCCGAGCGGGATGCCGAGGCGGTAGCGCTCCGGTGCACCCGCGACGACGGCGGTGGCCCCGCCGTCGTCGGACGGGTCCGGCCAGAGGGCCCGCTGCATGGCCGTGTCCGTGGCACCGGGACACACGACGTTGCAGCGGACGTGCGGCGCCAGCTCGAGACCCAGGGTGCGGGTCAGGGACACCGACGCGGCCTTGGACGCCGCGTAGGCGGCCATCCCGGTCCGCGGGGTACGGGAGGCGTCCGAGGCGACCGTGACGATCGACCCGGACCCGCGGCCGTACATCCGCCGGCCCGCGGCCCGCCCGGTGTTCCACACCCCGGTGGTGTTGACCGCCAGGCAGGTCGCGAGGTCGTCGGCGTCCGCGTCGAGCACCGTCCCGGTCCGCAGCACACCGGCGGCGTTGACCAGCACGCCGAGCGGGCCGAGCTCGCGCTCCGCCTCGCCGACGGCGCGGTCGACGGCGCCGGCGTCGGCGACGTCGGCGACCAGGCCGAGCGCAGCCGGGCCGGTGAGCCCGGCCGCGGTGTCCCGCACCGCGGGATCACGGTCGAGCAGGGCCACCGGACGTCCGTCGGCGGCCAGCGCGGCCGCCACGGCCGCACCGATGCCCCGGGCCCCGCCGGTCACGAGTGCTGCGGACGCGGCCACGGTCAGCCGCCCTGCCGCGGGAAGATCTGCCCGAACTCGTCCAGGGTGGACAGCACGCCGTCGAAGTCGGGGCGGTAGCTGGTCGCCGGGAGCTCCCAGACGTTGCCGGACCGGAATGCGGGCAGCTGGGCGAAGTTCGGGTCCTGCTTCAGCTCCTCGAGCGACCTCCCGCCGCTGTCGACCACGATGGCGTTCGGCGCGTTCGCGACCTCGCTCAGGAGCTCGGGGCTGACCTCCATCGAGTCGCCGGTGCTGGCGAGCCGGGCATCCGGCACCTTCGCGACGACGTCGGACGGGGTCACGCCGAGGTCCTGGCCGAGTGCGGGCAGCGCCGCGGTCGACGGGATCAGGTAGAGCTTCTCCGAGGCGAACGACCCGATGTAGACGGTCTCGCCGGCCGGGGGCGTGACCTGGCCCTTCACCTCGTCCAGCTTGGCCTGGTACTGGTCCAGCAGGGCCGGGACGGCGTCCGCCTTGTTCACCGCGTCGGCGACGGCGTCCAGCTGGTCCTGCCAGCCGGTCAGGGTGCGCGGCACCAGCACGGTCGGCGCGATCGCCGCGAGCTGGTCGTAGGCCTGCATGGCCTGGACCGCGGTGATGCCCTGGCCACCGCCGATGATCAGGTCCGGCTGGGCGGCCGCGACGGCCTCGATGCTGAGCGAGTCCCCGGCGGGCAGCTGCTCGGTGCCCGCCTCACGGGCCCGGTCGGCCCAGGCCGGCGGGAACCCGCCGTCGAAGTTCGTGACACCGAGGACCCGGGTGTCGGTCGCGACCGGCGGGACGTCGAGCGCGTACAGGTAGCTCGCGAGGCCGCCGTTGAGGTTGACGACGCGCTGCGGCGCCGACGGGACCTCCAGCGGCCCCCGGTCGGTCGTGATGGTCCGGGCCCCGGATGCCTCGGCGTCGCCGCCCCCGCCACCGGACCCGCATCCCGCCACCAGTCCCAGCAGGACGGCGAGCGACGCTGCCGCGAGCGCGCGCGCAGTCGATGAACCCGGCATCTTCGGGCCTCCTTCGCATTCTTCGCTGATGCGACGAACTTATGAAGTTAGCCTGGCCTTAACAAGAGATAGCGTCATCTGAATTGATGACGGATCTCACCTGGCGATCATTACGCGGGGTGACTCGATTCCCCCATCTGCTCGTTCGCGTCGGCGACGTCCTGCGCCGTCGGGGCGTCGTCCTGGGTGAGGTCGCGACGCCAGTAGCCGGTGAAGGCGACCGCCCGCTTGTCCAGCCCGCGATCACCGACGAGGTGCCTGCGCACCGCCCGCACCGACGACGCCTCCCCCGCCACCCAGGCGAAGACCTCGCCGTCGGGCAGCTCGGCCGCGCGCACCGCGTCGAGCAGCGACGACGGCCGGTGCACCCAGTGCACGGCCAGCTCGGCGGGCGAGTCCAGCCGCTGTTCCTCGGCCGGGCCCGCGACCTCGACGACGGCGACCGCGCGCACACCCGCGGGCAGCGCCTCCAGCGAGGCCGCGATCGCCGGCAGCGCGGTCTCGTCCCCGGCGAACAGCCGGACCGGCTGCTCCGACGGCGTCCGGTAGCCGGCGACGGCCGGTCCGAGCACCCCGACGACGTCGCCGATCGCGGCGCGGGCCGCCCACCGGCTCGCCAGCCCGGCGTCGTCCGTGCCGTGCGGACCGTGCGTGCCGTCGTCGTGCAGCACGAAGTCGATCACCATCCGGCCGTGCTCCGGGTCCAGCGTGCGCACCGTGTAGGACCGCATCCAGGGCCGCCGCTCCTCGGGGACGGCGAGGTAGCGCGCGTACCAGCCCGCCACGCCGCTGCCGTCCTCCGGGGCTCCGGGGATCTCGGGGACGCCGCCGTCGCGGGCGAGGAAGAGCTTCACCTGCTGGTCCGGCGCGACCTCGCGGGCGCCCAGCCAGTCGTCGGCGGACAGCGTGATGCGCCGCATCCGCGGGGTCAGGGGCTCGACGCCGGTCACGCGGCCGAGCACGTAGGGCGGGAGGGGCTGGGTCACGGGTTCTCCTCCGTCGAGACGAGCCGCCAGCCACGGGCGCGGCGGCGGGACTCCCAGAACGCGGCGTAGCGGCCACCGCGGGCGAGCAGTTCGGCGTGCGTCCCCGACTCGGCGACGCCGCCGTCGTGGAGCACGACGATCCGGTCCGCGGCGACGACGGTCGGGAGCCGGTGGGCGATCACCAGCACCGTGCTGCGCTCCGCCAGGACCCGCATCGACCCGGTGAAGAACCGCTCGTTCTCCGGGTCCAGCGCGGCCGTGGCCTCGTCGAGCAGGACGACGTCGGCGTCCTTCAGCAGCGCCCGCGCGATCGACACGCGCTGGCGCTCGCCGCCGGACAGCGAGGTGCCGCCCTCCCCGACCCGGGTCGCCCAGCCGTCCGGCAGCCGCTCGACGATCTCGGTGACCCCGGCGAGGCGGGCCGCCTCGGCGAGGTCCGCAGTGCTCGCGCCGGGCCGGCCGAGCCGGACGTTGTCCTCCAGCGTCCCGTCGAACAGGTAGACGTCCTGGAAGACCAGCGCCAGCTGGGCCATCAGGTCCTCGGTGGTCTGGTCGCGCACGTCGGCCCCGCCGACCCGGACGGTGCCCGAGCCGGCGTCCCAGAACCGGGCGATCAGCCGGGTCACCGTCGTCTTCCCGGAGCCGGAGGCACCGACCAGCGCGACGGTCGAGCGGGGCGGGATCCGCAGCGACACCTCCCGCAGGACCGGGTGCGCGGGGTCGTAGCCGAAGCTCACCCGGTCCAGCTCGACCGCGCCGCGCTCGGGGCGGCCCGCCGGGACCTCCGGTTCGGGCAGCGGTTCCTCGGTCAGCACCGCGACCAGCCGGGCGAGGTCGTTGCGGGCGATCCGGACGACGCCCGCGTAGTCCCCGACCTCGGCGAGCGGCCCGGTGAACCGGGCGGCCAGCGCCACCAGCGCGACCATCCGGACGGCGTCGAGCGAGCCACCGAGCACCAGGTAGGCGCCGGTGAGGATCAGCGCGCTGAACGCGACCTGGACGGCGAACCCGCCGGCGACGATGCCGCCGGTCGCCAGCCAGACCGACCGGTGCCCGGCGCGCCGCTGGGCCTCGATCGCGTCCTCCAGCGGCCGGTACCCGGCCGCGCCGCGGCCGAACGCCCGGAGCACACGCTGGGCCCGCGCGAACTCGACGACCCGGTTCCCGGCGTCGACGGCCGCCGCGTCGTCGAGCGCGTCGCCGCGGCCGACCCAGGTCGCGGCGAGCCGGAACGCGAGCCACAGCAGCGGGACGCAGACCAGGGCCGCCAGCGCGAGCCGCCAGTCGAACAGCAGCATCGCGAGCACGATCGTCGCCGGGGTCACGATCGCCACGACCAGCGGGGTGAGCAGGTGTGCGAACAGGCCGGCCACCATCGTCGTGCCGCCGGTGGCGATCCGGGACAGCCGCCCGACCCGCTCGGAGGAGAACCACCCCAGCGGCAGCGACGACACGTGGTCACCGAGCCGCTCGTGCATCGTCGTGAGGACGACGAGCGCGACGCCGAACCCCGCCATGGCCTGCACGTAGTACACGACGCACGCGCCGGCGACCGCGACGAGCAGCACGCCGGTCCAGGCGAGCGCGGCGGCGGTGTCCCCGGCGAGCAGGGCCTCCAGGAAGGGCACCAGCAGGACCGTCGCGACGCCCTGGAGCACCCCGAACCCGGTGACCCAGGCCAGGTAGGCGAACAGCCGGCGGCGGTGCTCCGGGCCCAGGATCAGCAGCAGGTCGGCGATCATCGGACGTCCTCCCCCGCCCGGTGGGCGGTCCACATCGCGGCGTAGCGCCCGCCGCGGGCGACCAGCTCGTCGTGCGTGCCGGACTCGACGATGCGGCCGGTGTCGACCACGGCGATCCGGTCGGCACCGGTGATCGTCGACAGCCGGTGCGCCACGACGATCACGGTGCGCCCGCGGGCGAGCTCGGAGAGCGCGTCCTGGATCTCGGCCTCCGACTCGGGATCGGCGAAGGCGGTCGCCTCGTCGAGCACCAGGACCGGGGTGTCGGCGAGCAGCGCGCGGGCGATCGACACCCGCTGCGCCTCACCGCCGGAGAGCAGCGCGTCCTCCCCGACGACCGAGTCGTAGCCACGTGGCAGCGCCCGGACCCGGTCGTCGATGCGGGCGGCCCGGCAGGCGGCGTGCAGGTCCTCGTCGGACGCGCCGGGGCGGCCGAGCCGCACGTTGCCGGCGACCGTCCCGTGCAGCAGCTGCACGTCCTGCAGCACGAAGCCGACGTGCCGGTAGAGCACCTCGGGGTCGATCTCCCGGACGTCGGTCCCGCCGATCCGGACCGTGCCGCCGGTGACGTCGTGGAACCGGGCCACCAGGGTCGCCAGGGTGCTCTTGCCCGCGCCGGACGGCCCGACCAGCGCCGTGACCGTCCCTTCCGGACAGTCCAGGTCGATCCCGCGCAGCACCTCGGCGCCGCCCGGGTAGGCGAAGCGGACCCCGGACAGCTCCACCCGGTGCCCCTCGGGCACCCGCGGCACGTCCGGCACCGGCAGGACAGGGGTATCCAGCAGCTCGTGGATCCGCAACGCGGCCGCGGCGGCGGTGCGCCGGTTCTGCGCGCCGAACCCGAGCGCGGTGATCGTCGTCGGGACGACGAGGGCGATGAGGATCCCCGTCATCCCCTCGACCGGGGTCACCCAGCCGGTACCGGTGAACCAGACGACCCCCGCACACGACACGAGGAGCACCACCGGCGCCGAGATCGCCATCGTGCTGACGGCCTCGATCCGCAGCATGGGGCGGACCCACGCGGCGTAGAACCGGCCGAAGTCGCGGGCGGCCTCGGCGTAGCCGCGGTGCGCGCGCCGCGCCTGGCCGAACGTCTTGACGACGGCGATGCCCGACACGAACTCGACGACGGCGGCGCTGATCCGGGCGTGGCCGGCGTGCATCTCGTCGACCTTCTCGGTGTAGCCGCTCATCATGTACGCGTAGGCCGCGGCGTAGAACGGCACGGTGGCCACCGCGAGGAGGGCGAGCCGCCAGTCCAGCCAGGTCAGGTAGCCGAGTCCGGCGAGCGGCAGCATCCAGGCCGCGACCCACTCCACCGGGTGGTGCGCGACGACCTGGTGGAGCTCGTGCACGTCGTCCTGGGCGGCCTTGCGGACCAGCCCGGACGAACGCTCGGAGAACCAGCCGAGCGGCACCCGTCCCAGGTGGGCGGCCATCCGGCGGCGCAGCACCGCCTGCAGCCGGACGTCGGCGAAGTGGGTGATCGCGAGTGCGAGGCCGGTGATGCCACCGCGGGCCCCGAGGCCGGCGACGACCAGCCACACGGTGCCCGTCACCGCGCCGGGATCGACCGGGCCGGGGGCGAGCAGTGTGTCCGCCAGCTGCGCGAGCGCGACGAACGGGACCAGGCCCGCCGCGGCACCGACGGCCGCGAGGACCTGCGCGACCCGGATCCGGACGGCGACCGGGCGCAGCAGCGCGGTGAGGGCCGCGGACTCGGCCCGGGCACGGGCCCGTGGGTCCGGTGGCGCGACCGGCGGCGCGGTCGCCTCCTCGGTGAGAGCGGTCACGGGGTCTCCCGACAGAGATCGCAGGGCGGGCGGCGCAGCGCCTTGATTAGGCAAACCTTAGCTATCTCTGAATAGCATTTGCAATCCTGGGTGCCGTACGGTTCGGCGGTGCCGATCACACCGGGAGTGCGGGCGGGGAACCGGCCGGGACCGAAACCGCGCCTGACCCGGGAGGAGATCGTCGAGGCCGCCGTCGAGGTGGGCGTCGAACGACTGTCGGTCGGTGCGGTCGCCGAGCGTCTGGGCGTCGCACCCGGCACCCTCTACCGCTACGTCGACGGGCTGGAGGAGATCGCCGCGGCGGCGATCGCGCTGGTGTTCGCGCGCACCCCGCTCCCCGACCCGGCGCACGGCTGGCGCCCCTTCCTGGAGGAGGAGGCGGAGCTCGCGTTCGACCTGCTGCTGCGGTACTCCGGCCTGATCCAGGACCTCGGCGCCGACCTCAGCGCGGTGGCGGGCGACCGGCTGCGGAGGATCGTCGGCGCGCTGCACGACGCCGGGTTCGGCCCGACCGCCGCCGTACGGGTCGCCGACGCGGTGCTCGACGTCGTCGCCGACGGCGCACACCAGACCCGCTGGGTACGGGGTCCGGGTGGCGGCCCCGGCGACCTGTCCGACCCGGCGCGGGCCTACCTCGACTCGCTCGACGGCGCCGTCCGCGAGCAGGTCCGGGGCATCATGACCGGCCCGCGGGACCACGTGCTGGACAAGGTCGCGCTGCTCCTCGACGGCGTCGAGCTGCGCCGCGCCGCCGGACGGGAGGGGTACGCCGGGATCCGGTGAGCACCGGTCAGCCGCTGTTGCGGTCGCCGTCGGGGTCGAGCAGGTCCGGCTCCGGGGCCACCCGGCCGCGCCAGGCGTCGAGCACGGCGGGATCGGCGGTGCCGGTCCGGGCGAGCACCCGCAGTGCGACCGCCTGCGCGGCCCGGCCCGGCGGGTCCGCGGGACGGTCGCCCGGCGGCTCCCCCGCCGATACGGCACGGAGCACCTCGGCGGTGACGTCCCGCTGCGCCGGGTCGCCGAACCTCTCCAGGAGCCGGTCGAACGCGGCCAGGCGGCCCGCGTCGAACGGCCGCGGACGTCCCGTCAGGTCCGTCAGCGGGTGCGCCGGGTACAGGTGGGCGCACGGCAGGTACCCGTCCGGCACCGGGACGGTCGCGGCGTGCGTGCGCCCCGCCCGCAGGAGCTGTGGGAGCAGGTGGGTGTGCGGGCCGTCCGGCGAGCGGCCGTCCGGCGGCGGGATCGCGGCGAACACCTCGACCCGGCCGACGGCCGTCACGAACACCCGGTGCGGTCCGGCTGCGACCAGCGTGGCGACGAGGTCGCCGTCGAGCGGGCGCCCCTCGGCCGCCCGCAGCGCGGCGAGCAGCTCCGGGTCCCCGGTCCGCACGCAGGCGTCGACCGTGGGGGTGCCGAGACCGAGGTCGACGAGGACGTCCGCCCGGTCGGTGTCGCGCAGCGCGTCGCGGTCCGGCCCGAGCACGGTGACGGTGGTCCGGGCCGCGCACCGGGCGTCCGCGGCGGGCAGGCACAGCGCGACGGCGTGGTTCCAGTGGTCCTCCGGCCCGACCGGGGTGCGGTAGGCGACCGGCCGGGTGCCCGGCGGCGCAGCGAGCCGGATCCCGCCGCGGCCGGTCACGACCGCCCCCGGCTCCGGGGTCGCGGCGGGCTCGTCGGGCAGCCGGACGAACTCGGCGATCGCGCCCGGCGCGCCCGCGCTCCAGCCGGCGTCGGGATCGGACAGGTACGCGTGCAGCAGCTCCGCGACCGTGCTCGTGCCCGTGGCGTCCATGCCCGTCCACCCTGCCCGCTCGTCTCGTGGGCCGGAACCCCCACCCCCGCCGGTCACCGGGCTCCCACCCGGTCGAACCGTCGTCCCCACCACAGGGCCACCCCGGCGGTCAGCACGACGGCGGCCGAGGGCACGAGCACCACCTGCGGCGCGGTGAACAGGTACTCGCGGCCCTCCGCCACCATCGCGCCCCACTCGGCGGTCGGCGGCTGCACGCCCAGCCCGAGGAACGACAGTCCCGAGATCGTCAGCAGGGTGCTCGCGAACCGCACGCAGGCGTGCGCGCCCAGCGGCGGCACCAGGTTCCGGCCCACGTGCCGCACCAGCACCCGGACCGGGCCCGCACCCAGCGCGACCGCGGCCGTCACGTACTCGCGCTCCCGCTCGGCGAGCACCAGCAGGTGCGCCTGCCGGGCGAACGGCGTCCACGCGATCGCCGTCACGGCCACCAGGAGCGAGGTGGTCCCCGGTCCGAGCGTCACCGCCGCGACGAGTCCGAAGAGGACGACCGGGATCGCGGCGAGGACGTCGACGAGCCGCATCACCAGCCGTCCGAACGCACCGGTGACGGCGGCGGCCGCACCGACCGCCGTCCCGAACGCCCCGGTCACGGCGACGGCGAACAGGCTCAGCCCGAGGGTCAGGCGTCCGCCGTGGAGGGTGCGGGAGAGCAGGTCCCGGCCCAGCTGGTCGGTCCCCAGCGGGTGCGCCGCCGACGGTCCGGCGAGCAGGCCCGCGAAGTCGGCGCGCTCGGGGTCGGGCAGCAGCAGCGGGGCGCACGCGAGGAACGCGACGGCGAGGCACCCGGCGGCCACGACCGGCCACCGGCGTCGCGGAGCGCGCGACCGCCCCGGGCCGCCGGCACGGACGGGCCCGGGGCGGGCACCGGCCCGTTCCCGCACGCTCGTCACGCGTCCACCGCCGAGCGCAGGACCGGGTCGAGCAGCGTCGCGACAATCTCGACGAGCACGCCGGCAACGACCGCGACCGTCACCACGAGCAGCGTCCCGGCCTGGATCACCGGGAGGTCCTGGGCGGGCACGGCCTGGTGCAGCAGCCGCCCGAGGCCGGGGATGCCGAACACGACCTCCACCACGACGGACCCGCCGAGCAGCCCGGCGACGAACAGCCCGGCGAGCGCCGTCACCGACGTCGTCGCGAGCCGGGCGCCGTGCCGCCACAGCACCGAGTGCTCGCCCAGGCCCTTCGCCCGGGCGACGAGCACGTGCGGCCGGGTGAGCACCATCGCGGTCTCCGCGCGGACGAGCTGGGCGGCGAGTGCGCCCGGGTACGCGGCCAGGGTCAGCACCGGCAGCACCAGGTGCTGCGGCCCGCCCCAGCCCACGGCGGGCAGGGCACCGAGCCCGACCGCGAAGACCAGCACCAGCCAGGGCGCCAGGACGAACTCGGGCACGGCGACCCCGGCGATCGTCCCCGCCCCGAGGAACCGGTCCAGCCGGCCGCCCGGCCGGCGCGCCGCGTAGGCCCCGGCCGGGATCCCGACGGCCGCGGCGAGCGCGAGTGCCAGCACCGCCAGCAGGCCGGACACCGCGGCCGCCCCACCGACCTGTTCCAGGACCGGGGTCCGCGAGACGTACCCGTACCCGAGGTCACCGCGCAGCAGCGCGCCGAGCCAGCGCAGGTACTGCTCGACCGGTGAGGCGTCCAGCCCGAGCGACGCCCGCACCCGCGCCTCGGTCGCCGGGTCCGGCACGGCCTCGGCGGAGCGGGCCCGCAGCACCGCGCGGGCCGGGTCCACGTCCGCCAGCCGCGGCAGCGCGAACACCAGCACCGTCGCGGCGAGCAGGACCGGCGGGACGACCAGCAGCCGGCGCAGGACCAGCCCGATCACCCCGTCGGCGTCAGCTGGGGCAGGATCGGCTCGATCTGCAGCGGGTCCGGGGTGAACCCGGTCGCGCCGCGCAGCACGGCGGTGTTCAGCGGGTGCACCAGCATCACGCCGACGGCATCGGTGGTGAGCAGGCCGGCGGCCTCGGCGAACAGCTGCTGCCGCTGGGCCGGGTCGACGGTCGTGTTCAGCCGGGCGACGACCGCGTCGTAGGCCGGGCTGCAGTACTGGTCGATGGCGTAGCTGCCCTCGCACGTGTAGTCCGAGGTGAGCGTGCTCGCCGCGTCCGGGAAGTCGGAGAGGTAGCTGCGCGAGTTGAGGAACATGTCGTAGTTCCCGGCGAGGACCTCGGGCTCCTGCGCCTCGTAGTTCCCGACGGTGATCTCGACCCGCACCCCTGCCTCGGCGAGCATCGCCTGGAGCGCGTTCGCGAGCGTCGGCAGCTCGGGGCGGTTCGGGAACGTCCACAGCTGCACGGTCAGCGGGTTCTCCGGCCCGAACCCTGCCTCGGCGAGCAGCTGCCTCGCACGCTCGGGGTCGGCCGCGGGCGGCGGATCGGTCTCGCCCCACGGCACCGCCGCACCGAAGAGGTCCGCGGCCGGGGCCGCACCGCCGCCGAGCACCTGCTGCGCCAGCACCGGGCGGTCGATCGCCGCGGTCACGGCCTGCCGCACCCGGACGTCGTCGAACGGCGCGCGGGACTGGTTGAGCTGCAACGGGACCGTGCGAGCGTTCGGGTACTCGACGACCTCGGCGCCCGACGAGCGGACCTGCTCGACCTGGGCCTGCGGGAGGCCCTCGGCGAACTGCACGTCACCGGCCTGGACGGCGAGCGCGCGGGCCTGCGGGTCCTCCACGTAGCGGACGGTGATGCGGGCCGCGCCCGCCTTCTCGCCCCAGTACTGCTCGTTGCGGACGAGCTGCGCCGACTGGGCACCGTCCACCTGGTCCAGCACGAACGGGCCGGTCGCGTTCCGCAGGTACGCGGGCGCACCACCGCCGGCGTACGCGGCGGGAGCGAGGATCCCGAGGTTGCCGCTCGACATGCGCAGCGGCATGACCGGGTCGGGCTCGGCCGTGGTGATCCGCACGACGTCGGGGCCGTCCGCCGCGACCGTGAACCCGATGTCGCGGATCGCCCGCGGCGGGGCGTCGACCCCGGCGACGTAGCTCAGTGCCGTGACGACGGCGTCCGGCGTGAGCGGGGTGCCGTCGTGGAAGGTGACGCCCGGACGCAGGGTGAACCGCCAGGAGTCGCCCTCCTGCTCCCACGCGGTGGCCAGCATCGGTGCGGGCTGAGCCTGGTCGTCCACCGTGGTCAGTGTCTCGGCGACGCCGAGGGACTGGAGGCGGGCCCCGTCGTCCGCATCGAAGGCGTAGTCCGCGCGGGGCGGGAACTGGAGCGCCACCGTCAGCTCACCGGCGGGATCGGGGCTGCCACCGGTACCGCCGCCGCAGCCGGCGAGGAGCAGGGCGGTCGCGGTGGCCAGTGCGGCCAGGGCGTACCGGCCACGTCGTCGTGCGATCACGACATACAGCTACATCTGACGAACTGTTCAGACAAGATGGACGTGAGCAACAGCTCTGATCACGGATCCGGAAGTCTTGCGGCCGGATCCGGCCGCGCAGCTTCCCGATCCGTGATCACCATCCCGGTCAGGGATGGAGATGCCCCCGCGGCGCCGGACGGGACGGCCGGTACCGGCCGGCGCCACGGGAGCGCACCGGCGTCAGCCGGTGGTCGGTACCCCGCCGGAGCGGACCCGGCGGGCGGCCGCGACCAGGTTGGTCAGGGCGGCGACGGTCTCGGGCTCACCGCGCGTCTTGAGCCCGCAGTCCGGGTTGGCCCACAGCCGCTCGGCACCGATGTGGTGCAGCGCCGCGGTGAGCTGCCCGGCGAGCTCGTCGGCGTCCGGGACCTCGGGCGAGTGGACGTCGTAGACGCCCGGGCCGAGCCCGCGCGGCACCCCGGGTCCGAGGTCACCGAGGACCTCCATCCGGGACCGGGCCGCCTCGACCGTGGTGACGTCGGCGTCCAGGCCGTCGATGGCCCCGACGACCTCGCCGAACTCGGAGTAGCAGAGGTGCGTGTGGATCTGCGTGGTGTCCGCGACCCCGCCGACGGACATCCGGAACGAGTCCACCGCCCAGTCCAGATAGGACTGCCGGTCGCGCTCGTGCAGCGGCAGCAGCTCGCGCAGCGCGGGCTCGTCGACCTGGATGATCCGGATCCCGGCCGCCTCGAGGTCGACGACCTCGTCGCGCAGCGCCAGCCCGACCTGCCGGGCGGTGTCGCCGAGCGGCTGGTCGTCGCGGACGAACGACCAGGCCAGGATGGTGACGGGCCCGGTCAGCATGCCCTTCACGTACCGGTCCGACAGCGACTGCGCGTAGGTCGCCCAGCCGACGGTGATCGGCTCCGCGCGGGAGACGTCCGAGTGCAGGATCGGCGGCCGCACGCAGCGCGAGCCGTAGGACTGCACCCAGCCGAGCTCGGTCGTGGCGAACCCGTCGAGGTTCTCGGCGAAGTACTGGACCATGTCGTTGCGCTCGGGCTCACCGTGCACGAGCACGTCCAGGCCGATGTCCTCCTGGAGCCGCACCACGCGCTCGATCTCCCGGCGCATCCGCCCGGTGTACTCGTCGTCGGTGATGTCGCCGCGCCGGTGCGCGGCGCGGTCCTTGCGGATCTCCGCGGTCTGCGGGAACGACCCGATCGTCGTCGTCGGCACGTCGGGCAGGCCGAGCGCCTCGCGCTGCGCCTTGGCCCGCACGTCACCCGCGGGCCGCCGGTAGTGGTCGGCGCCCAGCTCGGCGAGCCGGCTGCGCACGCCCTCGTCGCGCCGGGACGCCGCGGCCACCCGCTCCCGGGTGGCCTTCGCGGCGTCGAACGCGTCGGCCACCGCGGCCCGCCCCTCGTGCAGCGCGCGGCCGAGCAGCACGACCTCGTCGACCTTCTGGCGGGCGAAGGCCAGCATGTCGACGACGTCGGCGGGCAGCGCGGTCTCCGCCTCCAGGTCGTACGGGACGTGCAGCAGCGAGCACGAGGTCGAGACCTCCACCCGCCCCGCGACGCCGGTCAGCCGGGTCGCGTCGGACAGCGCGGCGTCGAGGTCGGTGCGCCAGACGTTGCGGCCGTCGACGACGCCGGCCAGCACCCGCTTGCCGCCCAGCCCCTCGACCGAGTCGATCCCGTCGAGGTCCGCCCGGCCCGCGACGAGGTCCAGCGCGAGCCCCTCGATGGCGGTGGACGCGAGCACCGGCAGTGCCCGGCCGAGCTCGCCGAAGTACGACGCGACCAGGATCTTCGGCCGGCGCGGCGCCGACGCGAGCCGGTCGTAGGCCTTCCGCAGTGCCGCGACCTCGGGGTCGGTGCGGTCGGCGGCGAAGGCCGGCTCGTCGAGCTGGACCCACTCGGCACCGGCGTCGGCGAGCTCGGCGAGCAGGTCCCGGTAGACCTCGACCAGCGGGCCGAGCAGGTCCAGCGGCCGGAAGTCCTCCGGCGATCCCTCGGCAGGCTTGGACAGCAGCAGGAAGGTCACCGGCCCGACCAGCACCGGGCGGGTCAGGACGTCGGAGCGCAGCGCCTCCCGGAACTCGTCGAGCGCCTTGCGGCTCCCCGGGGCCAGTCGCGTCGACGGCCCGATCTCGGGGACGAGGTAGTGGTAGTTCGTGTCGAACCACTTGGTCATCTCGCAGGCCGGGGCGCCGGTGCGGCCGCGGGCCATCGCGAACAGCCGCTCCAGCGGATCCTCGATGCCGGCGAACCGTTCCGGCACGGCCCCGACGGCGAGCGCGGTGTCGAGCACGTGGTCGTAGAACGAGAACGTGTTGCCCGGGACCTGCCCCAGGCCGGCGTCGCGCAATCCGGTCCAGGTGTCCCGTCGCAGTCCGCCTGCCACGTCGTGCAGCGCCGAAGCGCCGGACCTCCCGGCCCAGAACGCCTCGGTCGCGCGCTTGAGCTCCCGGTACGGCCCGATCCGGGGGTATCCCAGAACGGTGCTTGCGGTGCCCGATTCGGACGAAGTCGTCACGGCCCTCTCTCCTCGCGAGCGCGGTGGGGGTGACCCGGGCCTCGCGGGAGGGCGACGTCACGACCGGGACGGCTCGGCCGTCCACACCGGACCCTGTCCGGCGGGCACGGCGATGCCCGGTCGTCCGCTCGGCCCTCCCTCGGGACCACGGATCGCGTGCACCGGCCGGCACACGCACCGTCGGCAGGTCTTCGGACTCGCGGGCGTCGTGCACGGGTGCACGTCCTACTGGCCGTCGCTTCCCGGGATCGCTCCCAGTGCTCATGACGGCGGTCGTTCCCACTCACCGCTGCGGGGCAGTCCCGGAGTCGCACCGGGTTCCCTCTTGCCTCGCCCGCCCGGCCCCTCCCGGGACCGCGCCGGCGAACCGTCGGCGGGACCGACCATAGATCAGGGATCCGGACGGGGCCAGGCCAGGCATTGCCGGACGATGCTTGTTGCCATACAGTGGCAACACGTTCGCCCGCTCCCACCCGAGCCCCAGGGCGACCTATCCCTGCCCCCTCCGTTCGGAGGGGCGTCCTGCCCGGACGCCCGACGGGTAATCGCGATCACCCCTGTGCTCACGGCCACAGCCCCCCTAGCGTGCGGAATCGACCCATCCGCCTGCCTCAGAAAGGGCTGACATGCAGGTAGACGAGCTGCTCAAGCCGTTCCCCATCAAGGAGTTCCACCCGTTCCCGCGGGCACTCATGGGTCCCGGCTCCCACGAGCTGATCGGGCCGGAAGCGCTCAAGCTGGGCTTCAAGAAGACCCTGGTCATGACGTCGGGCCTGCGCGGCACCGACATCGTCCACAAGATCGTCGAGTCGATGAAGTACCACGGCCTCGAGGTCGTCGTGTACGACAAGGTCGAGTCGAACCCCAAGGACTACAACTCGATGGATGCCGTCGCGTTGTACCAGGAGAACAACTGCGACTCGTTCGTCTCCATCGGCGGCGGGTCCTCGCACGACGCCTGCAAGGGCGCCCGCATCTCGGTCGCCCACGACGGCCGCAACGTCAACGAGTTCGAGGGCTTCAACAAGTCCGAGAACCCGGCCAACCCGCCGCACATCGCGGTCTCCACCACGGCCGGCACCGGCTCGGAGACCTCGTGGGCGTACGTGATCACCGACACCACGACCGACCCGGACAACCCGCACAAGTACGTGGCGTTCGACGACGCGTCGGTCACCACCCTCGCGATCGACGACCCGGTGCTCTACTACGACTGCCCGGTCGACTACACCGCGCAGTGCGGCTTCGACGTGCTCGCGCACGCCTCCGAGCCCTACGTGTCGCGGCTGAACTTCCAGCCGTCGCTGGGCAACGCGCTGCACGCGATCAAGCTGACCTCGCAGAACCTGCGGGCGGCCGTGTGGAACGGGCAGGACCTTCCCGGCCGCGAGGGCATGATGTACGCGCAGTACATCGCGGCCCAGGCGTTCAACTCGGGCGGCCTCGGCATCATCCACTCGATCTCGCACGCGGTGTCGGCGTTCTACGACACCCACCACGGCCTGAACAACGCGATCGCGCTCCCCCGCGTGTGGGCGTTCAACATGCCGGTCGCCTACGAGCGCTTCGCGGACATCGCGGAGGCCATGGGCATCGACACCCGCGGCATGACCAAGCCCCAGGCCGCCGACGCCGCGCTGGCCGCCTCGATCCGGCTGCTGCGCGACGTGGGCATCCCGGAGAAGTTCGCCGACGTCAAGCAGGACACCTACTCGAAGAACCGGCTGGGCCAGGGCCCGACCAAGTTCTACGAGAACTCGCCGACCATCGTCGGTGACGCGGCGGACGTCGACCGGATCACCAACCACGTCCTGGGTGACGCCTGCACCCCGGGCAACCCCAAGGAGTGCACCTTCGAGACCGTCCGCCCGGTCGTCGACCACTCCATCAACGGCGACCTGGACGACCTCCTGACCTGATCGTCCGGTCAGTCCGTCGAGAATTTCGCACCAGCGGGCCCACGCCGCGCGAGTGATACTCGTGACGGGTGGGCCCGCTGGCTGCGGGGCCCGCTGCACCACCGCCGGTGCGGCCTGCGAAGGAGAAACCCAACGTGACCGACGCTGTCGTCCCCTCTGCGCCCGAGGCTGCTGCCGCGATCGGCGCAGGCGCCCCGTTCGAATCCGTCGACCAGGTCGTCGAGGCCCTGCGCGAGCAGGGCTACATCGCCGACACCCGGCTGGCGACCACCGTCTTCCTCCTGACCCGGCTGGACAAGCCGCTGTTGCTGGAGGGACCCGCCGGCGTCGGCAAGACCGAGCTCGCGAAGATGCTCGCGCTCGCCACCGGACGCCGGCTGCTGCGCCTGCAGTGCTATGAGGGCCAGGACGAGACCAAGGCCCTGTACGAGTGGGACTACGGCAAGCAGCTCATGTACACCCAGATCCTGCGCGAGAAGATCGGGCAGGTCGTCGAGGACGCCCCCGACCTGGCCTCGGCCGTCGAGCGCATCGGGTCGCAGGAGAGCGTCTTCTTCTCCGAGCGGTTCCTCGCGCCGCGCCCGCTGCTGGAGGCGATCCGCTCGGAGCAGCCGTGCGTGCTGCTGATCGACGAGGTCGACCGCGCCGACGAGGCGCTCGAGGCCGTGCTGCTGGAGACCCTGGGCGAGTACCAGATCTCGGTGCCCGAGGTGGGGACGTTCACCGCGAACCACCGCCCCTACGTGCTCCTGACCTCGAACAACACCCGCGACCTGGCCGCAGCCCTGAAGCGCCGCTGCCTGCACCTGTTCCTCGACTACCCCTCCGCGCAGCGCGAGCTCGACATCGTCCGGTCGAAGAAGACCGGGCTGGGCGACCAGCTGGCCGAGGAGCTCGTCAACGTGGTGCGCGGGCTGCGCGAGCTGGAGCTGCGCAAGTCGCCCTCGATCTCGGAGACCATCGACTGGGCCCGGACGCTGGCCGTCCTGGGGGTGGACGAGCTCAACTCGCAGATCCTCTCCGACACCGTCTCGGTCGTCGTGAAGTACGACAAGGACGTCAAGAAGGCGCTCGACGCCATCCCGCGCCTGGTCGACCCGAACCAGACGGTCCCCGAGCACGGCCACGGCCACGGGCACGGCCATGGCCACGGGCACGGCCACGACGGCGACCACTCCCACGACGACGCGCCGGCGGCCCCGGCCGCACGTCCCGCCGCGTCGGACGACCCCGACGACGGCGACGTCGACGGCCGGGCGAAGCGCGCGGCGAAGGACGAGCCGGGCCGGCACCCGATCTACGGCGGCATCACCTCCGGTGGTGGCAGCACGAAGCCCCGGAACGTGAGCTCCGGCCAGGGGTCCCGCTCGTTCGGCGGGTCCCGCAGGCGTCCGGTCTGAGCCGGGGGCGGGAGTGGAAGCCAGCATCCACCGCTTCGTCCGGCTGCTGCGGATCCGGGCGGTACGCATCTCCGTCTCCGAGGCACTGGACGCCATGGCCTGCGCCGCCCAGCCCGGGGTGCTCGCCGACAAGTCGGTGCTCAAGGAGGCGCTGCACGTCGCCCTGATCAAGGACCGGCGCGACGAGGAGACCTACGACCAGGTCTTCGACCTGTTCTTCTCGCTGGTCAAGGTCGGTGAGAGCGAGACGGGCCACGGCCACGGGCACGGCCACGGCGACATGACCGACGACACGCCGCTGGACGACTTCACGCTGTCCGAGGAGCCCTCGGAGACCCCGCAGGAGGGTCACGACCACGGCGCCCCGGTCGACATCAAGGAGTTCTTCGACCCGGAGGACCTGGCCGAGCAGTACAACCTGCACCAGGAGGCCAACAAGATCGACATGGCCTCCATGACGGACGAGATCGTGCTGTCCAAGGAGCAGGCGAACGACATCACCGAGGGCCAGCGCGTCCAGATCGAGACCGACCGGTTCTCCGGCGGCGGCATCCCGGGCGACATCTCCCAGCAGGCGGGGACGCAGGTCGACGCCGACCTGTCCGTCGCCCAGCAGGACGCCCTGCTCGGCTGGCTGAACTCCGAGGAGGACGCTCTCAGCGAGGCCGAGCAGGGCACCGAGGACGACGCGGCGGCGCTGCGCCGCCGGCTCACCGGCGTGCTCGACAACCTGCCGGAGCTGCTCAAGGCGCACCTGGAGAAGCTCCTCGAGATCGAGCAGCGGATCGTCGAGGGGCACGACGACTCCGAGCAGGCCGCCGAGGTCGACCGGGCGACCGAGACCGAGCGGATGCAGCTGGAGGACTCGCTGCGCCGCCTCGCGAAGTCGCTGCACGGCGCGCTGACCCACCGGCGCCGGGTGTCGCCGCGCGGCCGGATCGACTCGGCCCGCACGATGCGCAAGAACATGCGCTACGACGGCGTGCCGTTCACCCCCGTCACCGTGCAGCGCCAGGAGGACAAGCCGCGGCTGGTGGTGCTGGCCGACGTCTCGCTGTCGGTGCGGGCCACCGCCCGGTTCACCCTGCACCTGGTGCACGGCCTGCAGGACCTGTTCGGCCAGGTGCGCTCGTTCGCGTTCGTGGCCGACCTCGTCGAGGTGACCGACCTGTTCGCCGACCACCCCGTCGAGCACGCCCTCGGGCTGATCTTCGGCGGCGACCAGCTCGACGTCGACGCCAACTCGCACTACGGGCTGGCGTTCGGGCAGTTCCTGGAGGACCACGGCTCCGCCGTGACCCGCCGGACGACGGTGCTGGTCCTCGGCGACGGCCGCGGCAACGGGAACGACCCGAACATGGAGGCGTTCGTCGAGATCACCCGGCGGGCCAGGGAGACGATCTGGCTGACCCCGGAACCGCGGTACTCGTGGGGCCTGGGCCGGTGCGACCTGCCCGCCTACGCCGAGTACTGCGACCGGGTCCGCGTCGTCCGGGACCTGTCCGGCCTGGAGACGACGACGAACGAGATGTCCGGCGAGCTCATCGGCCGCTGACCCGCACCCACCCCGCACCCGTGGTGCGGGGTGGGACGGCCGCTCAGCGCTCGACCACGATCTTCCCGACGGTGCGGCCGGACTCGACCAGCCGGTGCGCCTCGCGCACGGACTCCGCGGTCAGGCCCTGCAGGCGCCGGGTCTCCGTCGTCCGGAGCTCACCGGCGTCGACCAGCCGGGCGACCTCGTCGAGGATCTCCCGCTGCACGGTCGACCCCGGCTCCGACAGCGGCCGGGTGAACATCAGCTCCCAGTGCCACGACTGGCTCTTCGCCTTGAGCGGCAGCGTGTCCAGCCCCTCCGGCTCGTCGATCGCGACGACGGCGCCGCGCGGGGTCAGCAGCTCGGCGTAGGCCTCGACGTTGCCCGCCGAGACCGGGGAGAACACGTACTGCACGCCGTCCGGGGCGACCCGGCGCACCGATCCGACGAGATCGTGGTGGTCGGCGATCTCGTGCGCGCCCATGCTCCGGGCCCAGTCCGCCGACTCCGGGCGGGAGGCGGTGCCGACCAGGGTGAGGCCGAGCCGCCTGCCCAGCTGCAGCACCATCGACCCGACGCCGCCCGCTGCCGAGACGACGAGCAGGGTGCCCGTCGCACCGTCGCCGACCCGCAGGTGGTCGTGCAGGCACTCCCACGCGGTCAGCGAGGTAGCGGCAGTGCGGCCGCGGCGGCGAAGTCCAGGGTGGACGGCTTGCGGCCCACGATCCGGGAGTCGACGAGCTGGCGGTGCGCGTTGCTGCCCGGACGGTCGATCGCGCCGGCGTAGTAGACCTCGTCGCCGGGTGCGTAGCCCTCCACCTGCGGTCCGACCTCGACCACGACGCCGGCGGCGTCGAACCCGAGCACCTTCGGCCCGCCGGACAGGTCGAACGACGACCGCACCTTGCCGTCGACCGGGTTCACCGAGACCGCGCGGACGTCCACGAGCAGGTCGTGCGGGCCGGGCGCACCGACCTCGGTCTCCGAGTCGACCAGCGCCCCGGGATCGTCGATCGGGAGCGGGCGCGGTGCGACGACGGCGGGAACGGTAGCCATGGCCCGACGCTAACGCCGGCCCGCGTGGCCCGCGCGGCACGCGGGCCCCACCGTCCGGACGGGCAGGATCCCGACCACCGGCCGTGGTGCGACCGGGCGGGGGCCGCCTAGCGTCGGGGGTACCCGAACCGCACTGGAGCGCCCCGATGATCGGAACCGACCGGCTCAGCAACGATCTCGCCGGCTGGCTGGACCGCACCCTCGTCCGCCCCGGCCTGCTCCCACCGGAGCGGTTCGAGGACGCGTTCGTCGCCTGCGTGACGAGCGCCGCCAAGGATCCCGAGGCCCCGGACGACGCCTGGCTCGCCTTCTACCGCAACACCCTCGACGCGCTGGCCGGCGAGCCGGAGCCGGGCGGGACGAACGCGGAGATGGCACCCGTGCACGCGCGGGCCCGGTCGCTGGTGGTCGGCGACGACGTCCTGGAGCTGGGCTGCTGCTTCGGGTTCCTGTCCCTGCAGCTGGCCCGCGACGGCCACCGGGTGACCGCCACCGACCTGACCGGCGGGACCGTCGACCTGCTGACCCGGGTCGCGCCGCAGCTGGGCGCGGACGTCGAGACGCACGTCGCCGACGCCCGTGCCGTCGCGCTGCCCGACGGCTGCGCCGACACGGTGTTCGCGGTGCACCTCATCGAGCACCTGTCCGAGGCCGAGGGCGACGAGGTGGTCGCGGAGATGCTGCGGCTCGCGCGCCGCCGGGTGGTCGTCGCCGTCCCGTTCGAGGACGCACCGAACCCGGCGTGGGGACACGTCCGGGTGTTCGACACCGACGTCCTGCAGCGGATCGGGGAGCGCACCGGCCGCACCTTCACGGTGTCGGAGCACCACGGCGGCTGGCTGGTGATCGACCTGTGAGGAGTGCGTGGGTGAGTGTCTCCAGCGGGCCGCGCTCGTACCGGCGCAACCACCACGACGCGGCCACGGCGGACGACACCACCACCGTCGCCCACACCGCGACGACGGCGGCGGTGCGGGCCGGGGCGGGGACCGCGGCGAGCGAGCCCGCGAGACCGGCTCCCCAGGCGTGGAACAGCACCCCGGCAACGACGTTCTGCCCGACGTAGCAGGTCATCGCGGTCCGGCCGACGGCGGTGAGCCCGCGCCGCACCCGTCCGGCGGGTCCGCGCAGCCGTGCCAGGACCTCCGGGACCAGCCCGAGCAGGCCCGCCGAGACCAGCGGCGCGACCAGGTAGCGCTCCACCGCGAACCAGTCCGCCCCGGCGAGGGTGGTGGCGACGTTCAGCACCACACCGGCGGCACCGGCGGCGATCAGCCGGCGGCGCACCCGGGTGCCGCCCGCGTCGAACACCCCGGCACGCAGCAGCGCCGATCCGGCGAGGAACAGCACGACGGCCGACGGGACGATCAGCACCAGCTCGATCCGGAAGAGCCACGCCTCGGTCAGCCGGGCCCAGACCTGCCCGGTCCAGGTGGCCGGGTACGGCGGCAGCGGAGGCAGCTCGCCGCCGTCGCGGGCGAGCAGCGCGCCGGCCGTCAGCCCGCCGGTGACCAGCACGACGAACCCGCCGGCGAGCGCGGCGGCGACGATCCGCACGGTCGCCGAGCGGCCCACCAGCCAGGCCACCAGCACCGACGCGATCGCGTAGCCCATCAGCACGTCGAACTCGAAGACGAGCACGTAGTGCAGCAGTCCCTCGGTGAACAGGATCCCGGCCCGGGCCAGATAGCGGCCGGGCCACGGCAGCCCGCGCCGGACCGCGGAGCGGTACTGCAGCTCCATCCCGATGCCGAACAGCAGGGTGAGCAGGCCGAGGAACTTCCCGTTCGCCACCGCGAGAAGGACGTCGTCGGGCCACCAGCCCACGCCGGTCCCGGTGAGGATCCCGGCCGGACCGGCGGGATCGGCGAACACCCACACGTTGGTCGCGAAGGTTCCCGCGATCGCGAGCCCGCGCAGGACGTCCGGCGCGGTCAGGCGGTCACCGGACACCGGACCGCTCCCGGTCGTCGGTGCCCGGGAAGACCGTCGCCCACAACGGACCGGCGACGAACCAGATGCCGGCGACCAGCGACGCCGTCGCGAGCCAGGACCACATCGGGTCGTCCGGCCAGGCCGCCGGCGCCGGGAACGCGAGGCCCCCGGCGACGGTGAGCAGCGCCAGCACCCCGGTCGTGATCACCCAGGCGGCGACGACCTTGCGGAACTCGCCCCACTCGTACCGCATCCGGGCCGCCCCGCCGCGCGGCGGCCGCACCGGAGCCGGGCCGCCGGCGAACCGGTGCGCGAACCGCACGTCGGCCCAGCGGACAAGCGAGTGGCCGAACGCGACGGTCACCCCGAGGTAGAGGGCAGCGAGCCCGTGCACCCGGGACGGCTCGCCGCCGGTCGCCAGGTTCAGCGTCGAGGCGGTGACCAGCACGACGTCCATCGCCGGGACACCGAGCAGCAGGACGGCGCCGACCCCCCGGCGGCGCAGCAGGTAGCGGGCGGCGAGCCCGGACAGCAGGAACACCCAGAACCCGATCTCGGCACCGACGATCAGCCACAGCAACGGCTCGGCGAACAGCGACTCCCCCATGGCCGACGATCGTGCCGACCCGCGCCGCCCGCCGCGTCCGGCGTGCGACCGATCCCGGCGTACCACCTTCGACGGACGCCGCACGGTCGCCGGACGTGCTGGGATGGGCCGGTGATCTCGTACCTGGCGAACCGGGACGGCGGTCGTCCGTCGGTCCTGCGGGACGCCGGGACCGGGGCCGTCTGGTTCGCGGTCGGCCTGCTGTTCGTGTGGGGGCTCCCCGAGGCGGGGATCGTGTGGTGGGGCCCGGACACCGGGACGACGACGGCGTCGGTCCTCACGATGGCGGTCGCGTGCGCGGCGGCGGCCGTCCGGCGGATCGCGGTACCGGCCGGTCTGCTGGTGGCGACGGCGGCAGTGGTCGCCGGCCCGGTGGTCGGCGGGCGCACCGAGATCGGCACCGTGCTCGTGTTCACCGACCTGCTCTACTGCGCCGTGCTGTACCCGTCCCGCCGCACCGCACGGGCGGTCGCCGTCGCGGCCGGCGTCCTCGCCACCGTCCTGGCCCTGGTCACGCTGGTGACCGCGGGGACCCGCACCGCGGCCTACAGCGTGCTGAACCTGTCGCTGGTCGTCGGCGTCCCGCTGGTCTGGGGACTGGAGGTGCGCCGGTTCCGGGACCTCGCCCGGGCCGAGCGCGCCCGGGCGGCCGAGGCGGAACGTGCGGTGGCCCGGGAGCGGGACGCCGCGGTCGCCGCGGAGCGGGCGCGGATGGCGCGGGACCTGCACGACGTCGTCGCCGGGCGGCTCTCGGCGATCGCGCTGCAGTCCGCGGCCGCGCTGCAGCCGGGCGCGGACCCGGCGCTGGTCCGCCGTGTGCTCGGCACGGTGCGCGAGTCCGGGGTCGCCGCGCTCGGGGAGATGCGCGCGATGATCGGGCTGCTCCGCGACGGCGACGGTGCCGCAACCGACCCGCGCGGCGCGCCGGCCCGCCTGTCCGAGGTGGACGCCCTGCTGGACGAGGCCCGGGCCGCGGGCCTGCACCCCCGGATCGACGACGACCGCGGCTCCGTCGCGCTGCCCGCCCCCGTCGACCTCGCGGGCTACCGCATCGTGCAGGAGTCGCTGACCAACGCGGCCAAGCACGCACCCGGATCCACGGTGACGGTGCGCCTCGGTCTCGATCCGGGCCCCGCACCCCGCCGAGTGGCACCTCCTGCACCTGCCGGGTCTCCGGCAACGGGCATGGTGTGCCGGCCGGCGGTGCTGCTGATCGAGGTCGGCAACGGGCCGGGTGAGCGGGCCACAGAGGGCCCCGGCCTGCACGGCGGGACCGGTCTCGACGGCCTGCGCGAGCGGGCCCGGGCCGTCGGCGGCTCGTTCGACGCGGGCCCGGACGGCGACGGCTGGCTGGTGCGCGCCCTGCTGCCACTGGCGACGGAGGAGGTGCCGCGGTGAGCATCCGGGTGGTGGTCGCCGACGACCAGGAGGCCGTCCGGACCGGGCTGGTGCTGATCCTCGGATCGGCACCGGACATCGAGGTGGTCGCCGAGGCGGGGGACGGGCTCGCCGCGGTCCGCGCGGCGGCCGAGCACCGGCCCGACGTCGTCCTCATGGACATCCGGATGCCCGGCATCGACGGGATCGAGGCGACCCGGCGCATCCTGGCCGGGGCGTCCGCGCAGGTGCTCGTGCTGACGACGTTCGACCTCGACGAGCTCGTCGACGGGGCGCTCGCCGCCGGGGCGGCCGGGTTCCTGCTCAAGTCGGTGGACGCGCCCCGGCTGACCGACGGGGTCCGCGCCGTCGCTCGCGGGGACGGTGTGCTCGCACCGGAGATCACCCGCCGGGTGATCTCCCGCTACGCGGGCGCGCCGCGTCCCGGGAGTGTGCCCGGGCTGGGCGCGCTCACGGCCCGCGAGCGCGACGTCCTCGCCGGGCTCGGCCGGGGGCTGTCGAACGCGGAGCTGTCCGCGGAGCTCGTGATCTCCGAGGGGACGACGAAGACGCACGTCTCCCGCGTCCTCGCCAAGCTCGGCCTGCGCTCCCGCACCCAGGCCGCGATCGCCGCGCAGGACGCCGGCCTCGTCTGAGGCTCCACCCGGTGCCGCCCCACCTGGCAGGTGGGGCGGCGCGGGTGGTGCGGGTCAGGCGTGCGAGGTCTCCAGGGCCCGCCGGACCAGCACCTGCACCAGGTGGGTGCGGTAGGCCGGGGTGCCGTGCGTGTCCGACGGGGGCTCGGTGCCCTCGGCGGCCAGCGCGGCCGCCTCGGCGATCGACTTCCCGTCCTTCAGCGCCTGCTCCGTGGCCGTGGCCCGCAGCGACGTCGAGCCCATGTTGACCAGGCCGATCCGGTCACCCGACACCGCGACGGCGACGATCGCCCAGTCGTTGGACCGGCGGGTGAACTTCTCGTACGCCCAGCCCCGGTCGCCGCAGCGCGGGATCCGGATCTCGACGATCAGCTCGTCGGGCTCGCGGACCGTGGTGAACACACCGGTGTAGAACCCGCCGATCGGGACGGTGCGCCGCCCGCGCGGGCCCTGCAGGACGATCGTGCCGTCCAGCGCGAGCACCGCAGCGGGCAGGTCGGCCGCCGGGTCGCCGTGCGCCAGCGTGCCGCCGAGGGTGCCGCGGGCCCGGATCTGCGGGTCCCCGACGGTGCGGGCGACGGCCGGGAGCAGCGGCACCTCGGCCGCCAGCTCGGGTGAGTCCACGACGTCGCGGTGCTTGGTGCCGGCACCGATCGCGACCTCGTCGCCCTCGACGCGGATGTAGGACAGCTCGGGCAGCCGGCCGATGTCGATCAGGAACTCGGGGGCGCCGAGCCGGACCTTCATCACCGGGATGAGCGAGTGGCCGCCGGCGAGGACGCTGGCGTCCTCGCCCTTCTCGGCGAGCAGCGCGATGGCGTCGTCGAGGGTGTCGGGGCGGGCGTAGTCGAACTGCAGCGGGATCATGCGCCGGCCCCCTCACCGCGGGAGAAGGCGGGCGCGGTGCGCAGCGCGTCGGACTCGGCCTCGGCCTTCTGCTCGGCGTCCGGGTCCTTGCCGGCCGCGACGAGCACCGCACGGACGATGTTGTGGTAGCCGGTGCAGCGGCAGAGGTTGCCCTCCAGCCCCTCCCGCACCTTGCGCTCGTCCAGGTCGTCGTCGTGGCTGATCAGCGACACCGCGGACATGACCATGCCCGGGGTACAGAACCCGCACTGCAGGCCGTGCTCGGAGCGGAACGCGGCGGTGACCGGGTGCTCCGGGCGGCCCTCGGAGGCCCCGTCGAGGCCCTCCATCGTGGTGACGGACTGCTGGTCGGCCTGGACCGACAGCACGGTGCACGACTTCACGGCCTCGCCGTCGAGCAGCACCGTGCAGGCGCCGCAGGAGGTCGTGTCGCAGCCGATGTTGGTGGCCTTCAGCCCGACGGTGTCGCGCAGGTAGTGCGCGAGCAGCTGCCGGGGCTCGACGTCGGCGGTCGTCGACTCGCCGTTGACGGTGATGTCTACCTTCACTTGCTTCCCTCCGAAGCGGAGTGGACGGCCTCCCAGACCCGCAGCGGGGTCAGGGGCATGTCGATGTGGGTCACGCCGAGGTGGGACAGCGCGTCGATGACCGCACTCTGGGTCGCGGGGGTGGACCCGATCGTCCCGGCCTCGCCGATGCCCTTGTAGCCCATCGGGTTCACCGGGGTCGGCGTGGTCATCTCGACGAGGTCGAAGCTCGGCAGCTCGGCGGCCGAGGGGATGCCGTAGTCGGCGAAGGTGCCGGTCAGCGGCTGGCCCTCCTCGTCGAAGACGACCTCCTCCAGCAGCGCCTGCGCGATGCCCTGCGCGATGCCGCCGTGCCGCTGTCCCTCGCAGAGCAGCGGATTGAGGATCGGGCCGGCGTCGTCCACCGCGACGATCTTCTCGACGGTGACCTTGCCGGACTCGGTGTCGACCTCGACGACGCAGACGTGCGCGCCGAACGGGAAGGTCGGCTTCTCGCCGTCCCAGGTGGTGTCGACCTTGAGCTGCTCGGCCGCGGCCAGCTCGGCGAGGGTGACGCTCTTCGCCGACGGCACCCCGCGGACGGTGATCGCGGCGTTGGCCGGGTCGAGCTCCAGGTCGTCGACGCTCGCCTCGAGGAGGTCCGCAGCCCGCTGCTTGGCGAGGTCGATCAGCTCCGCCGACGCCTGGTGCACCGCGACGCCACCGGTCTGCAGCGACCGCGACCCCATGGTGCCGCCACCGCGCGGGACGAGGTCGGTGTCGCCGTGCTTGACGGTGATCTTCTCGATCGGGACGCCCAGCTGGTCGGACGCGAGCATCGCCCAGGCCGTCGCGTGCCCCTGCCCGTGCGGCGACGTACCGGTCAGCACCGTCACGGCGCCGTCGGGGTGCACCTCGACCGACGCGTCCTCGGCGAACGCGCCACCACCGGTGATCTCCACGTAGGACGAGACGCCGATGCCGAGCTGGCGGGCGTCGCCGCGCTCGCGGCGGGCCTTCTGCTCGGCGCGCAGCCGGTCGTAGCCGGACTTCTCCAGCGCGAGGTCGATCGCCTTGGCGTACTCGCCGGAGTCGTACTCGACCCCGCCCTTGGTCTGGAACGGGAACCGGTCCGGGGCGACGACGTTGAGCTTGCGGACCTCCGCCGGGTCCTTCCCGATCTCGTGCGCGAACAGGTCCATCGCCCGCTCGATCGCAGCGGTCGCCTCGGGGCGGCCTGCGCCGCGGTAGGCGGCGATCGAGGTGGTGTTGGTGACGACGGCGCGGGCACGCGAGTCGACGTTCTCGATGTCGTAGGTGCCCGGCGCCATCATCCGGGTGAACACCGACAGGAAGGTGCCCAGGCGCGGGTAGGCGCCGAGGTCCTGCACGACGTCGAGCCGGTAGTGGGTGACCCTGCCCTCGCGGGTGCCGCCGATCGTGATCGTCTGGCGCTGGGCGCGGCCCTGCACCATCCCGGTCATGTTCTCCGACCGCGACTCGTTCCAGCGGACCGGGCGGCCCTCACGCCGGGCGAGCCACGCCACGATCGCGAACTCGGGGTCGGAGCCGATCTTCGCGCCGAACCCGCCACCGACGTCGGGCAGGATGACCCGCAGGTTCTCCTTGTCCATGCCCAGCCAGCCCGCGACCTCGTCCCGGCCGCCCTGGGCGTTCTGGTTGGACATGTAGAGCGTGCAGCGGTCGCCGTCCCAGAACGCGCTGGCGGCCCGGGTCTCCAGCGGGGCCGCGGCCAGGCGCTGGTTCACCAGGTCCCGGGTGACGACGACCTCGCAGCCGGCGAAGTAGTCCGGGTCGGGCTCGGAGTCGTACCCGTACGCGGCGGCCGTGTTGGTGCCGGCCTCCGGGAACAGCAGGATCTCGTCCTGCACCGCGGCCAGCGGGTCGATCACCGCGTCCAGCGGCTCGTACTCCACGTCGACCAGCTCGGCGGCGTCCTCGCCCTGGTAGAAGTCCTCGGTCAGCACGGCGGCCACCGGCTCGCCGACGAACCGGACCCGGTCGGTCGCGAGGAACGGGCGGGTCATCGCCTTGTTCGCGCCCGGGAACAGCAGCGCCGGCTCGATGTCGAGGTCCGCGCCGGTGATCACCGCGACGACACCGGGCGAGTCGAGCGCCGCCGAGGTGTCGATCGACGTGATCGTCGCGTGGGCCAGCGGCGAGCGGACGAGCGTCAGGTGCAACGCTCCGGTCAGCCGCTCGTCGATCAGATCGTCGGTGTAGGTCGCGCCCCGCGTGAGGAAGACCGGATCCTCGGTGCGGACGACGCGGGTGCCCAAGATGCTCATCGCGGCCGAGCGTATACAGGAACGGGGCCGGCGTGCGACGCGCCGAGGACCGATTCTTTGCAGGTCAGGGTACCCTTCGCGGAGCGACGCGCGGGCGCGGCACCGCATCTGCGGAGCCACGACGGTCGGGCGTCCGATCATCGGTGTCCGGCACTCGGCGACGGCCGCGGCGGGTCGCTCCCCGACTTTTGCGACCGGGTCCCGGGGACGGCGCCCGGGCGCGGCCCGACCCCGCGGGGATCAGGCCGGGTCGTCCCACCAGGGCCGGACCGTCCACAGTGGCGAGACCGGGCCGTGCCCGGCGCCCAGCGGGTAGGAGTGCCGGACCGCCTCGACGATGTAGCGCTTCCCGAACCGGACGGCCGCCTCGACGTCGTGGCCGCGGGCCAGCCCGGACGCGACGGCCGCCGCGAGGGAGTCCCCGCCGCCGTGCGTGTCGCCGGTGTCGAACCGCGGGCCGGGCAGCTCGACGAACACCTCGCCGTCGTAGAGCAGGTCGAGGCAGCCGTCGGTGTCGCCGGCGAGATGCCCGCCCTTGACCAGCACCGCTCGCGGGCCGAGATCGTGCAGTGCCTTCGCCGCCGCGTACTGGCCGTCGCGGTCGTGCACGTCGTGCTCGACCAGCAGCCGGATCTCGTCCAGGTTCGGCGTGACCAGCGTGGCCCGCGGGAACAGCGTGTGCCGGTAGGCGTCGAGGGCCTCGGCGGCGAGCAGCGGGTCGCCGTGCATGGAGGCGGCGACCGGGTCGACGACCAGCGGTGTCGCGCGCCCGGCCCCGATGCCGTTGCCGTCGCAGGCCGCCGCGACGGCCTCGATGATCTCGGCGTTCGCGAGCATCCCGGTCTTCGCGGCCTGCAGCCCGATGTCGGACGCGACGGTGGTGACCTGCCCGGCGATCGTGTCGAGCGGGATCGTGTGCACCCCGGTGACGCCGACCGTGTTCTGCACCGTCACCGCGCAGACGGCGAGGCAGCCGTGCACCCCGCACGCGGCGAAGGTCCGCAGGTCGGCGGCGATCCCGGCGCCGCCGCCGGAGTCGGTGCCGGCGATCGTGAGGGCGCGCGGCGGTGTGGTGCCGACGGTGGGCTCGGGCATGGCGTGGTCCTCCCTGGCCGGCATTACCCGGCCGGTCCCGCGGTCGGCGGCGCCGGCCCGTCCCGGACCCAGCCGCCCTCTCAGCCCGCTCGCACCGCGAGCTCCCGCGTCGTGCTCGTACTTCTCGTGCTCCTCGGACGACGACGGTAGTCGCTCACCCCACCGGGTGTCGTGACGCCCGGGGGACGGTCGCCGTCCCCCGGGCACCCACTCCTCAGTCCCCCGCCGACGCGATCGGCAGGTACACCCGGCCGCCCTCGTCCCGGAACTCCCCGGACTTCTCCTCCATCCCGGCCTCGATCGCCTCGACGCTGGTCAGGCCGTGCGCCTCGGCGTAGTCCCTGACGTCCTGGGTGATCTTCATCGAGCAGAACTTCGGGCCGCACATCGAGCAGAAGTGCGCCGACTTCGCGGGCTCGGCCGGCAGCGTCTCGTCGTGGTACGCCTGCGCGGTGTCCGGGTCGAGCGAGAGCGCGAACTGGTCGCGCCAGCGGAACTCGAACCGGGCCTGGGACAGGGCGTCGTCACGGGCCTGGGCGTGCGGGTGCCCCTTGGCCAGGTCCGGGGCGTGCGCGGCGATCTTGTAGCTGATCACCCCGACCTTGACGTCGTCGCGGTTCGG
Organism: Pseudonocardia sp. EC080619-01; assembly: GCF_001420995.1. Classification (NCBI taxonomy): domain Bacteria; kingdom Bacillati; phylum Actinomycetota; class Actinomycetes; order Pseudonocardiales; family Pseudonocardiaceae; genus Pseudonocardia; species Pseudonocardia sp. EC080619-01. The sequence goes on along the minus strand of NZ_CP012184.1, from coordinate 3,358,529 downwards.
CAGGCCCAGGTGCTCCTTGGGCGTGACGTAGCAGAGCATCGCGGTACCGGCCTCGGCGATCCGGGCGGCGCCGATGGCCGAGGTGATGTGGTCGTAGCCGGGCGCGATGTCGGTGGCCAGCGGGCCGAGCGTGTAGAAGGGCGCCTCGTCGCACCACTCCTCCTCCAGCCGCACGTTCTCGACGATCTTGTCCATCGGGACGTGTCCGGGGCCCTCGATCATCACCTGCACGTCGTGGCTCTTCGCGATCCGGGTCAGCTCGCCCAGGGTCGCGAGCTCGGCGAGCTGGGCCTCGTCGTTGGCGTCGGCGATCGAGCCGGGGCGCAGGCCGTCACCGAGGGAGAAGGTGACGTCGTAGCGGCGCAGGATCTCGCAGAGCTCGGAGAAGTGCGTGTAGAGGAACGACTCGCGGTGGTGGGCCAGGCACCACGCGGCCATGATCGAACCCCCGCGGGAGACGATCCCGGTGACCCGCTTCGCGGTCAGCGGCACGTACCGGAGCAGCACGCCTGCGTGCACCGTCATGTAGTCGACGCCCTGCTCGCACTGCTCGATCACGGTGTCCCGGTAGACCTCCCAGGACAGCTCCGCCGGGTCCGAGTCGACTTTCTCCAGCGCCTGGTAGATCGGAACGGTGCCGATCGGGACCGGCGAGTTGGACAGGATCCGCTCGCGGGTGGTGTGGATGTCGCGGCCGGTGGACAGGTCCATCACGGTGTCGGCACCCCACCGGGTGGCCCACACCATCTTCTCCACCTCGTCGGCGATCGACGACGACACCGCGGAGTTGCCGATGTTGGCGTTGACCTTCGTGAGGAAACGCTTCCCGATGATCATCGGCTCGGACTCGGGATGGTTCACGTTCGCCGGGATCACCGCGCGGCCGCGGGCGACCTCGGAGCGGACCAGCTCGGCGTCACACCGCTCGCGGACCGCGATCCAGCGCATCTCCTCGGTGACCACCCCCGCCCGTGCGTACGACAGCTGGGTCCCGCCGTCCTCCCGGCCCCCGATCCACGGCGCGCGCAGCGCGGGGAGTCCCGCGCCGACGTCGATCACCGCCGTCGGATCGGTGTAGGGGCCGGAGGTGTCGTAGACGTCGTGGTGCTCGCCGTTGCTGAGCGCGATCCGCCGGACCGGGACGGAGATCCCGTCCGGGCCCTCGACCCAGGCCTTGGCCGACCCGGTGATCGGGCCGGTGGTGACCTGCGGACGCGCGTGTTCCGGTGCAGCCGTCATGAACGACAGTCCTCCCTCGCCGGCATTACCCGGCTGGTTCTGCGGTCGGCGACCGTGGATCGGTGTGTCGCCCTCTCAGCCCCGCGCGACGGAGCTCCCGCGTGTTCAGTTGATCGTGCCCGGGCACCGTAGGCACCGTCCGGCGCGGAAGGCCAGCCCCCGGGCGCTTCTCACCCGCCCGCGAGGAATGATCACGACGGGTGCCGGGTTCACCACCGGTATGACGCAGAATGCCGAGCTGAGCCCGACCGACTGGGTCCGCGAACAGACCCAGAAGATCCTGGAGCAGGGCACCACCGAGGGCGTGACGGTCATGGACCGGCCGATCGTCCTGGTCACGACGACCGGCGCGAAGTCCGGGAAGCAGCGCTACGTCCCCGTGATGCGCGTCGAGCACGACGGGTCCTACGCGATGATCGCCTCGAAGGGCGGCACCCCGGAGCACCCGGCCTGGTACCACAACGTGGTGGCGAACCCCGAGGTCACCGTGCAGGACGGCACCGCGACCGGGACGTTCGTCGCGCGCGAGGTGTCCGGCACCGAGCGCCAGGAGTGGTGGGACCGCTCCGTCGCGGCGTACCCGCCGTACGCCGAGTACCAGGAGAAGACCTCCCGGGTCATCCCGGTGTTCGTGCTCGAGCCGAAGGGCTGATCCCCGGCCCCGGCACACCGGCACCGCTGCGCGCCCGCCCCCTCGTGCGGGCGCGCAGCGGTGTGCGGAGCCGCGTGCGGCTCCGGGACCGTGGCCGCGGTCAGCCCGCGGCCAGTCCGTGGGCGGGCGCCACCCGGCCGGCCCGGCGCATCGACGCCGCCGCGGCGAGCACCGCGACCGCGACGACGCCGATGCCCAGCCCCGCGAGCTGCCCGGCCGGCGGCAGCGGCACCGGCATGTCGATCGCCTGCAGCCCCAGCGCGCCGTAGCCCGCCCCGAGCACCACACCGAGTACGGCCCCCACCAGCCCGGCGAGCGCCGCCTCCGCGGCGACGGCGTACCGCGCGCCGGACCGGGTCAGGCCCAGCGCCCTAAGCAGCGCGATCTCCCGGGTCCGCTCGTTCACCGACAGCGCGAGGGTGACCCCCACCCCGAGCACGGCGACGACCAGCGTCACCCCGACCAGCCCGGCGCCGACCGCCCGGACGGTCGTGAACACCTGCTCGGTCTCGGCCCGCACGTCCGCCGCCCACATCACCGTCGCCCCGCCGCCGTCGGTGGCCGACGCGACCGCGGCCCGGACGGCCTCCGGCGCGGCCCCCGGTGCCCCGTCGACGAGCACCTCGGTGCCGTCCGTACGGACCCGCAGCTCGGACCGCTCGGCCAGCCGTGCCGCGGTGGCGTCCGCCGCGTCCTTCCGCCCCGCGGCGTCCCCCGCCGGGCCGGTGTCCGCGGGCAGCACCAGGACGTCCGCCGGGTAGTTGCGGTCGATCGAGGCCCGCGCCTCCGCGCTCGCCCCGTCGATGCCGACCAGCAGCGCCGCGGTGAGCCCGACACCGAGGGCGAGCACCGTCGTCGTCGCGGCGGTCCGCCGGGACACCCGGCGGGCGTTCGCGACGGCCAGCCGCGCCGGACCGGAGCGCTCCGCGAGCGGCCGCAGCGCGGTCGCGGCGGCCGCCACCAGGAACGGTCCGGCCACCACCAGCGCGGCGAACAGCACCATCCCGCTGAGCGCCACCAGGCTCAGCGCCGCCAGCGAGTCCGGGACCGCCAGGCCGAGGGCGCCGGTCACGGCCGCCACTGCGACGAGCACGGCGGCGAGCGGCGCCCTGCGCCGGACACGCGGACCGTGCGCCTCGGCGGCGTCGGCCGCCCCCAGCGCGACGACGGGTGGCACCCGTCCGGCGGCGAGCGCGGGCGGCACCGCCGCCACGACCGTCGCGACGACGGCGAGCAGCACGCACCCGGCCAGCCCGGCCGGCGGCAGGGCCAGACCCGGCACCTCCACACCGGACGCCCGCAGCGCCGCGAGGGTCACGTACCCCGCCGCGGTGGCGACGACGGCCCCACCGACGCCCGCCACCAGCCCGGTCACTCCCGCCTCGGCCAGCACCGAGCGGGTCACCTGCCCGCGGGTCGCGCCGATGCACCGCAGCAGCGCGAGCTCCCGGCTGCGGCGCCCGAGCACGATCCGGAACGTCGAGCCGACCACGACCGCCGCGGCGACCAGGGCGAGTCCGACGAACACGGAGAGCCCCGCCAGCACCGAGGTCACCGAGGCGGACACCTGGTCCGCGTCGGTGGCGCCGGCGAGCAGTGCCTCGCGCAGGGTGCCGGTGAACAGCACCGACCCCGTCGCGAACACCGTCGACACCAGCACCGCGAGCCCGGTCAGCACCGTCTGCCGCGGGTTCCTGCGGATCCCGGCGACGGCCGCGCGGGTCGCCGGGTTCACCGCCCTCACGACGGCACCGGCGCCGGACGCCGCCCGCCCGCCGTCAGCTCGCCGAGTGCGGTGAGGACGGTGCCGGGCGTCGGGTCGGCGAGCCGGCCCGCTGCCGTCCCGTCGCGCAGCAGCAGCACCTGGTCCGACGCCGACGCGGCCAGCGGGTCGTGGGTGACCATGACGACGGTCTGGCCGTAGTCGTCGACGCAGCCGCGCAGCAGGCCCAGCAGCTCCCGCCCGGACGTGGTGTCCAGCGCCCCGGTCGGCTCGTCGGCGACGACGATCTCCGGCCGCCCCAGCAGCGCCCTGGCCACCGCGACCCGCTGCCGCTGGCCGCCGGACAGCTCCGCGGGCACGTGCCGCAGCCGGTCGCCGATCCCGAGCCGGTCGACCAGCTCCGTCCGCCACGCCCGGTCCGGACGCCGACCGGCCAGCGAGGCCGCGAGATCGATGTTCTCCCCGGCGGTGAGGTGCGGCAGCAGGTTGCCGTCCTGGAACACGAACCCGATCCGGTCCCGCCGGACGACGGTGAGGTCGGCGTCGTCGAGCGCGCCGAGGTCGGTGTCGCCCAGCAGGACCTGTCCGGCGGTCGGCCGGTCCAGGCCGGCCAGGCAGTGCAGCAGCGTCGACTTGCCGGATCCCGACGGGCCCATCACCGCGGTGAACCGGCCCGCCGGGAGCCACATCGTGATCCCGTCCAGGGCCCGGACGGCGCCGCGGCCCTCGCCGTAGGCGCGGACCAGGCCGATGGCCGCGGCGGCGGCCCGTGGGGCCGTCACCGCTGCTCACCCCACTCCTGCAGGAACGGCAGCGCCGCGACGGTCAGCAACATCAGGAACAGGACGACGCCGCCGATCACGGCGGCGGTGTTCATCAGGACGTCGAGCATGATGACGACGGTGCCGTGCGGGAGGGGTCCGGCGCGTCGGACCACGGGACGGTCTCCGGTCGTCCGCGCGTCGTACTTCCGGCCGAGGGCGGGCCGGCGATCTCCGCCCTAGGGTGAGCGCCATGTCCGGACCGACCGCCGTCATCCCGCGGGACGGGGCGCCCGCGGCCCGGCCCGGCGCCCGGTCGCGGACGCTGCTGTTCACGTGCGAGGCGTTCGCCTACCTGTTCTGGCTCGGGATCGACGTGCTCGCCTCCCCCGGCGTGTCGGACCCCGGGATCTTCGCGTACTCGGGCCCGGTCGCCGGTGCGCTGGTGGCCGCCGTCGCCCTCTCCCGGTACCGCTGGTCCCGGAGTGCGGCGACGGTGATCGCGATGGTGCTCTCCGCCGTGCTCTCGCTGGCTGCGGTGGTCACCGGTGGGCCCCCCGAGGTGTCGCTGGCCGAGCTGTTCGCGCTGGCGGTCGTCACCGTCTCGACGGTCCGTGTCGCCGCGGGCGGGGTGGCCGTCCTGACCGCCGCCGGTGCGTTCCTGGTGATCGTCGGCATGCCCGCCCTGCGGTTCGCCACCGACGGTGTCGACTGGAACATGAGCGTGGCGGTCACCGGGCTGGGCTGGGCGAGCACGGTCGCGGTCGCCGCGGTGCTGCGCGAGGTCCGGGTGCGGCGCGAGGCCCGGCTCGCCGAGGCCCGCACCGGGGAACGGCTGGAACTGGCCCGCGAGCTGCACGACGTCGTCGCGCACCACGTCACCGGCATCGTGGTGGCCGCGCAGGCCGCCGTCACGGTCGCCAGGATCCGGCCCGAGGAGGCCGGCCCGGCGCTGGAGTCGATCGAGCGGGCCGGCGCCGAGGCACTGGCCGGGATGCGCCGCATGGTCGGAGTGCTGCGCGGCGGCGAGGAGGCCGGCCGCACCGTCGCCCACGGCCCGTCCGACGTGGACGAGCTCGTCGACCGGTTCGACCCGGACCGCACGCGCACCGTGCTGGAACGCGACGCCGCGCTCGGCGCGCTGCCCCCGGGCGTCGGCGCGACCGCGTACCGGGTGGTGCAGGAGTCGCTGACCAACGTGCACCGGCACGCGCCGGACGCGACGTCGGTCCGGGTCGCGCTGCTGAGACGGAACGGGTCGCTGGAGGTGACCGTCCGCAACGACGGCGGCGCCCCCGACCGCACGCAGCAGGCGCTCGGACGCGGCGGTTTCGGGCTGGCCGGGATGGCGGAGCGGGTCGGGGTGCTGGGCGGGACGCTGCGTGTCGGCCCGGACGGCCCCGGGGCCTGGACCGTGCTGGTGGAGCTGCCGCTGGACGGAGCGCGGTGAGCATCGGTGTCGTCCTGGCCGACGACCAGGAGATGGTGCGCACCGGGTTCCGGCTGATCCTCTCCGCGGAGAGCGACATCGAAGTGCTGGGCGAGGCCGGGACCGGTGACGACGCGGTCGCGGTGGCCCGCCGGCTGCGCCCGGACGTGGTCCTGATGGACATCCGGATGCCCGGCATCGACGGCATTGCGGCCACCCGGGCGCTGGCCGCGGACCCGTCGCCGCCGCGGATCGTCGTCGTGACGACGTTCGACCTGGACGAGTACGTCTACGGCGCGCTGCGGTCCGGTGCGTGCGGGTTCCTGCTGAAGGACGCGGGGCCGCGCCTGCTGGTGGAGGCGGTGCGGGCGGCCGCGGCCGGGGACGCGCTGGTGTCGCCGTCGGTCACGGTGCGCCTGCTGGAGCGGCTCACCGAGCCCCCGCCCCGTACGGAGCCGGCGGTCGCGCTGTCGCCGCGGGAGCTCGACGTCGTCCGCGCGGTCGCCCGCGGCCGGACCAACCACGAGATCGCGGGTGACCTGTTCGTCTCGCTGTCCACGGTGAAGACCCACCTGGCCAACATCGGGTCCAAGCTGGACGCCCGGAACCGGGTCGAGATCGCCGCGTGGGCCTGGGAGAACCGGCTGGTCGGCTGAGCCACGCTCACCCGGCGGCGCGGACCCGCGGGAGCGGCCCGCGCTGCGCGGGGATCCGGACGCCGGGCGTCACGTCGCCGAGCGCCTCGGGGAACGCGACCGGCGCGTGCGGCAGCGGGTAGTCCTCGGGCAGCGCCGCAGGCGTGCCCTCGGGGGCCGTACGACCGGCCGCCCGGTCGCGTTCGGACGCGCGGGCGTCGAAGAGCTCGAACAGCGGCTGGGCCGCCATCACGAGCAGGACTGCCAGCACGGGGGCCACGGCCAGGATCGTCAGCACCATGGCTCCACAGTGCTCCCGCCGCGCCGTCCCCGGCATCGGCCGGAGGTACGGTTCTCGCAGGTCGGGCCTCGGACCATGGGAGGAGGCCCGGGCTCCCGCTCAGCCGCGCGGCACGTCCTCGGCGGGGGTCGTCGCCGGGTCCCAGGAGTCGTCGGGCGCGCCCCACCCGTTCTGCTTGAGCATCTTCTTCGCGGCCTTCTGGTTCCGGCCCATCAGCCGGTCCAGGTACAGGTGGCCGTCGAGGTGGTCCGTCTCGTGCTGCAGGCAGCGGGCGAAGAAGCCCCGGCCCTCGACGTCGACCGGCTCGCCGTCGAGGTCGGTGCCGGTGACCCGGGCCCAGTCGGCGCGACCGGTCGGGTAGCTCTCCCCGGGCACCGACAGGCAGCCTTCCTCGTCGTCGTCCGGGTCGGGCATGACCTGCGGGCGTTCGCTGGTCTCGAGCACCGGGTTGACGACGAGGCCGCGCCGCATCGTGCGCGTCTCCTCGTCCGGGCAGTCGTAGACGAACAGCCGCAGGTCCACCCCGACCTGGTTCGCGGCGAGGCCGACCCCGTTCGCGGCGGCCATCGTCTCGAACATGTCGTCGACGAGCGTCCGGATCCCGTCGTCCACCTGCTCGACGGGCCGGGTGGGCCGGTGCAGGACGGGGTCGCCGACCATGCGGATGCGCAGAACCGTCACCGTCGCAGGGTACGGTCCGGCGATCTCCCCTCCGCGCCTGCTCCCGCCGTGGACCCGACCGGGGGGTTTCCGCGCCGCGGGGCGCGTCGTGACCGGTCGGCGTCGGTGCCGTGTGGTTCAATCCGGACCGCGAATGACAGACGTGTCATTCGTGCCGGCGGCGCCTCTCCGGAGCCGTCGCCGACCGAGTTCGTCAGCCGCTCGAGGAGCGTGATGGAGTCCGCTGGGTCCCTGCCGGAAAGCCGCGGAGCGCACCGCCGCCCCGCCGCCCCCTCCCGCGACCTCGACCGCCGCGAGCGCGAGATCCTCGCGTTCGAGGGCCAGTGGTGGAAGTACGCGGGAGCCAAGGAGCAGGCGATCCGCGAGCTCTTCGACATGTCCGCCACCCGCTACTACCAGGTGCTGAACGCGCTGGTCGACAAGCCCGAGGCACTGGCTGTCGACCCGCTGCTGGTCAAGCGCCTGCGCCGGCTGCGCTCCAGCCGGCAGCGCACCCGCGCCGCCCGTCGTCTCGGCCTCGAGCCCTGAGCCGGCGGCGCAGACGACAGCCGTGATCGACACTGACCGGAGGTCACCATGACCGCACCCGCGTCCGGCGGGCAGTCGCCGCTGAAGATCGCCGGAATCGCACTGATCGGTGTCGGTGTGGTCGCCGGGGTGGTCGGCCTGTTCGGCCTCGGCGGAGGTGGCGAGGAGAACCCTCAGGCCGCCCCGCCGCCGTCGGCGAGCGCCGAACCCGCCCCGGGCGGCGACGGCGCCGCACCCGGCGCCGACGGCGCCGGAGCTCCGGGCACCCCCGGCGGGCCCGGAGCCCCCGGCGCGCCCGGCGGCACGTCGCCGCTCACCCCGGGCGCTCCCGGCACGCCGGGTTCCCCCGGCTACGACGGGCCCGGCCCGGCCGTCGCCCCGCCGCCCGCCGCGGCCGGTGGCGCCGGCGGCGCCGGTGGTGGTGGCGCCGCGGCCGGCGAGGGATCGTCCGCCGCGGCCCGGCCCGCCGTGCGGATCTACAACAACTCCACGATCCGCGGGCTCGCCGAGAAGGCCGCCGGCCAGTTCCGGACCAACGGCTGGGACGTCGCCCAGGTCCAGAACTACTCCGAGGGCGTCATCCCGACGACGACGGTCTACTACCGGCAGGGCACGGGCGAGAAGGCCGCCGCGGAGGAGATCGCGCAGAAGTTCGGCATGCGTACCGAGCCCCGCTTCGACGGCATCCAGGACGCGACGCCCGGCGTGATCGTGATCGTCACCCGGGACTTCTCGGCCGCCTGACACCGGCTTTCCGCTCCCCGGCACGGACGGTCCCGGACGAGTCGCTCGTCCGGGACCGTCGTGTGTGGTCAGCCGCTGCGGCGCTCGGCGTAGGCCTCCAGGTCGGCGACCTGCGCGGGGTCCAGCGACGGCCGGACGGTCTCCCGTGCGGTCGCGACGTGCGCCGCCGTCACCTCGCCGGCCTCCAGCGACTCCCGCATCGCGGTGAGCGCCGCCTCGCGCAGCAGCGCCGCGCAGTCCGCGGCCGAGTAGCCGTCCAGGTCGGACGCGAGCGTGTCCAGGTCCACGTCGTCGGCCAGCGGGACGTCCCGGCCGGACGCGCGCAGGATGTCGGCCCGCGCCTCGGCGTCCGGGGGCGGGACGAACACCAGCCGCTCCAGCCGGCCCGGGCGCAGCAGGGCCGGGTCGATCAGCTCCGGGCGGTTCGTCGCCCCCACGACGACGACCTCCCGCAGCGGCGTCGCCCCGTCCAGCTCGGTGAGCAACGCGGCCACCACCCGGTCGGCGACGCCCGCGTCGGTGGACCCGCCACGGCGCGGCGCGAGCGCGTCCACCTCGTCCAGGAAGATCAGCGCCGGAGCGGCCTCCGCGGCCCGCCGGAACAGCTCCCGGACCGCCCGCTCGGACTCGCCGACGTACTTGTCGAGCAGCTCGGCGCCCTTCACCGCGAACACGTTGAGATCCCCGGACCCGGCCAGCGCCCGCAGCAGGAAGGTCTTCCCGCCACCGGGCGGACCGTAGAGGAGCACACCACGCGGGGCCTCGACACCGAGCCGGGCGAACGAGTCCGGGTGCCGCAGCGGCCAGAGGACCGCCTCGGTCAGGGACCGCTTCACCTCGGTCATGTCGCCGACGTCGTCGAGGGTCAGACCCCCCGCGCTCAGCGTGCCGCCGTCGGAGAGCGAGATCGGCCGGACCGAGCCGACGGCGTCGAGCAGGTCCTGCTGGCGGACCTCCTCCGCGTCGTCCGCGCCGCCGTGCAGGGCGGCCGCGATGGCGGCCTCCCGCCGGACGGCCGCCAGGTCGGCCACCACGAACCCGGGGGTCCGCGCCGCGATCACGCCCAGGTCGACGTCACCCGCCCGCGGCACCCCGGACAGCAGCCGTTCCAGCAGCGCCCGCCGCGTCGCCGTGTCCGGGAGCGCGACGGCGAGCTCGCGGTCGACGAGGTCCGGGGCGCGCAGCCGAGGGTCGAGCCCCTCCGGCTCCGCGCTGGTGACGACGAGCGCGGGCCCGCCGGGCCGGGTCGCCGCCCGCAGCTCGTCGAGTACCAGTGTGGCCAGCGGCGGTGGTGACGAGGCGGGCAGCAGGGCGTGTGCGTCGTGCACCAGCAGGACCGCGGGATCGTCCGGGGTGCTGCGGGCGTCGGCGATCGCGGCGCGGACCCGCTCGGCCGCGGCCGCGGGCTCGACGGCGGCGACGGCGGGCCCGACGAGCTCGACACAGCGGGCCCCGGCGGCCGCGGCGGCGCTGCGCACCAGCGTGGCCTTGCCCGAGCCCTCCGGGCCGGAGACGAGCACCCCGAGCCGGGCGTCCCCGCCGAGCCGGGTGAGCAGCTCGGGGCGGCGGAACATCAGCTCCAGCCAGTCCAGCAGCCGCCGCGCGACCGCCTCGTTCGCCGCGAGGTCGTCGATCGACGGCGTCGGGTCGGCATCCAGGGCGGCACCGTTCCGGGCCGCGGTGTCCGGGGCGGCACCGTCCCGGGCCGCTGTGTCCGGGGCGGCACCGTCCCGGGCCGCTGTGTCCGCGCCGGCACCGCCGTCGCGGGCGCCACGGTCGCCCGTCCCGCCTGCCGGTCCGCCGGGGGAGCCCACGAACCCGCCGGCGGGCCCGGCCGGGCCCGGCCCGCCGGACCGCCCGGTCGCGGTGGGCCCACCGGCCGTCGTCAGGGCGGGACGGCCGACGGCGGTGCCCGGTGCCGGCGAGACGGTCACGGTGCCGGTGTCGGCGCCGCCCTCCCAGCCGACGACGGTCGACGGCACGACGACGACCGGTCCCCCGTCCGGGCCGGCGACGGCCACGGTGAGCAGCTCCGAGGTCCACGCCCCGCCGACGGCGGCGACCAGCGCGCGGCGCACCGACCCGACGTCGGACCCGGGCGGCGGCTCGATGTCCTGCGGCAGCAACGACACCGCGTCGCCGCGGACCACGACCTTCCCCATCAGCGCCAGCCGCAGCGTCGCCGGGCTCACCGTGGCGGTCGCGAGCCGCGAGCCGAGCAGCCGCACCTCCCGGGCCGCGGTCACCGTGGCCGGGGCGACGACGACCTGGGCCCCGTCGGTGAGTCCGGCGTTGGACAGCGTCACGTCGTCGAGCCGGGCCTGGCCGTGCGGGCCTGCGGCGTCACCGGCGACGGCCAGCGCAGCCGTCACCCGGGACCCCGTGAGCGTCACCGCGTCCCAGGAGCGGAGGCCGAGCCCGGCCAGCACCTCGGGGTGCAGCCGGATCACCCCGCGCCGGGCGTCGGTGGCCGCGGGGGCCAGGCGGGCGACCAGGGTCAGCGAGGGATCTCCCACGCCGCCACGCTATCCCGTCGGCGGACACCGGCCGGCGGGAGCGGGGTCAGCGGCGGCGCAGGCCGAGACGGCGGCCGGAGCCGCGCGGGGCCGGGGCCACACCCGGGCCGCGGGCGGCGGCGCGGCGGTCGGTGCCGTTCTCCCGGCGGGCGGCGCCCTCCGGGTCCAGCCGGCGGCGCACGCCGCGGGCGACCGCACCGGCCCGCCCGGCGACCCGGCGCCGCAGCGGCGGGCGCAGACCGAGCTGGCGGGCGGAACGCGCCGCCCGGGCGACGGCGCGGCGCTGGCGGACCGGGACGTCCCACGCCTCGGGGTGGCGGGCCAGCCAGCGGTAGCGGTAGGCCGTGTAGGGCAGCAGCAGGAGGTAGCCGAGACCCGCGATCGTGATGCCCAGGAACGGCACCGTGAGCAGCACGGCGACGATCACCGTCACCCCGACCAGCAGCGGGGCGATCGCCCGCGGTGGCACCCTGACCGTCTTCAGCGAGACGGTCGGGATCCGGCTCACCATGAGCCCGGCGGTGACCAGCGCCCAGCCCGCGACCAGCGGCTCGGCCGACCACCAGCCGTCGCCGAAGTGGAGCCAGAGGTAGAGGGGGATCCCGGCGGTCATCGCGGCGGCCGGGGCCGGGACGCCGACGAAGAACTCCCGGGCGAACGGCGGGGCGCTGTCGTCGTCGATCAGGGTGTTGAAC